>QZIK01000039.1 GCA_003599015.1 Desulfobacteraceae bacterium | reverse complement strand
ATCTCTTCCGGGTTTATCTGATGAACCTTTTCCACAATAATGACCGCGTCAAAGGACTCAGGCATTGGTTGCCCGGTATTGACCCAGACAAAATCCTTCTTTATTCTCAGCTTCCTGGGCCTGCGCTCCGTAGTTCCGTAGGTTTCCTCCGCCCTAACAGCCACGCCGTCCATGGCCGCCGAATGGTAGGAAGGAGAGGAGTATTTTGCAAAAACAGGTTCCGCAGTCACCCGGCCAAGCGCCTCATCAATACCGATGATCTCCGTTCCTGTAAGATAACCCTTGCCAAGGCTCCCAAGGAATATATCCCTTGCCTCGTCCAGGCTTTTCATTGAAAGATAAACGCTTCTCTTCATCAACGTCCCTTACCTCTCAAAAATAAAAGGGGTCCCGTTCCAGGGGGTCCTGAGACCTGTGCTGAATTGAAGAACAGGCACCTTTTCACCCTCATAAAGACCCTCGCAGTTGACGTCTATCCTTATGAGACCGTCCGAAACCACAAGACTTGAAATCAATCCTGATTTTGCAAAGATCGGCTCGGCGTATATGATCCCCTGTTTTTCCTTCAGCCGAACCCTGATGTAATCCTCCCTGCCCGGAGCGGACTCGACATTGCGGGAAAGCACCGCCTCGATAGGCTGATTGAGAAAGGTACGGACTGGGCTTTCTCCCGACAATCTGGAAAGAAGCCTCCCCATGAATATCTCGGCCACCACCAGGGCTGAGACAACATGCCCTGGAAGTCCGACCAGCGCCTTGTTACGGGATTTTCCGATAATCGTAGGCTTGCCGGGACTGATAGAAATCCCGTGCGCGAGGAGTTCGAACTCCGGTATGGTTTCAAAGACCTTGAGAGTCAGATCCCTTGTCCCAACCGAACTCCCTCCTGATATCCAGACCATGTCGGCCGCCTCAAGTCCATCCCTTACGGCTTTTGCCACGGCGTCAAATCGGTCTGGAAATATTCCCAGGGCAAAAGGTTCAGCTCCCGCATTAATACAAAAAGCACTCAGGGTTATCCTGTTTATGTCGCGCACCTGACCGGGTTTAGGAGATTTTCCGATAGGCACTATCTCGTCTCCGGTAGAAATCACAGCCACCCTGGGCCTCCTGGCGACAGGAACTCTCAGAATACCAAGTCCTGCCAGGACCCCGAGATCCTGGCTTCTTAATCTATGACCCTTTCCCAATACTAGGGAACCTTTGCCGAAATCATCGCCCGGCAATATCACATTCTCAAGTGGAGATACCGGTCTTGTTATCTCCACCGTCTTTTCGTCCAGCAGATGGCTGTGCTCCACCATGACCACCGCATCAGCACCTTCCGGGAGCATGCCGCCTGTCGGTATCCTCCACGCAGTTCCTGCCCAGAGAGTCCCTTCAGGTACCTCTCCCATTATTACCTCGCCCTTGATCTCGCAAAGGGCAGGCATGGCCTCGGTGGCCCCAAAGGTGTCCCGCGCACGCACTGCAAAACCGTCCACAGAGGATCTTGAAAAAGCCGGAAGGTCCTCCGGAGCGGTTATATCCCTGCTGAGGACCCTTCCCAACCCCTGCTCCACAGCCGCGAATTCCTCATCCAAAGGATGGAATCCGTCTATGATGGCAAGCACCTCCTGCGAGGTCTTAACCTTAAAAAACCTGCCTTCCATTTGAGTTGATTCCTCTCCACAGTCAATAATCCCGATTAAACCACATGGTCGCGGCATGCACAACAAAGTATAAAAATAAGGTTATTGCAATAATGATTTGAGTCACTGTAATCCACTGAAAAGTATCTTACCAAAAACTTAGTCAGGAGGAAGTTCGTAACCCTGAGAGAAGATAACAGAATAATACGAATTATGCATCCTAATTATTGCAGGCTGGATGTTCACGAGGAAGGAGCCACTGCAAGTGAAATCCTATAGGGATCATGGAGCACGGCACCCCATGATCCTATAGGCAGTGCTGTTGATTTTAAATCAGACGAACTACAAGTTCCTTGGCTTTCTCCAGTCCGTACAAGTAACAAGTCTCTTGTTGGGCACATCGGCCTTAAAGAATCTAACTACCTCCGGCGGGGCGTGGCTCTTATCCGTATAGGTAAGGGGAGGAAGAACTCCGCCTGTATCGAAGTTTCTGAAGGTCTCAAAAGCAGCCTTCAGCGTATCGGGAGTGAGATTTTTCCCGGCACGTTTAAAGGCCTCAACATAAAGCATTGAAACCCCTATCCCATAAGTATAAAGCGATGTGAGGCCTATGCTCTTTTCATCCCTGTTGTATTTAGCCGCAATTTCCTTTACCAGCTTCATGCCGGGATTATCATCGGACCATGCACCAAAATAGTTGACACCTATATAGTTTTCAGCCGCTGCTCCACACGCCTTGACTATCATGTCATCAGTCGCCCAATTGAAGCCGAACCATTTCTTGGGTTTATAGTTATACTTCTCCGCCGTTTTAAGAAGGCTTATAATAGGAGGCAACACGTCGCATGTTATCACATAATCCACAGCATTTTGCTGAAGTGTCAGGATCTGTGAGCTTGCATCTACCGCTCCGGTTGGAAGAACTAATTCGGAGACCAGGTCAACACCGTATTTCTTTGCCCTTTCCCTTGTCGCTTCAAGCCCAATTTTTCCATACTCCTTCTTGGTGTAAACCACCCCTATGCGCGGATTCTGGGCCTTGAGGTCGTTGAAGATATAGTCGACTATGCACTGAAACTGCGCTTCATAGGTCGCACCCATCGCGAAGATAAAGGGGTTATAGGGATCGTAAAATTCCCTCATCAGGGCATTTGGAACGTTAACTATTTTGTATTCCTGTATACTGTTCATATTAGCTATGGTCTGCTGGGAACCACCTGTGGTAATTATGGTAAGGACATTATCCCGGTGGATGAGTTTCTTCAGGGCGGCCACTGATTTGGGGGCCTGAAATTCATCATCCTCCCATATCATCTCAATCTTTCTGCCGTGCACTCCTCCCTGATCATTGATGTACTGGAAGTAGTCCCCATGCCCCTGTCCACTGGGAATACCCAGCGCGGCGACAGGGCCGGTCTTTACGAGGATGAGCCCCAACTTGATCTTGTCATCACTGACTCCTCGCTCTGCAAAGCTTTGGCAAGCCCATAAACAAATCGTTGCAACTGCAAAACAAACCATCACCATCTTCCTGCCCATCATAGCACCCTCCGTACTCATTGTTATGTGTTAACATCCTATCTCCGCCACAAATACTAATAGGTATAAGGCCAGTTCTTGAAACAAGTCTTGACCCTGCCCCAGATCCCGGCAAGCCCTTTAGGCTCAAAAATGAGAAACAGAACTATCATGAGTCCAAATGCCGCTATATTCCAGTTGTCATCGTACCTGCCCTCCAGGACAGGAAAAATTCGGGACAGACCCTCGGCGAATGACTTTATGAACTCAGGCACAATCGTTATGAAAACAGCACCAAACACAGAGCCTAATATGGAACCGAGTCCGCCGACTATTATCATCGCCAGATACTGGACAGACAGCAGAAAGCTGAAGTGTTCCGGATGGATGTAAGCCATAAGGTATGCGTACAATCCTCCTGCGATTCCCGCATAAAAAGAACTTATTGCAAAGGCCATCACCTTATAGGTGACAAGATCAACGCCCATAACCTCCGCGGCGATATCTCTGTCACGTATGGCCACAAACGCCCTTCCCACCCTTGTACGGATTATGTTGGATGCTGTTATAAGGCACAAGGCCGTGACCGACAATAGCAGATAATAGAGCGTTTCATTTGAGTCCAGGGCATAACCAAAAAGCTTCACTGGAGGCACCGCTATCCCCCTGACTCCCTTGGTCAAGCCATCCAATGTCACAACTAAAAACTCGATCACAACCCCGAAGGACATTGTCGCCATTGCAAGATATAGCCCCTTGAGTCTAAGGCAAGGCACGCCGACCAGAAGTCCTGCGACGGTGGCTACAATCCCTCCGGCCGGCAGACTTACCCAGAACGGAAGACTAAAGCGGCTTGCCAGGATTGCAGTACCGTAGGCGCCAATAGCAAAAAACGCCGCATGGCCGAGAGAGATCTGGCCGGTGAAACCTGTGAGAATATTTAGTCCCAGAGCGGAAATGGCTGCTACGGAGGAGATATTTACAAGGTAAACCACATAAGGATCGCCCAAAAACGGAAGCAGGGAAAGAAACACAATAAATAGACCCATCCATACCTTAATCCAGATGGTCTGAAAAAGTCTTATATCCTCCTTGTAGCTTTCCCTGAATGTCTTGCTGCGTATCGCCAAGACCTTCACCTAAACCCTTTCTATTTCCTTTTTGCCAAACAAACCATATGGCCTGAACATAAGCAGAAGGAAAAGGACAACAAACGGCGTCACATCCTTTATTCCTCCCCCTATCATCTGGTCAAGATAACCTCCAGCCAGATTTTCAATAATACCTATGGCCAGACCTCCAATTATGGCGCCTGGGATGCTTTCCAGCCCCCCAAGGACAATTGCCGGAAATGCACTTATGGCCACAAAGGCAAGTCCCAGGTTTATGACCATAACATTTGCCAGAAAGATCCCTGCCACCGCTGCAGTCGCAAACGAAAGCGCCCAGATCAGGGAAAAGACCCTCTTTACACTGACACCCATCAAAAGGGCCACCCTCTGGTCGTCGGCAGTGCCCCTCATAGCCAGGCCAATTCGCGAGTACTTGAAAAAAATAAAAAATGCTGTGATCAGGACAAAGGTAGACACCATAATCCAGATCTGGGTCTGGGAGAGCACAATTCCTCCCAGCTTTAACGTTTCAGAAGGAAAGGGATTTGGGAAAACGAGGTTATTATGCCCGAAGAGTATACCTGCCATACTCCGAAAAAAAATGCTCAGGCCTATAGTAACCATAACCACGGCGAAAACCGGCTCTCCCAGCATGGGTCTCAGAACAAGTCTCTCGGTCAGAACACCCAGAAGGGCCGCTGCAATGCAGGTTATCACAAGCGCCGGAAAGAATGGGATATGGAAGGTTGTGACCAGGAAGTAACAAATAAACGCAGAAAGCATGATAACCTCTCCCTGGGCAAAATTGACTATTTCCGTTGCCTTAAAAATCAATACGAACCCCAAAGCGATAAGGGCGTAGAGACAACCAACCGCAATCCCGCTACCTAGAAGCTGTAAGAAAAAAACAAGCCCCGATTCCATAAGCCTTCCCTTTCAAATGTGTTATAAGCACATTTCCCGCTGCCGAGGTCACTTTCTAGTTTTTAGGCTACCTGTACATGGCCTCTATAAGATTCTTAAACCTTTTTTCAATCATGGAGCGTTTCACCTTCATTGTGGCAGTCAACTCCTGATCATCCTGATCAAGCTCTTTCTCCAAGATGGTAAACTTCTTGATGGTCTCCACGCGGGCAAGTTCCCTATTGACTTTTTCGACTTCTTGTCCGATTAGCCGGCGGATCTCAGGATGAGTTGCAAGACTCTTGTAATTGGTATATGCGAGGCGATTGGTCTGCGCCCAGTTAGCTATGTTTTCTAACTCTATTTGAATAAGGCATGTAAGGTATTTGCGACGGTCCCCTATGACTATCGCTTCTTTTATAAAAGGGCTGAATTTGAGCTTGTTTTCTATCTCTGAAGGAGCGATGTTCTTTCCTCCCGCAGTGATAATTATGTCCTTCTTCCGGTCTGTGATTCTAAGGTTGCCGTTTTCATCCAGCTCTCCCACATCACCGGTACGCAACCAGCCGTCAACAACGGTTTCATTGGTGGCCTCCTGGTTCCGGTAATAACCGGCAAACACCATTGATCCTTTCTGAAGGATTTCTCCGTCTTCAGCAATCTTTATTTCTACTCCTGGTATGGGCCTTCCCACAAAGCCGCCGGTCTTGATTTCGCTTTCCGTGGGCATGGTGGTGATTCCCGTTGTCTCTGTCATTCCGTAGCATTCCCGGATCGGAATACCGATTGCATGGTAGAATTTCATGATATCGGGTGAAAGAGGAGCAGCCCCACTAACAAATAGACGTGCCTGGAGCAGTCCGAGCTGGTTTTTTAACGCCCTGAAAAGAAGCAGATAAGCGATACCGTATGCTAACTTCCAATGAAGAGGGACTTTGCTTCCAATCAGCCTAAAGTTGGCTACCCTGTAACCGACCGGCATCATGGCACTGAAGATCCATCTCTTGAAAAAGACCGCATCGTGCATCCGTATGATAATGGAGGAATGCATCTTTTCCCATATTCTTGGAACGTTGAAAAAAGCAGTGGGCGAAATCTCCCTCAAATCTTCCTGAAGGGTTGCAACGCTCTCTGCGAAGTTGACGGTAAATCCTGCCCACATGGGAAATATCAGAGAAAACATTCGTTCTGCTATATGGCAGAGGGGTAAGGCTGAAACAAAAGATTCAGTGGATCTGAACTCAAGGACACTTGCAAGCCCTTGAATCATTGCAACTATATTGCGGTGGGTTATCATCGCCCCCTTGGGCTGCCCGGTGGTGCCGGATGTGTAAACAATTATGCAGACGTCATCAGATCCCGTTTCAAGTGCCATTTTCTCAAAAAGCCCTGGTTTGTCTTTGTGAAGGGCCGCTCCTATTTCCTGCACGTCCCTGAAACTCATTAACATGGGTTCCCTGTAACGCCTCAACCCTTTCATATCAATTACAATTATCTTTTTGAGATAGGGAAGGGAGTCCTTGACATCCAAGACCTTATCAGCCTGTTCCTGGTCTTTGACCACCACAAATCTTGATTCGGAGTTATCCAAAACATAGCGAACTTGGGAGGACACGTCAGTGGGATATATACCCACTGTTACGCCGGAGCATGACTGGACTGCAAGATCGGCGTAAAGCCATTGCCTGCAATTGTCTCCAAGGATGGAGACCTTATTGCCGCGCTCAAGTCCCAGGGTCTTTAATCCCAGGGCAAAACAGCAGACCTCCTCCCAGTATTCACGCCACGTCACCCGCTTCCAGACGCCAAACTCCTTTTCCCTTAAGGCGACTTTATTCCTGTAAAGTTCACGGTTTCTTAAGAAAAGCTTGGGCAGGGTGTCGTAAGTCATCTCAAATTCCCCATGGAACTATTACTCCTGCCCCAGATAAGCCTCTATAACTCTATTGTTTGCTTGGATTTCTTGAGGGCTGCCTTCCGCTATCTTGGCGCCGAAGTCCAGGACAGTCACAATCTCTGCAATATCCATAACCACTCCCATGTCATGCTCGACCATGATTATAGTCACCCCCAGCTCCTCATTTATGTCCAGGATGAACCTCGCCATATCTTCAGTCTCCTCAACGTTCATCCCGGCAACAGGCTCATCCAGCAGCAGGATATTCGGCTGCATGGCCAGAGCCCTTCCCAGTTCAACCCGTTTCTGGATGCCGTATGGCAGAGACCCTACAGGCTTCTTTCGGACCTTTTCAATCTCCAGAAAATCTATTATCTCCTCCACCTTGAGACGGCAGTGAACTTCCTCAGTAAGTGCCCGTCCATAGAAAAGAGCTCCTGAGAATGGACCGGTTTTCATATGGACATGTCTTCCAAGGAGGAGATTATCCATGACCGTCATATTTGCGAAAAGCTCAATATTCTGGAAGGTTCGGGCTATCCCGAGCCTTGAAATCTGATGGGGCTTCATGCCGGTAATTTCTCTGTCTTTCAGGAAAATATTACCTGTCGTCGGACGGTAAACACCGCTCAGGCAATTAAAAAGCGATGTCTTACCCGCTCCGTTGGGGCCTATGACCGCGTGGAGCCCGCCTTCCCTGACCTTTATATTCAGGTCGGCAAGGGCCACTATGCCACCGAATCTCAGCGAAAGACTTTGAACCTCGAGCAGCTCCAAGATCACCCTCACGAAAGCCAGCGTTTCCTGCGCTTGTAATGCTTCACCTCGGCGTAACTCTTCTTTGCAAGATCGTCTTTGACGCCGAGATAAAACTCTTTGACATCTTCGTTTTTAACCAGTTCTTCGCTCGGGCCGTCCAGCATTATTTTGCCGTTCTCCATGATGTAGCCATAGCGCGCGAAATTAAGGGCTATTCTTGCATTCTGCTCAACAAGCAGTATGCCTGTCCTCTGCTCTCCGTTGATGGAACGAAGTATATTAAAGATCTCCGTGACCAGAAGCGGGGCAAGTCCCAAAGACGGCTCATCCAGCATCATCAGTTTTGGTCTTGAGATAAGGGCCCTTCCTATTACCAACATCTGCTGCTCGCCTCCTGAAAGGTATATGGCGAGCTGACCCTTCCTTTCCTTGAGGACAGGGAAATAGCGAATAATCATTTCCAGATCGGCTCTTATTCCTTCTTTGTCCATCCTTGTGTGGGCGCCTATGAGAAGATTTTCAAGGACCGTCAGGTCTCGAAAAACCCTTCTACCCTCTGGCACCATTGAGATACCGAGCTTTACGATTTCATCGGGGTCAAGGTTGTGAATAGGCCTGCCCATAAAGTCTATCTGCCCACCCTCCAGTTCCCCGTTTTCTACATCAAGTATCCCGGAGATGGCTCTCAGGGTAGTTGTCTTCCCCGCTCCGTTGGCTCCTAGAAGGGCAACAACTCCACCGTCCTGGATCTCAAGGGATATTCCCTTAAGCACAAGAATTACTTTGTTGTAAACCACCTCTATGTTGTTTACCTGGAGCATAGTTTCATCAAAGGGTCTGTGGAGATATCAACGCTCAACAAGAATTGCAGTCCCGACGCCTCCTCCAGCGCACAAGGCAGAAATACCCCTGTGGAGGTCTTGACGTTCCATCTCATAAATAAGGCTAACAAGTATTCTACCTCCTGTGCATCCCACAGGATGACCCAGGGAGATCCCGCTGCCGTTGACATTTGTGATCTCCCGGTTGAGCCCCAGTTCCTTTTCCGTAGCAAGGTAATAAGAGGCAAAGGCCTCGTTGATCTCAAAGAGCTGGATGTCAGCCAGAGACAGCTCCCTTTGCTGAAGCACCTTTTTTATGGCGGGCACAGGGGCGATCCCTACCAGGTGGGGATCAACAGCAGCGACATTGAAGGCAGATATTCCGGCCATGGTTTTAACTCCAAGGCGGGAGGCTCTTTCCCCTGCCATAAGAAGTACGGCAACTGCCCCGTCGTTTATCCCTGACGCGTTTCCAGCAGTTACCGTGCCGCCCTCTTTGAATGCGGGTTGAAGTTTAGAAAGGCTCTCAAGGCTTGTATCATTGCGTGGGTGTTCGTCAGTGTCCACCCTTATTGATTTTCCTCGTCCCGCTGGAACATTCAACGGGACTATTTCCCTTTTAAATCGGCCCTCCATTATTGCTTTTACGGCACGCTTATGACTTGTAACTGCCAGTTCATCCTGCTCCTGACGGCTCAAGCCGTACTTGTCGGCAAGCCTCTCCGCAGCTATCCCCATACCGCCCCCAACCGGGTATTCCTGCATGGATTTCCAGACCAAATCATATGCATTGGCGTGTTTGAGCCTTTGCCCCCAACGGGCAGTATCCATCACGTAGGGAGCGTTACTCATAGACTCAACCCCGCCCGCCAGGACCACATCAACCTGCCCCATGGCAATGGCGTTCACCCCCTGTATCACCGCCATGGATGCGGACGCGCAGGCGCAGTTTATAGTGAAGCCGGGGGTTTCATAGGGGAACCCTGCCAGGAGCGGGGTTATCCTGCCAATATTTTGCTCCAGTGGAGCAAAACAGTTTCCAACGATAACCTGATCCACCTGAGACTTTTCAATACCTGCTCTTTTAAGTGAATCCTCGATCACTGGCACTATAAGATCAAACGGCTTAAGGGATTTGAGCGAACCACCGAAATCTCCGATGGGTGTCCTGCAAGCGCTAACAACCACAACGTCTCGCATGATCAAAACCTCCGCACGCGTGGAATTTAATTAGGTGGTTATCTGACCTTGAGACCCTCCATGAAAATCGTCCGGAAGGTCTTCACATATCTCTCACCGTCTATGTGATTTCTGTTAAGCACCCACTGATGCAGCACGCCATCATGGAGGGCCATAAAAGCCAGCGCTGCCATATCAGGGTCGAGATCTCTATTGAAAAGACCCTGTCTAATTCCATGCTGAATGAGCTGGCTTATGAATTTTTGATAATCGCGGTAAAGGTTTTTTAATGGCTGTTCGAAGTCAACATCAGCCTTAAGTTCAGTTGTTAGAAAGGTGAGAAAGACGCACAGGTCCTGATTTTCAAGGGCGAATTTGCTGCTGAACGTTATAGTGCTGTGAAGCTTTGCCAGGGCGTCACCCTTATGCTCGTTCACTGTTTGTATCATCTGGTCTATGAAACTGGTCTTGAACTTCCTGATGATATGCAGGAGCAGTTCTCCCTTGCTTGAAAAATGCGCATAAAGGGCACCTTTGGAGAGACCGACCTTCTGTGTGATTTCGCTGATGGATGTGCCATGGTAACCCTTGCGGACAAATAGTTCCAGGGCAGCGTCTATTATTCTCTTCTCCGTGTCTTCGCTTCTTTTCAATGTAACTCCGGAAACATCACATACCAATCGGTTAGTATTTCGGCTTGTATATAAGAGCTATTTTGGGAAGTCAAGGGATTTTTATTACATTTTTTATCCGTGATATCAAATAGAAATAGCTTTCAAGCACATATTTTGGAATCAGGTTGCATACCAATCGGTTAGTATAGAACTATTGGGCAGATTCTTTTTGGCTCCATAGAACTTCTGAATTGTTGCGGTGACCAGCGCATCCTGCCGACTTTGTCAACAGGACTGTTTGGGCTTGACACCTTAAGGCGCCTTTCCTACAGTCACATAAATCAAGGGCTCACTTCTTAAGACAAGAATTCAGGGAGATTGCCATGAAGAAAGCATTTCTATTTAAATTGTGTTCACTTATGATTTTTCAATTTGCGATTGCATCCTTTTCAGGGGCAGAAGAGCTTAAGATAAACGTTCCGGGCAAAGATGCTACGGTCACCTACCAGGATTACGAAGAAAACAAGATCCTTGTTTCCGTCAAGGACGCCAGAGGAAACCCTCTGAAGGGAATCATTCCGGCAGACCTTGAGATTTTTTCCGGCTCAAAAAAGGCAAGGGTAGTATCAGTTGAGCCCCTGGAGATAAACAAAGAGGTTGGATTAAATCTCTTCATGGTACTCGACAATTCTTATTCCATGAAGAAAAGGGAGGCTGTTGAACCTCTTCTTTCAGCCCTAAAGCAACTGCTGGATCTTTTACGGCCCATAGACGATGTTCACGTGGTAATTTTCAGCAATCAGACAGGTATGACAGTCAATGACCGCCCGCTCAGGGTAAAGACCTTCCGCTCAAACGACAAAAACTCCATTATGAACTTTGTAAAAACAGGATATGACAGAGGACTTACCGACAGCACATATCTTTATGAGGCGCTTGCCGCAGGAATCAGGCTTGCGAATGGATTGCCCGAAAAGACCAATAAATTCCTTATGGTTTTTTCAGACGGAGAGGATCTTAACAGCAAGATAACAAAAGATGAGGTCCTGGCCATGGCAAACGCCGCCCCTGGACTTTCCGCCTATGCGGTAGACTACATGCCCGAGGAGACGACAGATCCATTCCTTACAAGCCTTTCTCAATCTCTGGGAGGAACCATATGGAAGGCACGGTCCGCGGCGGAGCTGGTCCCGATCTTCAAGGCATTTTCTTCCACGCTGCTGCACCGCTATGTCGTAAGCTACAGGCTGTCAGACCCTCCCAAGGGAACCATGACCGTGGAACCACGCAAAATCGAGCTTGAGGCCCTCGCGCTCCTGGACGGCACGCCTTTGCCAGCCTACGTTTTCTTCGGACAGGGAAAGAGTGAGCCTCCGGCACGCTATAACCTTTTCCCTGCAAAGACACATACAAACTTTTTTGATGAAAAATCCCTTCGAAGCCTCAGGGATCGCCATCTGAACATACTCAACATAGTGGGAAACCGCCTAAGGAAAGACCCTTCCGTCAAAGTCCGAATAGTTGGCTGCACCTCGGGGGAAGACTATGAAAAAGGAGGAGAGGCATTGTCCCTTGCAAGGGCCGAAACGGTAAGAGCATATCTGAGGGATATCTGGGATATAGATCCTTCGCGCATCAGAATCGAGGCAAGAGGAATTCCTGAAAAACCGGCGCCTGAAAGCCTTTTGGAAGGGCCTGCCGAGAACCAGCGGGTTGAAATTACACTCGAAGCCTCGGGACGCCCCGTGGCCTTGCCGGGACTGTCCATCCAGGAAAAAAACAACGTAAACGTTCTGGAGGTAAGGCCCAGAATTGATGCGCCCAATGGAGTTTCAAGCTGGGAGATATCCATGAGTGCCAAAGGAGAAACTCTGACAACACAGAAGGGCACAGGTGATCTGCAGCCATTCTATCTTTTTCCCCTGGCCGATCTGGGATGGGAACGCATGTTATCCGCTGGCAATCTTGAGACAAAGATCAAGATAACCGATGGAAATGAAGACATTGTTGAAACCTCAGCGCCTTTGCTCGCTGTTGCAGTAAAAAGACACGAGGCTGTAAAAGACTTCATAGAGGCGCCTTCCGCAACAGTTGTAATTGAGCCTTCAGAGGTGGCGGTGGAAGAGATAAACACCATAGAGAGCTCTCCAATGCTTAATTTTGTGTTTTTCGAAGCAGGAGACGCACGTATTCCGGAGCGATACATCCTTTTCAAGGACCGCTCGGAAACGGACGCCTTTTCCTTTGACCGCATTGCCGGTGCCATGGAAAAGCACCATCATCTTCTCAACGTTATCGGCAAGAGGCTAAGGGAAAATCCCCAGACCACCATCAGGCTTGTAGGGTGCAACGCCGACTTTGTCGAAGAAAAGGGAAGACTGGACCTCTCCCGGGAGCGCGCAGCGGCGGTAAAGCGTTATCTAGAAGGCATTTGGGGAATCCCTTCCTCAAGATTGGCAGTCGAGGCTAGGGGACTGCCCGCAGTTCCAAGCCCAAGCAGGCACGAAGAGGGAAGGGCTGAAAACAGGAGGGTTGAAATAATCTCCGAATCCGCCTCTATCCTGGACAGTATCCCCAGCACCTATGTGGAATATGCCTCGCCCGTCAAAGAGATCAAGATTCAGACAAAGGCCGTCGCCGGCTACGGGATAGAGCGCTGGCGAATCTTCCTGAGGGGTCCGGACGGCACGCTTCTGACCGCCCTCTCCGGCACAGGCGTTATGCCTGATCCGCTCACAGTAAACCTGAAAGAGGTGGGTCTCAAAAAAATAGCCGCCCATGATTCCCTTGTCCTGGATCTTGAGCTTATAGACAGAAAGGGAAATGTTTACAAGCATAATTCAACCGCCGCCTGTAAGGTCAACTTCATTGCAACAGAGGCACGAAAGGCCCAGAGGATAGGCTACAGGGTGCAGGAAAGCTATGCCCTTATTCTTTTTGACTTCGGAAGCGACAGGATATCAGGCAGGAATCAGGTTATAGCGGACAGAATCGTTGAAAGGATGAAGACCCTTCCCAGGGCCGAAGTCAAGATCATCGGCCACACGGACACAACAGGGCCTGAGGATGTGAATCTCGCCCTCTCTGAAAGAAGGGCGAGGGCGGTCCACTCCCAGCTCAAGGCAAGGGGCATGAAGGCCGTGGAGGGTATAACCGTAACCGGCGTGGGGCCCTATGACCCTCTCTACGACAATGCGCTTCCGGAGGGAAGGGCCCTCAACAGGACGGTGACCATCTTCCTTGAGTATGCGGCAATGGACTGATCCCGGCAGCAGGCAATAGCGCCTTCCGGCCCTTTTTCTTTCAGGATCGCTTCGCCTTTGAGGCCGTTCCTTTCAGGACCTTTTCCGGCGTGATGGGAAGATCCTTGCACCTGTATCCGGTTGCATGGCACACGGCCTCGGCAATGGCCGGAGCTGTCGGCGATACCAGGCCCTCCCCCGCCTCCTTTGCCCCAAAAGGACCCTCCGGCTCGTAGGTTTCAATGCAGAGGGATTCCCCGGGCGGCATGTCCAGCGCGGAGGGTATCTTGTAATCAAGAAAGGTGGTGTTGAGGGTCTTTCCCTTTTCCATCACGAACTGCTCGCACAGGGCGTAGCCCAGCCCCATATGGATCGAGCCTTCAAGCTGCCCTTCAACCGAAACCGGGTTGATCACAGTGCCGCAGTCGTGGGCCGTCCACATCTTTTTAACCTGGACGAGCCCTGTTTCCCTGTCCACATCCACCTCCGCCACCTGCGCGCCGAAGCTGAAGGCAGGAGTAACCAGTCCTTTGTTCCTGGGGGTGTAGTAGCCTCTTGCCACAAGGGGCTCCCCTCTCTTGGCCTTCTGAACCATGGCCACAGCCTCGCCGAAACTTACGCTCTTGTTGGGCCTTCCCTTGGGATAGACCTTGCTGTCCCTGCACTCCATGTCATAGATGACGTTGAGATTGAAGCGGGCCGAAACTGCTCCAAACAGTTGATCCTTGATCTGCCTTGCCGCGTTGAGCACGGCGTTTCCTGCCATAAGTGTGACCCTGCTTCCCCATGAGCCCAGATCCGCCTGCGGCGTCATTGCCGTATCCGCGCTCGTTATCCTGATATCCTCCATGCGCAGCCCAAGCTCTTCGGAAAGTATCTGCTTTAATACAGTGTCCGAGCCCTGACCTATGTCTGAGGCCATGGTGAGAAGATGCACCGTACCGTCCGAAAATGCCCTCACTTCCGCGGCCGAGAACGGATACTGGGTGTTGAACCAGTTAAAGACGCCTCCCGAGATAAAGCTGTAGCATCCGACCCCTATCCCCCGCCCGTCCTTGAGGAGCTTTCTTTTTTTCTTCCAGCCGGACATCTTGGCAACCGCCTCGAGAGACTCAATAAACCCGCAGCTCGATATGGTTGCAACCCCGGGGATCTCATCACCGCTTCTCTGGGCGTTTTTGATCCTGAGCTCTATGGGATCTATCCCCAGCTCCTGAGCGGCCATGTTCATCTGGGATTCTGCCGCGAAAAGGGATTGCGGAGCGCCGAACCCCCTCATGGCGCTTGCTGGCGGCTTGTTCGTGTAGACATGCTGCCCCAGAAACCTGTAGCTGGGATAGCGGTACAGCATTGCTCCGAAGTTGCCGCAAAGAAATGTGGCGGTAGGCCCCATGGCATTGTAGGCCCCTCCGTCAAGGAGAATGCTCAGATCCTTGGCAACCAGGGTCCCGTCCTTTTTGAACCCCACCCTGGACGTTATCTTCATGGGATGCCTGCGCCTTCCGGTTGCAAGCTCCTCCTCCCTGGTAAGAGTGAACTTGACGGGTCTTCCCGTCTTTTTTGCCATAAAAGCAGCGCAGACCTCCCAGGACCTGAGCTCCATCTTTCCCCCGAAACCTCCGCCAACATAGGGCTTCACCACACGGACATCGTTTTCGCGCATGCCCAGCGCGGATGCCAGAAGGCATTGAACTATGTACGGCGTCTGTGTGGAGGTCCATAGCGTGATGCGGCCGTCAATATCGGCCTGGGCCAGACAGGAGCACGGCTCAAGATAGGCATGGCTTACCGCATGAACCGTAAAGGTGTCTTCCCGCACATAATCCGATTCCTGGAAGCCCTTTTCCACATCTCCGTAGCTGATTTTCCTGTCTATGCTTATGTTGGACGGAAACGCCTCGTGCAAAACCGGCGCCCCCTTTTTCAGCGACTCATCCACGGTAAAGACCGCCGGCAACTCCTCGTAATCCACCTTTATGAGCCTCACAGCCTCAAGGGCCGTGTCCCTGTCCACAGCGGCAACCGCCGCCACCTCATCCCCTATGAAACGAACCCTGTCATGGGCAAGGGCGTATTCATCCTGGGTTTCGGGAAACAGGCGCCAGTTCCCGTAGTTGACCTTGGGGAGATCCCTGCCTGTTATGACGCATTTAACCCCCGGCAGGGCCGCGGCCTTGGCTGTATCTATGGTTTTTACGGCGGCGTGGGCAAAGGGACTTCTCAGAAGCGCCCCGTGGAGCATTCCCGGAAGCTTCATGTCATCTGCATACATGGCGGAGCCTGTGGCCTTGAGGCGGGCGTCCGTGCGGGCTATGTCTTTTCCGACGGCCGCAAATTTACCCGTTCCATTTTCCTTCATAGTCCTTTGCCTCCTCCCCTTGTTCCTTTTCCGGCCTTTTCCATGGCCTCCATCACGGCCCTTCCGGTCAGGACCGCTATCATGCGTTTCCTGTAATCGGCGCTAGCCCTCAGATCAGAGATGGGCCGGGCCTCCGTGGATGCCTTCCTGCCCGCCTTTTCAACAAGAGACGCCGTAATCTTCTTTCCCTTGAGCAGGGTCTCAGTCTCAATCGCCCTCATGGGAACAGGCGCGACAGCGGCAAGGGCTATCCTGGCTTCCCTGCACTTATCCCCATCCATCACCAGCATGGCTCCCACCGCGGCGGCAGGTATGTCCACCTTCCCCCTGGCGGAGATATGCTGGTAAGAGGTCCCGCTTCCAGGCAAAGGAGGCGGCACCCGTATGGCGGTTACCATCTCATCTGGACGTCTGGCCGTAACCCCAGGGCCCTTGAAGAATTTTTCAAGGGCCAAAATCCTTTCACCCTTTTCGCTCGCAAGGACCGCCTCCGCGCCCAGAACCAGAAGCATGGATGCATTGTCCGCTGAAGGAGCTGCGTTACATATGTTTCCAACCACCGTTCCCATGTTGCGTATCTGGGTATTTGCCGTCTCACCCGCGGCATAGGCGATCATGG
>QZIK01000079.1 GCA_003599015.1 Desulfobacteraceae bacterium | reverse complement strand
CGTGCCTGGGGACAATATCCGCTACGTGATCCCACACAGGATTGATCCAGAGACCCTGACCAGGGAGGAGATCATCCTTCAGATGCGGGTTGCAAGGCCTATAGAAGAGACGGTGCAGGTAAGAGTGACCAACGGCGAAACGCTCATCGCGAAGAAGATGGAGCGGTATGTTCGTCCCGGCGAGATGCTCAGCGTCCATCTGCGCGGGCGGGATTACGAAGCGGTTCGAAATGCAAAGGAACTCAGGGTGAGTGTGGCACCCGTGTCGGCGCCATAAAAGACTTTTTTAATTAGGAGATTGCCATGGCAGTTACCCAAGAGATGATCTGCATCACCTGCCCCATGGGCTGCCGTCTGAAGACTACGCAAGAGGGTTCAGTCCTGCTGAATGTGGATGGCCACGGCTGCAAGCGCGGCCCCAGGTTCGCAAAGGAGGAATTGACCGATCCACGCCGGATGGTGGCCACCACCGTACGGGTGAGGGGCTCAGTTCATCCGCTGGCTCCCGTCTACACCGCAAAGCCGTTTCCCAAGCCGCGCATTTTCGATCTCCTGCGTGAGGTCAGGGGGCTGGAGATAGAGGCGCCTGTGGTCATGAACCAGGTGGTGCTGGAGAATGCCCTCGGCGAGGGGATCAATCTTATCGCCAGCCGGGACATGCCCAGGGTAAATGAATGTGATAACTTCACGGGGGAGCTTTCCCCCTCAGAGCGTTACTTTCAACCGATTCGGGATCGCTCGGAAACGAATCCTCCGCCACATACAGCCTCACATCTGCCGCTGCCAGCATCTCGCACATGGCGGCGGGGGGCATCCGATCAGTGAAAAGGGCATGTACCTCTCGTATGTTGCAGAGCCGCACCATGGCCTGCCGGCCAAACTTGGTATGATCGGCAACCAGGTAGACCTTTCTGGAGTTCTGAATGATGGCCTGCCCTACCCGGATCTCGTGATAATCGAAGTCCAGCAGGGTTCCGTCCGCGTCAATTCCGCTGACGCTTATGATGCCGAAGTCAATCTTGAACTGCCTGATGAAATCAATGGTGGCCTCCCCTGTGAGCCCCCGGTCCCGGCCCCGCACGGCCCCACCAGTGACAATAACCTCGAACCCTTCTCTGTCGCTCAGGATGACGGCCACATTGAGGTTGTTGGTGATGATCCGCAGCCTCTCGTGATCCAGAAGAGCCTTGGCCACCTCCTCAGTGGTCGTTCCAATGTCCAGGAAAAGGGATGCCTCATTGGGAATATGACCGGCCACAAGCCGTGCGATTCGGATCTTCCCTGTCAGGGAGAAAGTCTTTCGGGTCGTGTATTCCAGGTTTTCAACACTGGAGGGCAGACCGGCGCCCCCGTGGTAGCGTCGAACCAGCCCGTTCGCCGAAAGCTGATTGATATCCCTTCGAATGGTCTGAGGGGTGACCATGAAGTCCTGGGCCAGGGTATCAATGGACACAAAGCCCTGCCTTCTGACCAGGTCGACGATCTTGGATTGCCGCAGAAGAACGCTCCTGGACTTGCCGTTCTCCTGGGATACCTCATCTGCTGCGCTTTTGAGGGCCTTGTCAGATGACATTGCATCGGCCATTGATTCAACCTCCGGAGGATTTCTCGTTTCTTCATTATTTTTCACAGACAGTATACCTTCGGGATATCTGTTTCGCAAACGAAACATACCATGCCGAACGACCGGCAGGGCGCAATCCCGCAACATCTTTCCCTATACGGGTCCCCTTAGGCGCAAGTGCTCGGCATTTAATCAAGTTTCAGCAAGAATAGATTGTGAGGGCAAATTTGATGTACCTCAACAAAGGCTTGACAGTAGATGTTATGATGTCCTACTTGAAGTCAAGGGAGTTTTCAATTTCGAACCTTTGACCCTGGGGGTCAATCTGTTTTGGCGCATCAGGAATCCATCTCTCTGGTTCAAAAAATGAACATGGTGTTAGTGGAGTGATTCTTGTTCAGTTTTTGGGGATTAATGTCAATCATCGGTACAGGTTATTGGTGCAGAATGGAGAGGTCATATGAGGAGATTCATAGGCGCACTGGATCAGGGCACAACGAGTACAAGATTCATTCTCTTTGACAGGAAGGGTCGAATGGTTACCATGGCCCAGAAGGAACACCGGCAGATTTATCCGCAGCCTGGGTGGGTGGAGCATGATCCCATGGAGATCTGGCAAAACAGCCGGCATGTCATGCGTGAGGCCCTTGAAAAGGGTGGGCTCTCCGGTTCGGATCTGGCCGCCGTTGGAATCACCAATCAGCGGGAGACAACGGTGGTGTGGGACAGGCGCACCGGAATGCCCTTTACCAATGCCATCGTCTGGCAATGCACGCGAACCCAGGAGATCTGCGACGCGCTTGCCAGGGAGGGTGGACAGGACCGATTTCGCCAAAGGACAGGACTGCCCCTCGCCTCCTATTTCTCGGGTCCCAAGATCCGCTGGATTCTGGATCAGGTCCCCGAAGCTCGTGAGGCTGCGAGAAAGGGGCACGCCCTTTTCGGGACCATGGAAACCTGGATCATCTGGTGGCTCACAGGCGGACCCGACGGAGGTTCCCATGTGACGGACGTTACCAACGCGAGCCGAACCCTGCTTATGGACCTGGCTTCCCTGAACTGGGATCAAGAGATCCTCCGCATTCTGCAAATTCCTCATCAGATGCTCCCCAGGATTGTGCCTTCAATGGACCACAATCCATGGGGGATAACCCGGATGGACGGACCCTTAGGGGCTGCGGTGCCTGTGTGCGGAGCCCTCGGAGACCAGCAGGCCGCCTTAGTGGGTCAGGCCTGCTTCGAGCCAGGCGAGGCCAAGAACACCTATGGCACCGGGTGCTTCCTCCTGCTCAATACCGGGACCAGGCCCACTCCGTCCTCCCATGGTCTGATCACCACGCTGGCATATCAGATGAGCGGCCAGGAGCCCTGCTATGCCCTGGAGGGATCTGTTGCCATTGCAGGCGCATTGGTCCAGTGGATTCGGGACAATCTGGGGCTCATCTCTTCGGCCCCGGAGATTGAAACCCTTGCCCGGGAAGTGTCGGACAACGGGGGAATCTATTTTGTCCCGGCTTTCTCAGGGCTCTTCGCGCCGTATTGGCGCGCCGATGCCCGGGGGGTTATCGTGGGCCTCACCCGTTATGTGAACAGGGGACATCTGGCGCGCGCGGTACTTGAGGCCACGGCCTACCAGACCAAAGACATGGTGCTGGCCATGAACCGGGATTCGGGCGTTAATCTGACCCGTCTTAAAGTGGACGGGGGCATGGTGAATAACGATCTGCTCATGCAGTTCCAGGCTGACACCCTCGGCGTTCCGGTTATCCGTCCCCGGATTGCAGAGACCACGGCCCTGGGTGCGGCCTACGCCGCCGGTCTGGCCGTGGGCTTCTGGGCTGACCGGGAAGAACTCCGGGCCAACTGGGTCGAAGACCGAACCTGGCAACCCCAAATGGACCCAGGCACCCGGGACAAGGGTTACAAGGCCTGGAAGATGGCCGTGGAGAGAAGCCTCAACTGGGTGTCATGAGGCCGGCTGTCATGGCGCTTTCCATGACGAAGAAACGTCCGACCAATCTTTCGGAGCTCATTTTCTAATTTTGAGATTTTTTTTGTGTCTGCAAAGCGTGTCGCCGAAAAACTTGCCCGGTTCTACAATCCCAAGCCGCTTGGTGTATGTGCTTCCTCCCTCGGGCGTATCGATCTTGCACTTCATCTCATCGGTTATGCCCCCGGGTCGTTTCCACAAGCTTTGGCCAACGTTTCCATTAGTTGGGCCATATCCAAAGGGAAGCGATACTTCGGACTCGCCCATTGAAGAAGGAATCGGTCATCGGGAATCCCCCGGATAAGCTTGAAAGCATATGTCTCGTCAAAAGGTCCCACATGGAGCATGACTGAGTTGATCCACATCGCCGAGATCCCACGAAAGAGAGGACCTCCGTGATCCACACTTCAGCCCTCAAAACATGCAATTGCATTGCACCCGCTAACCTCCGCTGGCGTGCCGTCGCACAATACTGTCCTTTCTCATACCGCAAAGCTCACTCTAACCCTACACCGCCTGAACGCTCTTGCTTGCATTCAACAACAGCATCAAAGCAATTTCCAAACGCCCCACCTCAAAGCGGCTCAGTCCAACCTCGACTTGCAGACGGACCCTTCAGGTCCCCTGCCAAGTCTTATTCGTTGGGCCTGGTTATTCATAATGGGTCCACATCCGGATAATTTTAATAATTTTTTCGTCGTCAAGAACTTGATAGACCAGTCGATGCTGTATATTTATCCGCCGGGAAAAGGCCCCAGATAAATCGCCTAAAAGTTTTTCGAATGGCGGGGGTGCCTTATATGGATTTTCACGTATGACTTCAATGAGTTGTTTAGCTTTTGAGCGCAGACCTGCAGCAGAGAGTTTTTCGGCGTCCTTTTGAGCCTGTTTGGTGAAAACGATTTGCCACATTACCAGTCAAGTTCCTGGGTGCATTCCTCGATGGGAGTGGCTAACCCTTCTCGAATTGAGTCCCGCATGCCGGGTATATTCAGAAGATAAATCGTTTCCTGTATGGCTCGCCAGTCATCCTCTGAGATAAGCACTGCATTAACACGTTTGCCTTGTATGATAATCGGTTCGTGGGAGGAAGCGGCCTTGTCGATAAGCCTGTAAAGCTTTGATCTTGCTTCAGTAGCTGTTAATGTCGGCATATTTTCACCTTGATGTAATTTGATGTTTTATCTAAAATGTACGTCATTGCGTACGCTTTGTCAACTTCTATCTTTGAGGCATAACGAGCCTGGCGAAAAACCCTTTTTTGAGATTATTTTTGTGGCTGCAAAGCGTACCGCCGAAAAATTTGATCAATGCGTTCTGCTTTCTCCTACAAGGTCTTGATCCGCTTCTGTCTCCTCCGCCTATCCGAATCAGTTTTCCCTTAATTCATATATTTTATCTGCCGCGCGGTGCTCCTTAACCGCCTCCTTCACCTTCCTCTCAAGTGCTTCCTGTTTCTTCTTCAGCTCCTCAAATGTCCCGCTCCACTCCTTTGACGCATTCGACGTAAGCTTCACTCCGTCTAGACTGAAATGCGTGCCTCCAAGCAAATCCTCTTCCTCGCAGATCAAAAGCACCTTAGTAAATAACGAGCCAATTTCATTGTCTATGGATGAAACAAAGGCGGCAATCGTGATGTGATCAGGCTTTTCTCCGCACGCTAACGCCATGAAAGTTATATTTTCCAGGCATGCCCGCTCCAATGACCGCGATGAGATCAATCCGCGGCAATAACCAAACAGAACGACCTTTATCAATATCTTAGGGTCAATCGCCTTGCGCCCGGTTTCATCGTTTTGATAACGTTCCTCAAAAATGCTTAAGTCAAGGCGTTCCTCAACAACATGATGTATCGCGGATTCCAACGTCCCTGGCATCAACTGGTTTTCCAGGGATACCGGCACCATCAGCAACTGATCGTAGTCGTAATGCTTGTAACGCGCCATCTTCATATCCTTTGGAAGGGAAATGGGTTTGAAAGGATGATGAAGACTATATCATATGATTGGTATATGTAAATAAATTATGGCATTATTTATTAAAGTCATTTATAAAAGCTGCTTTATAAGCATACTAATTATTAATCGTTATTATTGCATCGGATAATTTCACAATGTAATATTCAACTATGCTTTTTCGACAGCCTCAACAACAGTCATAACCGGCGCCAGGCTTTATCGGCGTCCGGTTGATGAATTCGTTCGGCGCTCTTCTGATCATTTCCATTTTCTGAAGATGTTCATTTGCTGATCTCCTGCGACAATTCCGCTTCAATCTCTTCCACTGTCGGCAGGCTGGACTTGAGGTTCTCCGGCAAGGCGCGGGTCAGTTCGTAGTCAGAAATGCCGATAGGTTTGTGAATGTCGCGCAGGGCGTATTCAGCCAGAATGCGATCCTTGGTCTGGCAGAGAATCAGGCCGATGGTGGGTTGATCAGTTTCGTTTCTGAGTTGGTCGTCCACCACCGAACAATAGAAGTTCATTTTGCCGGCATATTCCGGCTTAAAGTCACCCTTCTTCAGTTCAACAACGATGAAGCAGCGTAGTTTGAGGTGGTAGAAGAGCAGATCGAGGTAAAAATCCTTGTCGCTCACCTCCAGATGATACTGACGCCCGACAAAAGCAAAACCAGACCCAAGTTCCAGCAGAAATTTCTCAAGGTGCCGGACCAGCCCGGTCTCCAGCTCCCGCTCATGAAAAGGTTCTTCAAGAGTCAGGAAGTCGAAAAGGTAGGGATCTTTGAGTAACTGCCGGGCAAGCTCCGACTGCGGCGCGGGGAGGCGGGTTGAAAAATTGCTGACTGACTGTCCGTGTCGATCATAAACCCTATCTTTGATCATCGCTGCCAACGTATCCCGTCCCCAGCCATGTTCGATAGTTTGCTGCATGTACCATAGGCGAGTTGGTAAATCTTTGACCTTCTCCATCAGCAAGATATTGTGTCCCCAGGAAATTTTTGCAACGTGCTGTTGCAGATTTAGATGATTACTCAATGTCCCGGTCTTTGTCGAGGACTGGAGCAATACCCCCTCCCGGGCAGACGATCCCGGCAATTTTGCAACGGCCTGTTGCAAAATTGGAGGTTCCCCGTACTCACGGAAAAATCGAATCATGTACCCGATATTCCGCTCGGAAAATCCCTTTACCTCGGGAAGTTCATTGCGAATATCCCTGGCCAACCTAGGAATGATCCCGGCGCCCCAGCCTTCCATCTGCTGGCGTTGGTGAATCATCCGTCCAATGTCCCAGTACATCAGAATCATCTCCGTATTGGCGGAGAAAGCCGCCCTGATCTGGGCCCGGCGGATTCGATCTTTGATCTCGGTCAGGAGACCTCTGTAAAAGACCAGATTAGAATTCATGCCTAAATCCCCTTCGAGATCTCACGGATGAGATTATTCAGCTCGCTGCACTGCTTTGCTGAGAATAAACCATGTGAATATGCGGTCTTCATTTTACCTTGGGTCTTTATCACGGCGAGTCTTGGCCGTTGAAAGAATGACAAAATCATGCTCCAGGAGAAATTCGGCAAGGGCAAACCCTTCTGTAATCTCGACGGAATTTTGGAAACACCCAATGGCAATTTCTTCCGCTTCGTTAACGTTTGGGGTAGCGCTGTTGACTTCATCGCATAAAGCATCAATTTCCCGAAAGAGATCCCGTGAATCTTTCCCGCTTAGTTGCTTATCCATTATGGGACTCCTATCAATCAAAGCCGAACGTTCCGCATAACCGGCTGGCAATGAAGCGCAGCGCAATTGCCAGCCCGAGTTGATGCGGTTGTTATGCAGAGTTATTTGCCTTGCTTTTTTTGTAGACAAACTCAGGGTCGAGGTCAACGCCACAGTCCCACTCAACCGTGTCAAATGCAACCCGCACCCGCCTGAATGCATCATAATCCTTGATTCGCTGAAATATGCCAAAATCAAGGATCGGCTTCATGTCAAGATAGCCTTGCTCTCCATTATCGAAGACAATAGAAAGTATATAGTCGTCTCCTGGAATAACTTCTTTCACTGCAGGGTACATGGTATCACTCCTTATTGAAGAGGTTGAATTTTGAAGGGCTCTTCGCCATTCATCACCAGCTTCCAATCTGCCATTAGCTCATCTTGATGCAACTCGGCCCAAGCCAGCACCAGTTTTCTCTGCCTTCCGGGAAGGTCACCATCAATAACCTCACACGAGCGAATATCCACAGAAGCCCTAAACTAGTTGTAATATACATGAAAATGCGGCGGCTGATGTTCACCCGGCACAAAATACATCCGGATGATAATCCCATAAGACATTGAAATGGTTGGCATAGTAATATATCCTTTCTATATGCGCTGTACGCAATCGATCGGATTACCTCATTAAGCGAAGCTCTTGTGGTCATCTGCTTTCTTGACGGGCATTCTCAATCTCATAAAGTTGATGGACAACCAGAAGGGTCTGCTTAAGTATGTTCTTGGACTCTTCTTTTCCCACAATGCGATTACCGTGTATGATGTAATTTGTCCCCGTTCTTACTTTATGAAGAGGTTTGCGTATTTTGTCAAAGACACCGACCTGATCACATAACTGATTAATCAGTTCGTAGAGTTCAGGAGTTCGAGATGATAGCTGGCTGATATTGCGTGAATCCCGTGGAATAATTTTATTTATCACAGCGAGGTCTTTAATGCAACTCTCGATTATTGTGCGGCAAAGCGAAAAGACAGCATTGTATTGCTGAAAGGTATAGCAATTGCGGGCTTCAGCTACAAATCTTGAAAGATTGTCTGGTATCTTTCCACACGACAGGACAAGAGAACCTATTTCATAAAGGCCTTGTATATACTCGTAATGGCTGAACCAAGAATAGAACAAGTCCGAGCCAAGATTCTCTATGTCGTTTTCGTCGAGTTCACCCTTGAGGAATTCTTTTATCGTGCCCCCAGACATAGCCTTCTCTACTGAAAGCGGTTCATCGGACATTATCCTCTGAATCATGAGACGGGCATCCGGGTTTTCAATTTTCTGTAGATTTACAAGAGGATGCTCAAGGCCATAACTGCGAATGTGCTTTTTTGAGTTATTAAATTCGACAATGTACTTGCTGAGTTGCTCCACATCCCAAGTGGCTATGGCTTTGATAATGAGTTTGTCCAACTCTTTCAAGCGCAAAGCTTTTTGAATCATATCATCTGTCATATGATCCTCTCAACGGTCCTTATTTCGAGCTTCGCTCTTTTTGGTATAATCGGGATAGGGGGGAGCCTCTCGTACCATGGCGGTTCGGTTGAGACGATCTTTTGACGTACAGTACAGGCACACCAAGCGAAACGAAATAACTGGCTGGAAGAGCAAACGCCAGTCCGTGGCTCCTACTCAACCGCCAAGGGCCATGCGCAGACTTTGCCGTATTCCACGCCAAGTCACGGCTTACGCCACGCTTGCGCAGTTCACGGTAGCCCCGCCTGCCCCATTGCTTCCAGAGATAACATCGCAGACGCCGCCTGACCCAGGAATCCAGTTCTTTCAGATAAGAAAGGGCCTCGGCAAACCGAAAGTACGCCTTCCATCCCCTTAAGTACTGTCCCAGCTCAGCCGCGATCCCCACTATGCTCCTTCCGCGTGTACGATCGGTCATTTCCTTGATCCTTGCCTTGAACCGTTTAATAGCCTCGCCGCTGACGCAACGTCGAAAATCAAGGCGAGTAAAACTGAAGCCCAGGAATTTCCTCTGCCAAGGCCGCGCCACTGCACTCTTGGCTTCATTGACCTTGAGCCTGAGGCGCTCTGAGAGGTATCCGCTGACACTTTTCATCACCCGACATCCAGCTCGTTTGCTTCGGACATACACGTTACAATCGTCCGCGTACCGCACAAAGCGATGCCCCCGTCTCTCCAGCTCCCGGTCGAGCCCGTCTAGCAGCAGATTCGCCAGCAGTGGGGATAACGGCCCGCCTTGTGGCGTCCCTTCCGTCGTTTCATGAAGCGCATCGTGGTCCAGAACTCCGGCTTCCAGGAATCGTCGGATGGTTCTCAATATCCTCCGGTCCTTTACCCTCCTCGCCACATCGCTCATCAGCCTGTCGTGGTTCACTCGATCAAAGAATTTCTCAAGGTCCAGGTCTACTACCCAGGTGTAACCATCCTGAAGATACCTCTGAGCACGCCCTATCGCCTGGTGAGCACTCCTTCCAGGCCTGAACCCAAAGCTAAACTCAGAAAATCCCTGGTCCCATTCCGGTTGGAGCACTTGCAACATCGCTTGTTGAATAAAGCGGTCCACCACCGTGGGAATCCCCAGCTTATGCACCCCACCTCCCGGCTTCGGGATTTCCACCCGCTTCACCGGTTGAGGCGCGTACGCTCCCTCCAGAAGAGCCACCTTCAGTCGTGGCCAGTGGTCCTTGAGATATGGCCCAAGCCCTTCGACCGTCATCCCATCTATTCCAGGGCTCCCGCCATTACGCCTCACCTGCTTCAGTGCCCGGATAAGATTGTCTTTCTCGACAACCCGCTCCATAACCTGTTCATCTTCAGACGGACTCTCGGTCACGGCGTCGCCATGAAACACCTCGCCCTCTAAACGCAAGGGCAGCCACATTTGTATCGCCGGCCTGCTGCTCATGAGACATCCATACCAATCGTCCACTCACACCGTTCGGGCCTTCGGAGGCGACATGATCCCAAAATCATCCCGTTTAGGCCGAGAGTTTCCGTCACCTGCTCTTTCGGCGTGCAGGGCGGGTTCCTAGTTCGTCCATGCAGGCTTCCTCTGTTATCTGTTTCCTCCCTCTTACTATGCCCTCTGCTGACTTCTCTCATGCGGTCAGGGTTGATTACTCTCCCCTCAGCTCTACCCGCAGGCAAAGTACATGAGAGACCTCCCGGGGTAAGACACAGAACCTTCCAAGCATAAGCGCCGGATTTATAAAGCACGCCCCTCTTGCCGATGGAGGGCTCCGTGGTCACGTGCCCACTCGCCCCGGACGTACCACACCTCATATCCGGTTCCTGTTCGTCGCCCCGCGTCTTCGGATTGGGCTTCCTTCAGACCCCGCCTCGCAACGTCGCCCTTGCCCTTCTCCTTGCCTTCGGCTCGGCGAAAACCTGGCGTGGGGACTTCCACCCCACAAGTCCTGTGCCATGCCCGGCACACACGCCCGCGATCACCAGCCAGCGGAAGCCGCAGGCTGTGGCTGGTCTGGTGAATTGCGATGTTATGGCTGCTGTTCATCAACCGAAAAATCGCTCATACTCATCATGACTCCCAACCCAGAACCATGTGACTGTACCTTGGTCAAGAACACCCAGAGCACGGTACCCAAGTGTAAGTCTTACTGACCAGATATTCTCATCACGGTTAACGCACTTGAAATGCAAAGATGGATGAAAAGGGTTCTCGGCCCAGAGTCGATACGCCTTTTTCGCTCTGCCTCTGATTTCACGGTCGAGTTTATTATACCGTTCCCAGAATGATGGTACAGTAGCGGATTTCATAGCTTCTCGAGATCCAAGGGAGTTGCCTTGCCCTCTTCAATTTCTTTCCGTACCCGCCGGGCTGCTGAGACAAGATTGGATTGGGTTCGGGAGAATGACTCATTCCACAGCGCTTCGTCCCGCAGCTCTTCGATGTATTCTCGTAGATGCTCAACCACCCGATCCTGGGCCTGCTCCGGTAGTGTCTCAAGCATCTTAATGATTGTCATCGTTGCTTCTGAAGCCATAGATTTCCTCCTTCCTGTTTTAGAGTATGTTTATCGTCATACGAAAATTTATTGGGCCATAACGTTCAAGCTCACCTGCCGCTATAGAGCGCAGCCTAATAGCGGTCAGGTGCAGCGTCTTGTTAGGCATTGTTATCATGAAGGTTTGCTGGCGAGGACTTCATGCACCTTCCTGCCGAGTTCCTGGAGGGTAAAGGGCTTCTGGATAAACGGTGTATCCTGATCCAGCACTCCGTGATGCACGATGGCGTTGTCCGTGTATCCGGACATAAATAGCGCCCCGAGGCCGGGATACGTCCTGCGCAGGCGGTCGATCAGCTCTTTCCCGCCCATGTTGGGCATGACCACATCGGTGATGACCAAATCCGGTTTCAGACCCTTTTCCTCCACAAGCAGCAAGGCCTCGCCTCCGTTGGCGGCGAGGGTTACACTGTAGCCCAGCCGGGTGAGAGCGCTTTTTATCAGGTTGCGCACGCTCTCCTCGTCTTCCACCACCAGAATGTGTTCGCCTCCCGAGATCTCTTGAGATGCCACAATCTTTTCCCGGGTTTTCTGTTTTTCTTCGGTCTGCGGCAGATATATCTTGAAGGTGGTGCCTTTGCCGGGTTCGGAATAAACCCAGATGTTTCCGCCGGACTGCTTGACGATGCCGTAGACCGTGGAAAGCCCCAGCCCGGTTCCCTTACCCTTTTCCTTGGTGGTGAAAAAGGGTTCGAAGATCTTTTCGGCCGTCTCCTTGTCCATGCCGCACCCCGTATCGGTCACGGCCAGGAGCACGTATTCCCCCGGACTGGCGCCGGTATGTGCGGCGGCATAGGCTTTGTCCAACTCCACAGCGGAGGTCTCTATGAGAAGCTTGCCTCCTTTGGGCATGGCATCCCTGCTGTTGACGGCCAGGTTGATGATCACCTGGTCGAGCTGTCCCGGGTCGA
The DNA here is from genome assembly GCA_003599015.1 of Desulfobacteraceae bacterium. Taxonomy (GTDB): domain Bacteria; phylum Desulfobacterota; class DSM-4660; order Desulfatiglandales; family Desulfatiglandaceae; genus CG2-30-51-40. The sequence goes on along the minus strand of QZIK01000079.1, from coordinate 4,612 downwards.
ACAACACCGGGGGCAAATCCTCCGCCAGGGCAAGGTCGAGTGCGATGTCCTCCCCGATCAGCCTGCGCAGCATCTTCTCCAGGTTGCGAACCTGCTCGTTCAGATCCAAGACCTGTGGCTGAAGGGTCTGTTTTCTGCTGAAAGCCAGAAGCTGCCGGATCAGTGCCTCCGCCCTTCGACCGGCTGTCACAATTTCCCGGACTTCGTCCCGCATGGGATCCTGCTGGTGCAGCTTTCCGAGCAGGATATCTCCATAACCCAGAATCACGCTCAGTATGTTGTTGAAGTCATGGGCCACGCCGCCGGCCAGTCTGCCGATGGATTCCAGCTTCTGAGCCTGCTGCAACTGCTCATGGAGCACTGCCCGCTCCTTTTCCGCCTTCTTGCGCTCGGTGATGTCGCTGATGATATTCACCGCGCCGGTCAGACGGTTTTTCGCATCCAGAATGGGATCCACCTCCACCTCGAACCAGCGGTCGCCGATCGATAGATCCATGGTTTCCCGCTGCAGACTCTGGCGCATGCGCAGGATCGGGCATTCGGGGATCGGTTCCGCGGTGCCGTGGACGATCTCCCAGCAGTGCTTTCCGAGCAGTTCTTCCCCTGGACGTTCGAAGAGCTTTTCAGCAGCCCGGTTGCACCGCAAAATGCGCTGATCGGCATCCAGAACAAAAATAGCATCCTTCACCGCGTCAAAGGTCGTCCGCCACTCCCTTGCCAGACGCTCGTTTTCCTCCACCAGGGGCTTTAGGCGCACCACCCGGAGGGCATCCGGGCCGACCACCAGGTCCACTTCGCCCCGGCGCAGGGCGTCCAGGGCCGCCTCGGCCTGTGCGAGCCGTTCCACGAGTTCATTGGGTTCACGACGATCCTTGCTCACGGCTCCACCCCCTTTCCCGCAATCCCCAGGGCATGCAAGACCTTTGCCTCATCGCTCAGCGATCCCACAATGGTGCGTGCCGGCGGGGGCGATTCGACCTTCAGGGCGGGCACGAGATAGATACCGTGTTCAATGGCCGCATGAAAGTCTTCGCAAACATCCACGATCTCGATCGCACAACGGCCGCCAAGATGCGCCTCACACAACCGGGTAAGGACATGGCGCGCCTGAACTGAATTGGGCTCATCTCCAGCCACAAAGAGCCGCAGCCGGTAAAAAGGGGCTCCGGAAGCGCGACCAGCGGGTGATTGGGTTGACTTGTCACTCATGGCTCACCCCTTCTGTTGCGTGTCGTCTAAAGGCTTGTCGGCGCGTAGCGCAGTTCGCTTTTCAATGCCGTTGGCCATACGCCTTTGCATGGTTTGCAAGCGCTCTATTTCCAGTTCCTTCAGACGGATTTCGAATTCGAGCCGCTCCGCCTCCATGCGGTCCTTCTCCTCCTGCACCTGCCGCGCCGTGCCGGTGAGTACTTCGCCCTCGCCCAGGTAGGGGTCTGCGATATCAATGCCCTGGTCCGTAATCCAGTATTCGCGCTTCTGGTTGGAGTGAGCCGAACCCCGCGATTTGAGCACACTCAGCAGGCGGGTGGTCTCGCCGAAGCCTTCCTTGTAATCCAGACGGACCACCGTATCCACCAGGGAGGAGATTTCGTTTCCGGAGATCCCAGTGATGTCCGTGGGAACGGAAGTCTGGTTGAGCAGAAGAATGGTGATGCCCTTTTCCTTGCACCTGTTCAACAGGCGCATCAGATAATCGAAGGAGGCCTGTTTGCCCCCCATGCGCTCGCAGGCGGAAATGGCATCCACAATCACGTGGGCCGGTGAAAAATCCTCGATGTCGGCCAGGGCGCGGATATAGTGCTCCTCGGCCCCCATGGCTTCGGGAAATTGACAAAGAAACCGCAACCGGCCCGAAGCGATCTCGGGTTGCAGGTCGATCCCGGCATTGCGGACGTTGCCGGTCAATGCCTCTTGCGATTCTTCGAAACTGATATAAAGAACGTTCTCCCCGCGGCCGCAGGCGGCCCTGACAAATGTGGAGGCCAGGATCGTCTTGCCCGTGCCGGGCTGGCCGGCGAAAAGAACGCAGGAGGCCCGGCGGTATCCCCCTTCAAGGATTGCGTCCAGCTTCGGTTGGCCGGTGGTGATCTTTTCGCCCAAAGGCTTGTGCCTCAAGCCGACGGTGGAGATGGGGGCCACGTGGAGGCCGCTTCCGGTGATAACGTAAGGGTATTCATTGCTCTCGAAACCCGATCCCCGGTACTTGACGACCCGCAGTCGCCGGGTGCTGACCTGAGCGACCATCCTTACATCCATATCGATCACGCAGTCGCCCATGGAGAGGAAGAAGTCTTCAAAGGCCAAAGCGCCCCCGCGGACGCCCGGGCGGACGGTCAGCAGAGCGGCGAGTCCGGCCCCCCGCAGCCAGTTGTTGAGCGTATGCAGTTCATTTCGCACCTGGATTGGGGTGTCAAACAAGCGCAGCGCGACCTCCAGGGCGTCCATGACGAAGCGTTTCGCCCTCATTTCCGTTGCCTTGCCGGAAGCCGCTGCCAGCAGCCCTTTGAGGCTGAATTCTCCGCTTGTGAGCATATCCGGCTGGATGTGCCCTCCCAGCAAGAAGAGGCGGTTTTCCCGTTCGAGGGCTGCCAGGTCCCAGCCCAGGGTGGCGGCGTTCTCGCGCAGCTGATCCAGCGGTTCCTCAAAACCGATAAAGATGCCCGGTTCCCCGGCCAGGGCCCCCCGGTAGAGGAACTCCAGACCCAGCATGGTCTTGCCGGAGCCGGGCCCGCCGTTGACGATGGCGGTGCGGGCCCGGGGCAGTCCTCCCCCAAGAACCTCGTCGCCTGACGCAAAGGGGTTTGTCGTATTAGGTGATTGTTTTTCATGATGCATTTCCTCCTGATGCCCAAACGCCTGAGTTAAGCTGAAACAGGCATTCAAAGTCACCCTATTTCTATATCCGGAAGCGTCTCCGAAGCCGACTAACTCAAAAGGCGATCCCGGGCCTGTTTTCAGCTTCAACGATTTGTTCGAGTTAAGCCCTTATTATGGTGAATATCAGTCTTGATGCCCTGGGCAAAGTCAAAACCAGGGCCGTCTTTTGATTTCCATTTTATCAATATCGTGCCTTTTAATAAAGTCCACTGATGTATTTTGTCCTTTTCTTCTGGCCCATACCCCGGTAACGCCCCAGTCCTTGCGGGTTTTGGGTACGGCTTTCCCCTGTGAGGAATTTCTCTTTTACCCTCTTTGCCTTCTCTGCCAACCTGTGTGGGCCTTATCCTGTCTCCGGCGCCCAGTAATCTGGCACACAATCGCCTCTGATCTTTCTCCCCCAGCGATCTACTATAAGAAACGCAACCATGATCCCCTTCCTGCACACAGGACACAGCAATCCTTCCGGCTCCTCTGGGACGTACCCCTCGCTTCTCAGCTCCCTGGCCTTCTCTGTGGAAAGCCCCTGGGCTATCTTCTTGACCATCGCTTTCGCTCTGCCGTTTGCAAGGAACCCGTAGTAGCGGATCTTGTGAAAACCATCGGGCAGTATGTGCCATAGAAATCTCTTTATGAACTCCTCTGCCTTGAGCGCCATCTCCCTCCAGGCTATCCTGTCCTTACTGTAGTCCTTGTAGCTGAATCGTATTTCTCCTTCCTCCGTGGAGATGATCCTGCCGTTACTGATCGCCACCCTTTGCGTGTAGCGGCCGATATAGTTGACTACCGCCTCTGCGTTTCCGAACGGGGGCTTGCAGTAAACCACCCAGTCCTTTGAGACCAGGGCGTTGATCCAGTTTTCAAATCCTTCTTCCCGCCTGAGTTCTGCTGCCTCATCTGGGATGATTAGGTCGCCTGCATAGTAGGCCTTTTTGAGCCCTTCTATAAACTTTCCCCGATATACCTTTGAAAGCGCTCCTACCGGAAACAAGAACTTACCTCTGTACCGCGGCTCTATCCATCTGCCGTCCTCCCCCACGGCTCCTCCCGCGATCACAAAGTGGCCGTGGATGTGCTGCCACAGTTTCTGGCCCCAGGAATGAAGTATCCCCCAGAAACCAACCTCCCCTCCAAGCCATCTCTTGTCCCTTCCAAACTCAAGAAGGGTAGCTGAGGCGCTCTTAAACAGTAGCTCGTATATCAGGGCCTGATTGTAAAGACTGACTGGAAACATCCGGTGAGGAAGGGTGAACACTATATGGTAGTAGCCGACGGGCAGGAGTTCTCCTAATCTTTTTCTCACCCACCTGCGCCTCGCTGTGCCCTGGCATTTTGGAGCAGTGCCTGTTCCTGCAGGAGTTATATGAGATATCTATTTCTCCGCATTCGTTGCATTGATCAGCATGGAAACCCAGCGCGCTTGTCCTGCACTGTTCGATATCCCTCATCACCCTGCGTTGCCTCGGCGTCGTGGGGTGTTTCTTTCGGTACTCATCCCCGTAGCGCCTGAAAATATCTGCAATTTCAGCGGCCATCAGTTGGTTCAAATATTGTTAATTATAATATATTATTCTTATCCTGCCTTTAGCTTACTCGAACATTATCAGCTTTTAATATTCTATGGGTTTCTATGCCAGCGGATAAAAGACTACTTGCGGGTATTTTGGTTGTCAAGGGCCATGTTAGGAATAACCATCATAAAATACGAATAATATAAGTTTAGTAAATGGGCTGG
>QZIK01000106.1 GCA_003599015.1 Desulfobacteraceae bacterium | reverse complement strand
CGATCTTATGGTGCTTGTGGGTTCTTCACCTGAGACAATGGTGCGGCTTGAAAACGGCATAGCAACCCTTCGACCGATTGCAGGCACCCGGCCGCGAGGCCGGACCGACCGGGAAGATCGGCAGATGGCAGACGAGCTTTTGAAGGATGAAAAAGAGAAAGCCGAACACCTTATGCTGGTTGATCTGGGACGTAATGATCTGGGAAGAATCGCTGAGATCGGTTCGGTGCAGGTGACCGACTTGATGGTCGTCGAGCGTTACTCCCATGTTATGCATATGGTATCCAATATCCGGTGCGATTTGCGCGCCGGATTGGATGCCTGGGATCTTATTGCCGCAACCTTTCCGGCCGGTACGCTGACCGGTGCGCCCAAGGTGCGCGCCATGCAAATCATCTCAGCCCTTGAGAGAGATCCCCGAGGACCTTATGGCGGCGCGGTGGGATACATCTCCTTCAGCGGAAATATGGACCTGGCTATTACCATCCGTACGGCCTGCATCAAAAACGGGAAGTTTACAGTCCGGGCAGGGGCCGGCATCGTTGCAGACTCGGACCCGGACGGCGAACATCTGGAGACTGTCAACAAGGCCAAGGCCTTTCAAAAGGCACTTGAATTAATTGCACAAAACGTTGTTTCAGGAGGGTAGAACCATGTTGGTTATGATAGATAACTATGATTCTTTCACCTACAACCTTTATCAATATCTCATGCAGATGGGCGCTGAGGTGCAGGTAACCCGCAACAACCTTCTGACAATGGATGAGCTGGAAGTGCTCAACCCATTGGGGCTGGTTATCTCTCCCGGCCCGGGACGGCCGGAGGAGGCCGGCATAACCATTGCTGCCATCAAGCGGTTTTCAGGACGGATCCCGATCCTGGGGGTTTGTCTGGGACATCAGGCCATTGCCCTGGCAATGGGTGGGAAGGTCGTGCCGGCTAAGCGCCTCATGCACGGCAAGACTTCATCCGTAACAGCAGACGGCCGTGAGCTTTTTAAGGGTATCCAGGGATCATTTCAGGCCATGCGGTACCATTCGCTCGCCGTGGATCGAAGTTCTCTACCTGCCTGCCTGGAGGTGACGGCAGAGTCTGAAGACGGGGAGATCATGGGTATCCGCCACCGCAGCCATCCGATTGAGGGGCTGCAATTTCACCCTGAATCCATCATGACTACGGTCGGGAAAAGGCTGCTTCGCAATTTTCTTAATATGACGCGCCGGACGATTCATAACTGAAATCCGAGGAGATAGAATTGATGTTTCGCAACAAGCTTCAAAAAATAATCCGAAACCAAAACCTCAGCGCCGATGAAATGTCCGATATGATTGCCGAGATATTTTCAGGATACGTCTCCAACGCCCTTATCGGAGCTTTTATGGCTGCCCTTGCCGCCAAGGGGGAGACCTTTGAGGAACTTGCCGGGGCGGCGCGGGGTATGCGCCGCAAGGCCGTCCGCATTCAGGTCACGAGCCCTGCTGTTGTGGACACTTGTGGTACGGGAGGTGACGGGAACGGCACCTTTAATATATCTACCACAACGGCCTTTGTCGTAGCCGGATGCGGGGTCACAGTGGCAAAACACGGAAACCGTTCCGTTTCCAGCCGCTGCGGCAGCGCAGACCTTGTCGAGGCACTCGGTGTCAACCTGAATGCGCCGCCTGAGCTGGTGGAAGAAGCCGTTTCAGAGATCGGCATCGGCTTCCTTTTCGCTCCTCTCTATCATGGAGCCATGAAGCATGCGGCGGCGGCGCGAAAAGAACTGGGAATCAGGAGCATATTCAACATGCTGGGCCCACTCACGAACCCTGCCGGCGCTGACTGCCAGTTGCTGGGGGTTTACTCGCCGCAATTGACCGAGATGTTCGCCGAAGCACTTCGCCTGCTGGGCTCGCGACGTGCTCTGGTCGTACACGGCCATGACGGGCTGGACGAGATCTCGGTGTGCGCTCCTACCCGAGTGACCGAGTTGAAGAACGGGCTCCTCCGTACCTATGACATTGACCCTGAACGTTATGTGGGCCGGCTAGCAGATCCGTCGGAGATTGCAGGCGGTGACCCCTCACGCAACGCTGAGATCACAAAAATGGTCCTTGCTGGGAAAAAAGGAGCCTGCCGGGACGTGGTCATCTTGAATGCGTCTGCCGCCCTCATGGTCGCCGGACATGCCGAGAGTCTCGATGCCGGAATCAGACATGCGTCCGAATCCATAGACTCTGGTGCAGCATACGGAAAAATGGAAACCCTGGTTAAGTTTATGCGGCAGGTTGAGTAACCATGAAATGGAGGAATCTTTGTTAAATAATATTCTGGAAATAATTATTCAGGCAAAACATAAGGATGTGCGGGCAGCCCGACGGAGAATCCCCCTTAATCAAATGCGCAGGGAAGCCGAGGCCCGGCGGGATGTCCGTCCTTTCTTCAGTGCCTTTAACGATCCGGGTGCTTCCGGTGTGAATATAATCGCGGAAATCAAGCGAGCTTCTCCATCTAAAGGGATCATCCGACAAGATCTTGATCCGGCTGAACTTGCAGCGGCTTACGAGCAGGGGGGCGCATGCGCCGTGTCTGTTTTGACGGAAAAAGACCATTTCATCGGATCATTGGAGGATCTGAAGCGTGCCAGAGCTGCCATTGATCTTCCCGTGTTGCGAAAGGACTTCCTTTTCTGCGACTACCAGCTTTACGAATCAGCGGCCATGGGAGCTGATGCGGTCTTGCTGATTGCACGCATCCTTGATCAAGTGCTTCTTGCAGATCTGCTTGGGCTTGCTTCCTTGCTCGGTCTTGCGGCCCTGGTTGAAATATACGGCGGAGAGGATCTTGAGAACGCCACACGGGCCGGCGCCAGACTTATCGCTATTAACAACCGTAACCTGGCCTCTTTCAAGACGGATCTCGATCACACCCTGAGAATAGTTCCTTTGCTTGAACCGGAGCAGGTGGCGGTGGCGGCGAGTGGGATCAGGACCCGGGATGAAATCATTCGCTACCGGGCAGCCGGGGTATACAATTTTCTGATCGGAGAAAGTCTGGTTCGATCAGAAAATCCTTCAAGTTTTTTGAAAATGCTCAAAGGGGAGGCCGGTTAGGATGGAAAATGGACAAAAACGGGCTCCATCACCTCCAGCCAGTGGACCGAAGGTGCAGGTCAAGATCTGTGGGTTGACGAGGGTGGATGAAGCTGTGGCCTGTGCAAAGGCAGGCGCCGGAGCTGTCGGGTGCGTTTTTTATTCCAAAAGCCCTCGCTGTGTAACTGGGGAGACCGCACGTGAAATCCTTCGCGTCCTTCCGGAAGAGGTCACCTGTGTGGGTGTTTTTGTTGACGAGACATACGATGGCATCATGCGCTTAATGAGCCTGACAGGGATCACTGCCGTACAGCTTCACGGAGGCGAGCCGCCTGAACTCGTCGAACGCCTTTGTCGTGATGGTTTTTTCGTTGTCAAGGCGCTTTTTGCGGACCGGCACCCCGGATTCGGTAATGCGGAGCGATATCCGGCTTCTGCCTTTCTGGTCGAATGCGGACAAGGCCGGCTGCCTGGTGGTAACGCACTGCCCTGGCAGTGGAGCCGAGCAGCCGAGCTTTCCGAGCGGTATCCTTTGATCCTGGCCGGAGGACTGGACCCTTGCAACGCAGCAGAGGCCCTCATTGCCGCATCGCCTGACGCAGTTGACGTCAGCTCCGGGGTTGAGGCGGCACCAGGGCGAAAAGACATTTTTAAGGTTGAACAATTCATTTCGGCAGTCTCAGGCGCTGCCGCAAGGAGGAGGGTGTTTTAATGAATCGAGGTCATTTGCCTTCAATGATGAAGGCTTATAAACGTCTGCCGGACCCGGCGGGTCATTTTGGTCCCTTCGGCGGTCGCTATGTTTCCGAAGCCCTGATGCCGGCGATTCTCGAACTGGAAGAGGCCTACTGTCGCATTTCAGGTGATCCGTCATTTCAACAACAGCTCTCCCGCCTGCTGCAGGATTTTGCCGGAAGGCCGACACCATTGTTTTTTGCAGAACGTCTGACCTCTTACGTCGGCGGTGCTGCCGTCTATCTAAAGCGGGAAGATCTTGCACACACAGGTGCCCATAAGATCAACAACACTCTCGGCCAGGCGCTCCTTGCAAGCCGGATGGGAAAACGCAAGCTCATAGCTGAAACCGGTGCCGGACAGCATGGGGTTGCAACGGCTTGCGCAGCAGCTCTCTTCGGGATGGAATGCCGCATCTTCATGGGGACTGAAGATATTGGGCGGCAGTCTCTAAACGTTCAACGGATGCGTATGATGGGCGCCCAAGTCATTGAGGTAAAAAGCGGCAGCAGAACACTTAAGGATGCCATGAACGAAGCCATGCGTTACTGGCTGGAGGCCGTTGCAGACACCTATTATGTTATAGGGTCGGTGGCCGGTCCCCATCCTTATCCCATGATGGTACGAGACTTTCAAAAGGTTATCGGCGAGGAAGTCAAACACCAGATGCAGCGGGCTGCCCACCGCCTGCCGAATGCCCTGCTGGCATGCGTGGGCGGCGGGAGCAACGCCATGGGTCTTTTCTATCCCTTTCTTGAAGAGGATATTGAGCTTATAGGGGTTGAGGCGGCAGGCAAGGGAATAGAAAAGGGCGAACATGCCGCCTCAATCGGAGAAGGCCGGGTGGGCGTTCTGCATGGCTCCAAGTCCTATGTCTTGCAGAATGCCGACGGCCAGATCCGGGAAGCCTATTCCATTTCAGCAGGTCTCGACTACCCCGGCGTCGGGCCGGAACATGCCTTTCTTAAGGGCACGGGACGCGCCCGCTACGTAGCGGTCACTGATGAGGAGGCGCTTAGCGCCTTCGGGCTCCTGTGTCGTCTGGAGGGAATCATCCCTGCCCTGGAAAGTTCCCATGCCCTGGCGTGGGCTATGCGGGAGGCACGTCTAAGATCAAAAAAGGATCTGCTGGTGGTCAATCTTTCCGGCCGTGGCGACAAGGACCTGGGAGTATTTTCAGCGGGACCGAACAAGAGTGAGGAGGGAAAGTTGAAATGAACCGTATTGAATCCACCTTTAGACGACTGAGGGCCAACAATGAAAAGGCGCTTGTGGGATTTGTAACGGCTGGAGATCCCGATATGGAGAAGTCCCTCAGTTTGGTTTCATCCATGTGCGCCGCAGGACTGGATATGCTGGAACTTGGGGTGCCGTTTTCGGATCCCACTGCTGACGGCCCGATTATCCAGCGCTCTTCTCTTCGGGCACTTGCGGCCGGCATAAACGTCGGCAGTGTCCTGGAAATGATCGCTGCGTTGCGGCCCCAGTCGCAAGTCCCTATAATAGTCTTCAGCTATTATAATCCACTTTTAGCCTATGGTGCTGCTGTTTTTCACCGGGATGCGCTGGATGCGGGCGCAGACGGCGTCCTCGTGGTTGATCTGCCGCCCGAGGAATCCGATGAATTTACCCGGGAGTGGCCTGATGAGCGTCTCTGCCTGATCCGCTTGACTACTCCGGCGACCAGCTTAGAGCGTATGGAGCAAATTACCTCTTCGGCCTCAGGCTTCATCTATCACGTGTCCAAGCTGGGTGTCACAGGAAGCGCCGGGCTTCAGTTCGATGAGATCAATCTTAAAGTAAAGGCCTTGCGTTCCCTGACGCGGCTGCCTGTCTGCGTGGGTTTTGGGATATCAACTCCCCAGCATATTGCTTCCGTTGCAGAGATGGCCGACGGGGTTGTGGTGGGCAGCGCATTCGAGAGTCTGATCGAACAGAATGTCGGCAGAGAGGGTCTTTCGGATTTGCTTTCAGCACGTGTCGCGGCATTTAAAAGAGCGACCCTTGCTCTGTCCTGATCCGGGATAGTTTCCCTGTCAAAATGGGCTAACTTTTCAATTCGGCCAGGCGATTATTGATTTCAAATCATTTTCAACAGGCATTCCAAATTATCCTGCAGAAATTCAGGGTCAGGTCTCAACGGGTGCAGACAAAATAGTGATGAGGCCTTGTGTTGCCGTTAAAGTGAACCTTGTCTTTTTTGGAGAATATTTTCAAGACTAGACTCTATCTCATCAAGTATTCACAAAACAGTTGCGTGCCTGCCGGGTGGATGATATACAAAACTATACGCAAACGGTAAGATTTCCAGTTGGTATAACGGACCGGAAAGGGGGTGTGGCGGGAGAGAAGCGTTTGTCTTTGGCGGGGTTAAGGGAATCAGATGTCAACTTAAGAAGGGAGGTTTTGAATGAAAGGCTTTCTGAAGAAGTTTTGTGCTCTTGGGCTTGTACTTTTTGTGGCAGGATTTTTTTTGTCGGTCCCGAAGGCTGCGGCTGAGGAGATCAAGCTTGGGGTTATATATGCGATGACCGGAAAAGGCTCAGCCCTGGGGACCAAGCAGATGGATGCCGCCAAACTGGCTGTTAAGGAGATCAATGATGCGGGGGGTGCAAACTTCGGCGGTAAGAAGGTCATGATAAAGGCCTTTTACCAGGACACTGAAACCAAGCCGGATGCTGCCATTCGCAAGATGAAGTCAATGATCAATGACGAAGGTATAACCGCCCTTGTGGGAGGGACCTTTGCTCATGTCTCCCTTGCGCTGAATGATCAGAGCCGCAGGACGCCCATTATGTTCTGCGCCACCAACGGGGTTCCCGAAGAGTTTTTTGAAAAAGAAAAGAAGGGGCCATACAGTTTTTCAACAATGGCATCCGGAGAGTCCGTGGGACGCGGCGCTGCGGCATATATAACTGAAGTGATGAAAAAGAAAAAGGTTGCCGTTTGTCTTCCCGACTACGCATATGGCCATGGAGCCCTCAGGGGCATCGAGGAAGTATTCAAGAAGAATCCTGTGGATTGGGAAAAGATAATGACGCCCGTGGGAACAACGGACATGACGCCTTTCCTTCTGCGGGTTTCCGACTACAAGCCCGAGATCGTTTCCATGGGTCAGTGGGGCAATGATGCGATCAATATATTGAAGCAGGCCTACGACATGAAACTGCGCGACAGGATGGAGGTCTTTTTCAACTGGATCGTTAACGTCTTCGCCACCGGGATTACTCCCGAAGCCCTTGACGGCGTTATGTGCCAGTTGTATTGGTACCACAATATGGCCGGTTTTCCCGATCAAGAGGTAGTAAAGACCTCCGATGCCTTTACGGCGCGCTACAAAGCAGCCTATGGCGAACCTCCGGACCCCTATGCCATGAGCGCTTACTATGGAGTCAAGGAGACCGTCAGGGCAATGGAACTGGCCAAATCCACAGATCCAAAAAAGGCATATGAGGCCCTTATGGCAAATCCCGACTGGGTCTCCGCAAAGGGTCCGGCAAAGTGGCGTGTAGACGGCCAGTGTTCTTACAAGTATTACTCTTTTATAGGCAAAGGCCTTGGTCCTAAAGACCGAAAAGATGCCACATGGGATTATGTGAAAATCGTTGACGCTTACAAAGGGACATCTTTTCAGAAGGACCCCAAAGCGCTGGGCTGGTAAACTCTGTTCAAGCGTTGCAGGGGAAGAGGTCTTTTTTCTCTTCCCCCTGCAATAGAATTGATGGCTGAAATGATTTCCCTAACACTCTTAAGGGATAGTGTCTCACTGCATTATGGCAGATCTGCTGACTACTCAGAGACTCACTAAGAATTTTGAGGGACTGGTTGCCGTCAATCAGGTGAACTTCCGTATTCAGGAAGGGCAGGTTACAGGACTTATCGGGCCTAACGGCTCAGGAAAAACGACGCTTTTCAATCTTCTTTCGGGGCTTTTTACGCCCACTGAAGGAACCGTCTCCTTCCTCGGAACAGATGTAACAAGGGTCCCTCCGCACAAGCGCGTTCAAATGGGAATGGCGCGTACCTTCCAATTGGTTTCGGTATTTGATTCGCTTACAGTCTGGGAAAATTTAGTTTTGTCCAACATCAGATTTAAGACTGAGCAGCAATCGCTCAGGAATTTCTTTTTTGCTTCAAGCCGGAGGAAGGATATTGCCGACGATTGTATGTCGTCACTGGAGCTGGTGGGTCTGGAGAGTAGAGCCTCCAGTGTCACTTCCGAACTTTCCTACGGGGACAAGCGGATGCTTGAGATTGCTATCGCTCTGTCGCTCAGACCCAGTGTCCTCCTTCTCGACGAGCCCCTGGCGGGCCTAAGCGACCATGAAATAGGCGAGGTGGTTTCCCTCATATATAAAGTAAAGAAGAACTTTGCACTGGGAATAATCGAACACAAGATCTCCAAGATAGTTGAACTTGTGGACAGGCTCTGTGTGATGAACTATGGAAGGATAATATGCGAAGGGGTGCCGGGGCAGGTGCTTTGCGACCCGCAGGTGAGGGAGTGCTACTGGGGCAAGGAAGATAATAAGTGCTAGATGTAAAAGAGATAGATGCGGCTTACGGCAGGGCCAAGGTGCTTCACGACGTCTCACTCAATGTGAATCGCGGTGAGATGGTCTTTATTGTAGGTCGAAACGGGGCAGGAAAAACAACTCTCCTTAAGACCATCAGCGGTCTGATGAAGCCTGCCAAGGGATATGTTTCTTTTGAAGGAAGGGACACACGGGGCTTGACCGCGGTCAAGCTGGCAAGACTTGGCATGAGATATGTTGCCCAGGACAAGAAGGTTTTCGGAAATCTTACGGTGAGGAGCAACATTGAACTGGCCGCGTATGCGAGCGGGGTTGCCATGCCATCTGCCATTGAAAGGGTGACGAGCATATATCCGGATATCTCCAAATTCATGGACAGAAAGGCCGGAGGGCTGAGCGGAGGGCAGAGGGAGATACTGCTGATAGGGCGCGCCATGGTGGGCAGCCCCAGACTTCTTCTGATTGATGAGCCCACAGAAGGATTGGCGGCAATAGTTATAGAGGACATAATGCGCATCCTTACCAGGATGAAGGAAGGATCTGAAGTCTCGGCAATAATAGTCGAGCAGAATCTATCCGTTGTCAACCGCCTTGCTGATCGTATTTACATAATGAAGGAAGGAAAGATGATAAGGGAGATTGCGGACAAAGCCCAGATGACCGACACCAGCGAGATGGAAAACTATCTGTAAAGGGAGAGATGCATTGAATTCGAAAGCTGACGTAATGCATGGCATTAGACCGGCCGCTAAAGGCGCCGTTTTCAGGGACATGATCATCATTGCGGCTTTCTTTGTTGCTTTGATTCCGGTTCTTGCCATGCATCGCGTGACGGATTTCATGATCTTCTGTATTTTCGCTCTCTCCTTTGATCTTCTCTACGGCTTTATGGGTCGGCTTTCTTTCGGCCAGGTTCTTTATCTGGGAACCGGTGTCTACGCATCTACACTCTTTTCTTTGCATGTCAGCACCAACCCTCTTCTCGCGATGCTAGCGGGTGTTCTCGGGGCCGCGATAGTGGCTGCAGCGCTGGGCCTGATAGTTGTTAAACTCAACGAGGCGCCTTTTGCCCTCACTAATCTTGCCTTTAATCAGATAGGTTTTTTTCTGATCGGAAGCACATTTCAGAAGATCACCCACGGGGAAGACGGCATCTCAAGCGGCGTAGAACCATGGGGGTTCATGGATTTTTCAAACAAGTACTTTGCCTTTTGTTTTGTTTTATTCTTCCTGCTGTTCACCTTCTATATGCTCACAAGACTGACGCGATCCCCTTTTGGCATCATTATAAGATCCATCAAGGAAAACGAATTGAGGGTCAAGTTCCTGGGTTACGACACTTTTTCTTACAAGTGGATAACTTTTACCATTTCGGGGGCACTGGCCGGTCTTGCCGGAACCCTGTATACGCTGTATGTCCAGTTTGTGAGCCCAACCTTTATCCATCCTCTCAATAATGTCGAGCCGATTTTTGCCGTCCTTATCGGAGGGGCCGGCAATTTATACGGCGCAATCGCAGGGGGAGTCCTTTTCATGGTCATGAGGGACTCATTGTCCACTCACGTTCCGCAGTGGGAGTGGATACTGGGAGGGCTTCTGCTGATTATCGTCTTCTGGTTGAGACAGGGTCTTGCCGGATTTGTAAGAATACTGGCAGGGGCAGTCTCAAACAGGCTCAGCCTCAGACGTGCCGCCGGCGGGGGTTCTCAATGATCGAGAGCGCCATATATGGATTGACCATCGGTGCCATCCTGTACTTTGTTTCAATCGGTCTGTCCATCACCTTCGGCACCATGCGCATAATAAATTTCGCCCATGGAATGGTTTATGCCCTTGGGGTTTATTTCTTCATAACATTTCTTCCAAGAGTAGGGGGGAATTTTGTGATATCGGCCCTCCTGGCAATAGCAGCAGCTATTCCGGTCGGCTATGCGATTGAGCGCTTTGTGATAAGAAGGCTGTACGGCGAATCGCTGGACTATGCCATTATAGCCACTTATGCGCTGCTGCTGATCGGAACGGATGCCATAAAATGGATATGGGGTACGGTGCCGCAGCAGGTAACGGAGCCGATCGGTATTTCGTTTAGGTTCTTTGGCGGAGGGTTTCCGTTATATCGAGTAGTTATCTCATTGAGCGCTTTGGTCTTGTTTCTCGGACTCAATCTGTTCTTCAGAAAGACCGTCATAGGCAGGATAGTCATTGCAGCCCTGGACGACAGCGAGGGTGTCCAGTGCCTCGGCCTTGATGTGAACAAGTACTTCTCCATAGTATTCGTGCTCGGAAGCTGTCTGGCAGTCCTGGGGGGAATCCTCTATGCGCCGATCAGTGCGGCTGACCCCTACATGGGACACGACATCCTTCTTATCGCCTTTGCAGTAGTTATTGTCGGCGGAATGGGAAATCTGACCGGTACTTTCATCTCTGCCCTTGCCCTCGGATTGGTAATCGCCATAACCGGCCGATATTGGTCGGAGGCGGCCGATACAATGGTATTCGCCGTTATGGCGATTGTGCTTATATACAAAAGCTACAAGGCGTGAGACCTGGCTCTGATGCCGTGGATGTGATTGGGGGCAGCAAGATTCAGTTAGTCGGATCAAATGGTTTTTGAGATTGCATTGAGGTTGATGTAATGAAAGATTATGAGAGAATGATTAAAGACTGGAAGCCTACCAGGATACATTTTGGAGATGGATCTATCCAGGGCGTGGGAGGTGTTGTAAAAAATTATTCGGACAGGGTTCTTCTGATAGTCGGACAGGGTGCCTTGAGGAAGAACGGGATTCTTGACCGGGTCGGAAAAAGTCTGGAAGACGCCTCGGTTTCCTACCAGCTTTGCGAAGGGGTGGAGCCCAACCCCAGCAAAGAGACCGTTTACAGGATCGCGTATCATTTGCTGGCGGGAGGCTTTGGATGCATGCTTGCCGTCGGCGGAGGGTCTGTATTGGATGCCGCAAAGGCGGCAGGGATACTCGCTACTCTCAAAACCGGTGAGATAGATCAGTATTTTGGAGTTGGAATGGTTTCCAGATTGACCGGTAGAATAATGCCCCTCATTGTGGCGCCAACCACGAGCGGGTCAGGGAGCGAGGTGACGAAGTTCTCCGTCATCACTGACATGCGTCTGGGAGTTAAAAAACTGATCATCGATGCGGCCCTCGTACCAAGGGAAGCGTTTGTGGACCCTGAGCTGACCCATTCCTGCAGCAGGCACGTGACCATAGTCTCAGGTCTGGATGCAATGACACATCTTATAGAAGGCTACTTCAATCAGGTTGACGATGGGGCCGACCCCCGGGCCAACGAGAGGGCTCTGACCGGGTTGAGCGTGCTTTTCGACGCCCTGCCCAGGGCGGCTGACAATCCCGGGGACAGGAGCGCGAGAACAGCCATGTCTGCGGCCAGTCTGCTTGGGGGGACGGTTCTTTATTACAAGCAGGCCGGGGGACCGCATCTTAATTCCTTCAGCTGGTGCAATGTAATGGACCACGGAGAGGCCTGCGCCGTAATGCTGCCTTACTATGGCGCATACTATGCGCCTGTATTGTCGGAAAAGATGGAGAGGGTGTCGGAGATTATGGGATCGGCAGGCTCCGGCAATCCCGCAAAGGATTTTGCTGAAGGGCTCCTGGCTTTCTATAAAAAACTGGGATTCCCCCTTACTCTAAAGGAGTTTAAGACCTTTACGCCGGAGTTGATAGATAAGGCGGTCAGGGACGCATCCCAAAACAAAATGAAGCTTGAGGCCATGCCGCGTCCCATTCCTCAGGATAAAAGCAACCTGATTCTGCGCACTATTATAGAAGGTGCCTACAAAGGATCTCTGGAGGATATACTTAAGCTTTAATTCCCGGCCTTTTCCTTCTCCTCCAATGCCCTTAATACCTTTTCCGGGGTAATGGGAATATCCGTGATCCAAACCCCTATGGCATCATGGACGGCGTTGACTACCGCCGGAGAGGGAGGATTGGCAGTCATTTCGCCTATACCTTTCGCTCCCCACGGTCCTACGGGGGAAGGACACTCAACCATTGTCGTCTCGATATGAGGGATGTCCATGGTCGTGGCGATCATGTACTGACCAAGTGAGCGGGGCTGAAATTTAGGCGATGGGTAAAAAGGATAAAGGTTCTCAAGCGTTGCCCAGCTCATGCCCATTATGGCGCCGCCCTCAACCTGAAGTTTGGCCATTTCCGGGTTGATGGCCTTTCCAACGTCATAGACGCTTCGACTGTCAATAACCGTTACAACGCCGGTTTCAGTGTCAACCTCCACCTCTATCTGCACCGAGGCCCATGCCAGTGTAGCCAGAGGATCGCAGGCTCCGGTTTCCGGATCGGGGAATGATCTTGGCCTTCCAAAACTGCCTGTACCCACTACAAATTCGTGCTTCTCATAGAGTCCTTTTGTAGCCACTTGCCCAATGGGGAGGGCTTTTTCAGGGCTGTTCTTTACCCGAATTGTCCCATCAACAGCCTCGAGATCCTCGGGCGCTGCCCCCAGATCGGGTGCTGCAATTTCAAATAGCTTCTGTCGGGCGTTGGTGGCGGCTTTGATGACAGCGTTTCCTGCAAAATAGGTCACTCTGCTGGCGAAAGAACCAAAACAAATCGGGCAGGAATCGGTGTTATCGTTTATGAACTTAACCTGCTCGTATTCGATACCCAGTATCTCAGCAGCCATCTGGGGCAGTACAGTGCAGGCACCCTGTCCCAGTTCAACTGTCCCAATTATCAAGTCCGCCGTTCCATCCGGCTTTATCTTGACGATGGCGTTTGTGAAGTCTCCTCCTCCTCCCATTCCGGTAGGATAGAAGGCTACTGCAAGTCCCTTTCCTCGCTTTTTCATTTATGCCTCCCTCGGTGCCGAAGTTAAGGAAGCGTATTTTTTATCAATCGGGTGATTCAACGCTTCGGCCAATTTCTGCATGGTTTCGATCAGGTAAACACTTTCAAGTTTTGTCCGGGTCGCAAGTTGATCCCCGTTTCGAATAGCGTTTATAAACCTGATTTCCCAGGGATCAATCCGCAATTTCTCAGCGATCATGTTCATTTGAATTTCACATGCATATGTCCCGGGTGTAACCCCGAATCCCCGTATGGCGCCGGTTGGGACCTTATTGGTGTAAACAACAGCGCACTTTACCTCCACGTTGGGGAGATAATAGGGGCCGGCCACATAAAAGGCATGTTTGTCAACCACATAGGAGCTTAAACCCGTGTAAGCCCCTGCGTCGTGTATGCTGAAAACCTTTCGGGCTACTATTCTGCCGTCCTTTGTTACGCCGTCCTTGAAAGTCATTCGCCACGGGCTGTGTCTGGCGGAATAGAGCATTTCCTCTTCTCTGGTCCATCGCCATTTACACGGTCTTCCTGTCTTGAGGGCCATCAGGGCTGCAATGGCATCCGCGTGGAGTTCTGTCTTTCCGCCGAATGCCCCTCCCACATTGCCGCCTACATATTTGATATCACAGAAGCCGAGATGTCCTCTAGAAGCATACTGCATTCTTTCCGACCAGCGATTGGTAAGGTCATCGCCCTGGCCGAGAATCCGCTGGAGCTGCCTTAGAAGAAAATACATTCCCTGCGTTACGGTGTAGATGGTCAATCTGCTGTCTTTTTCAGGAACGGCAAGGCTCACCTGTGTTTCAATGGGCGCATGCTCCTGGGAAGGGAAAAAAAAGGTGTTCTCTATAATCTCATCAGCCTGAGCGAAGCCCTTTTCGATATCTCCGTTAAATACAAGCCTGTAAGGGCGGTTCCCAACCATCAATACATTCCCCTCGGGTCTGACCTTGGGAGCATCGGGCTTCATGGCCTCCAGCGGATCAAATACAGGGGTCTCCTGTTCGATTTCAAGAGTTATAAGATCGAGTGCTTCGTTGGCTGCCTCCAGGTTGTCTGCTGCAACCGCTGCGATCGGCTCGCCCATGTAACGAACAGCCTTATCTGCCAGCACTGCCTGATCAAGAGTAAGATAGCCATAAGTATTGCAAGGGACGTCCGCGGCAGTGATTACACCTTTTACGCCCGGAAATTTCTCCGCCCTGGAGGTGTCCAGTTTCCGGATGATGCCCTTGTGCACAGGGCTGCGCAATGCCTTGACGGCAAGGGTCCCGGGTATAAATATATCATCCACATATTGGGCCTGGCCGGTTACATGGTCCAGTCCGTTATATCGAGGCTTGCTCTTTCCTATGCTCTTAAATGTCATGGCTCACCTCCGCCATTGGATGTCTTCAGAGCGGCGCTTTTTACTGCTTTTATGATGTTTACGTAACTTGCACAGCGGCACAGGTTTCCTGAAAGGGCCTCTTTGATCTCTAACTCGGTGGGGGTGGGGTTGTTGTCGAGCAGCGCCTTGGATGCCACTATCATTCCTGGTGTGCAATATCCGCACTGGGAGGCATGGTGCTCGTAGAAAGACTTCTGGAGGGCGTGAAGACCTCCGGAGCCGCCGATTCCTTCCACAGTTGTGATTTCAGAACCATTAACGCTCATGGCGTTGGTAAGACAGGCACGCCTGAGCTTGCCGTCTATAAGTACCGAACAGGCTCCGCAATCTCCGGTTTCACAACCAATCTTGGGTCCGGTTATGTGAAGTTGCTCCCTCAGCACGGTCAGGAGGCTGGTCGTTGCGTCAACCAACACCCTGCATCCCTTTCCATTTACACTGATTTCCAGCAGGACCATTTTCAGCTCCATTATACGAGTTGGGAAAGAACACGCCTTATAAGCACCTGCGCGGCCTTTGCCCTGTACCAGGCGGAGGCGCGGGAGTCGGTGCCGGGATCTGTCTCCGAGAGAATCTCCTTTGCCGCCTGGTCTATCAGTTCCGATGAAATGTATTTGCCTTCCAGGAGTTCCGCTGCGGTTTTGGAAACAAACGGGTGAGCTGCCATGGAGCCAAGTACCAGACGCATGCTCTTGCAGATATTGCCTGCCATTTTTGTTCGCAGGGAAACGGACAGTATGCTTCTGCTGTCACCCTGTCTTTGCCTCAATTTTTCCCATGCCCACCTCTCATCAGCGGTGAGGCAAGGCACCTCAAATTGCTTGACGATGCCTCCGTTGGCCAATTTTTCCTTTTTGGGGGTCGTCACAAAGGCCTCTATAGGCATCCTGATTTCACCTCCGGTTGACGCAGTCACCACCACTGCTCCCAGAGCCATCAGAGCGGCTACTCCGTCGGCATTCCTGGCGTTCGTCCCCAGGTTCCCCCCGAGGGTTGCAGCATTTCGAATGGCCGGTGATGCCATCTGTGAGCATGCCCGGGCCAGCAGGGGTATTTTCTTTTGTACCAGAGCCGAAGCTGTTATGTCGGCAAGATTGGCACAGGCGCCTATGACTATATGGTCTTGCTCCTCTTTGATGAAATTCAGACCGAGCTTGCCCACATATACCAGTGCCACGTTTCGGTTTACTCGATGACGGTTGAAACGAACCATCAGATCGGTTCCTCCGGCTATGATAATTGCTTTTTCGCCGAGGTCCGATATCAGGGAGCATGCCTGGCTCAAATCGCCCGGTGCATGAAATGTTTCGTTTAGCATTTTGGTTATCTCCCCATTAGTAGCGTAACCTTATTTTCAATGTGCTCTTGAGAAACACCATCTTTAATTAAGGTCAGTCTAGGGGATTCCGTCTTTAGGTGTCAAGCGTGAATTTGCAGCGTGCTGTTCTGAGTCGCCGGGTATTTTCTTGGGAGGAATTTTCTTTTTGGGTTTAATTTCAAAAAAAATCTTGCGTGAAGTTGTAAAGGGCGATATACTAAAAGCTTATGGTTATGTGGAGGTTTTCCGAAAACGTCCCGAGAAGCTGGCTATTTCTAGTCAGCATCTCTCGCCCGAGGAAAAAATCCCAAAATAATAGCCTTAGTATTTCGGTTTCCGGTTCATTCTTGTCATGCAAGGAATGACCGAAGGCCAGAAGATCTAGTAGATCTTTCTCGGAAAACGGAAAGATGTCAAGGTGGAGGACATGGCTGAAATAAAAGGGAAAGGCAAGATAAAGATTGACAGGGAGCGGTGCAAGGGATGTCTGCTTTGCATCGAGGTATGTCCTAGCCATCGAATCGAGGCTGACAAGACCCAGAATAAAAAAGGGTATGCCCCGGCCCGGTTCGTGGAGGAAGTGAAGGAAAACGAAAAGGGATGCACCGGTTGTGCCCAGTGCGCCACGGTGTGCCCGGAAGTAGCTATCGAGGTGTATCGTGCCAAGTGAAAAGATGTTAATGCGCGGATCGCATGTGGTGGGAGAGGCGGCGGTTAGAGCAGGGTGCCGCTTCTATGCGGGCTATCCGATTACACCCCAGAATGAGCTTCCCGAGTACCTATCGGCACGAATGCTGGAGGTGGGAGGGGCCTTTATTCAGGGTGAAAGCGAGATTGCCTCAATCAATATGGTTCTTGGGGCGGCTTCAACAGGTGTGAGGGCCATGACCTCATCGTCTTCCCCGGGGCTGGCCCTCAAGCAGGAAGGGATCTCCTATAT
>QZIK01000135.1 GCA_003599015.1 Desulfobacteraceae bacterium | reverse complement strand
ATAAAGGCCAAGGACCCGTCCTCCAGGAAATGAGGCCTTGAATATACTGCCAAATTAACTTTACCTTCACTGTCAGAGGTTGCAATAACACCAAGTCCTTCTCTGTTTTCAAAATAAGTTTTAAGGTCTTCCATGTCTTTCTCCTCGCCTATTGGTGATGGATTTAGCAAAATCTCTTTTAAACGATAGCCACAGAAAAAATTCCCCTCTCCTCGGCAGTGGCCTGTTCAATCTTTGAGTATATAATCAACTTTTACAATTTTACCTATAACAGCCTCTAATGCAAGTCGCCAGCTTAACTTGTTTTATTGAAAAGAATCCCTCCGGTCCAAATTCTCCCGTCATGCAAAGCTATCCAGCAAATTATCGTTGAAGAAATTCGTCAATTAATGAAGTACCCCTATCTTTGCTCTTTAAGAACTTCAAGCACAGCCGAAGCGTGGCCCTTGACTGAAACCTTTGGCCAGACTTCTCTTATTATCCCGTCCGGACCGATAAGAAAGGTTGCTCTGACTATGCCCATATATTCCCTTCCGGCCATCTTTTTTTTCGCCCATACGCCATATTGCTCAAGCACACGGTGCTCCGGGTCCGACAGCAGCGTAACCCCGAGTCCGTGCTTTTCAATGAACTTTCGGTGTGATGCAGGCGAGTCCGCGCTCACCCCTGCAATCACCACACCGGCATCGGTGAATTCTTTTGAAAGGTTTGTAAAATCAATTGCCTCAGCCGTGCATCCTGAGGTGTTGTCTTTCGGATAAAAATAAAGCACGCGCCATTTACCCTTGTTATCCGAAAGCCTCCACAATTTTCCGTGTGCATCTTCAAGGGTAAAATCCGGCGCCGCATCC
Organism: Desulfobacteraceae bacterium; assembly: GCA_003599015.1. Classification (GTDB taxonomy): domain Bacteria; phylum Desulfobacterota; class DSM-4660; order Desulfatiglandales; family Desulfatiglandaceae; genus CG2-30-51-40. The sequence goes on along the minus strand of QZIK01000135.1, from coordinate 16,218 downwards.
CCTCTTTTTAGTGTCGTCATGATCCCATCCTTTCTCTCTCTCAAAAATTAGCATTTAAATCATTGCATTGGGGAACTTGCAGCTTTTATTATATCAATCGCCTGTTTTGGGATGTATGTCTTTCCTGTTGCCTCTGCATGAATGACAATGCCTTCAAGGGCTACGGTCTTTTCACCCAGCTTGAGTATATTCCTGTTTACAGGGAGTTCAGCCTCAATATCTTTTGTCTTGGCTCGTAGAGCAATATTTCTTCCATCGCCCTTGTCCAGCCAAACCTTAAAACCTGCAAGGGCTGCTTCCGCATCTACAAAGAGGCGTTCGGTTGAAGCCTTCAGATCAATGCCGATTGCAGAGGCCATCAGATTTCCAAGCTGCTGCGCATCTAAAAGCCCCCTGGGGCTTCCGGGGCCAAAGGCAAAAAGCGGCACATCTCCGCCGGTATGCCCCTGGGTGCTCCATCCAATGGCGGTACGCGAAGCGCTTATAACCTCACCCAGAGCAGTGCCGGGATATTTTTTGTAAGCTTCTGCCAGCTCCATGATTCTTTCCATCTCGGCCTTTTCTGTCTTAATTCCCCAGTATTGTTCAATCAGCCCTTCAAGACGGGATCTGGAACCCTGTGCCTTCCTCCAGATCCCCGACGCAGTTAAGGTCATCTTCCTTATGGGCTCAATCAGCTCCTCTGGAGTCATCCTTGGATAGGTTACGGATGTCCTGCGATTGCCTATGGTCATGCCTCCGGTATTGTGGTCCGACACAACAACTAAAAGGGTGTCTCCGGTCTTTTCAGCGAACCGCAAGGCAACACCGACGGCCCTGTCAAACATTATAAGATCTCCCGCCAGATGGGCCGGATCATTTGCGTGACAGGCCCAGTCCACCTGACTCCCCTCAACCATGAGAAAAAACCCCGCCGTATGCCGGGAAAGTATTTCAATGGCCTTTTCAGTCATCTGCTCAAGAGTTGGCTGCTCAGGTTCAAAGACCGTTCTATCGAGCTCGGCCTCCATGTGACTTGAGGAAAATAGCCCGAAGACCTTGCCGCTTTTTAGTGTTTCAAGCTCGGTGCCGGTTTTTACAATACGGTATCCGTTGCGGGCAAGGATCAGGCTCAAATCTTCCCCGTCAGCGCGTACGCTTTTTTTTTCTCCTGGCAGAAGGTGTCTCAGACCTCCTCCCATGACTAAATCCGCACCCTGATGAACTGCCTGCACCATAATGTCATCCTCAAGATCCCTCGATGCAGTATGGGCCAGAAATGCGGCAGGGGTCGCATGGGTTATCCGGGAGGTACAGACGACTCCGGTTGCCATGCCCTTTAGCTTTGCACCCTCAAGTATCGTCGCAAGCGGTCTGTGGCGCATGTCAGGCGGTGTTGGTTGAATGCCGTTGATGGTATTTTCTCCGGGTCCCATGCTTATGAATTTATCTGATGTGCGATGCCCTGTTGCGTAGGCTGAGGCCGCAGGAGCGGAATCGGTTACCACGGAACTTGCGTTAAAGGTTTTGACCGCACCCACCAGCATCGAATCAAATGAGAGAGGAGATCCCTTAAGCCATCTGGCCAGGGTGTATTGCTCGCTGCCGCATCCGTCCGCGATCATGAGGATCAGGTTTTTCGGGCCGTTTTCATTTGCGGAACACGGCATTGTTATTCCATGCAAATAAGCCACAAAAACAAATAAAACAATAATAGCAAATCTTGAAAAACCATTCCTGACCATTGTTTTCATCTGTAACCCTCCCTGCTTTTTTGATATTCCAGTTGAAGTCTCATTTCAAGTGCCAAGTATATATACATGTTTGTCTTGCCCAGGGGCTCCTTATGGTATAAAAGACCCTCATGATACCCCTTAGAGACACTACTCCGTCAAGGAACTATCCCGTCGTAAACGTTGCGATCATAGCGGTAAACGTGCTGGTCTATCTGCTGCAGATGGCCCAGGGGCCGCATCTTGAGCGTTTCATATTCATGTATGGGCTTGTCCCTGCCAAATTATCCATTCCTGAACTGGCTGACCGCCTGAGCCTCGGACAGCAGGCTTTTCCTTTCTTTTCCTTCATGTTCCTGCACGGAGGCTTCTGGCATCTTCTGGGAAACATGTGGTCACTTTACATCTTCGGAGATAACGTTGAGGACAGAATGGGTCCTCTGCGTTACCTGGCCTTTTATATCCTCTGCGGACTGGTATCCGGTATTTCTCATCTTGTTCTCAACTGGCAGTCTCCGATCCCCACCATAGGAGCCAGCGGCGCCATTGCAGGTGTTATGGGTGCGTATTTTTTGTTATTTCCCTCATCCAAGGTCCTTACCTTCATACCCATTTTTTTCATACCATATTTTATAGAGGTGCCGGCCTTTGTATTTCTGGGCATATGGTTCCTGCTTCAATTTCTTAATGCCGCAGGAGGACCTGCCGGTGGAGGAGGCATTGCCTGGTGGGCGCATATCGGTGGTTTCGCAGGGGGAATGATACTTCTCAAGCTCTTCAGCAGGATGCCGGAGTCGGGACTTACGAAGCGCGTGAGACCAAGGACCGAACGCCACAAAAGCCATCGGCTCCAGAGTATTCATACCACTGGCCTCAGGGATGACGCAGACATATATGGATCAATCGTTATAACCCCTGAAGAAGCCGCAACCGGAACTCAGAAGATCGTAAATGTGCCCTGGGGCTTCCACAACCGCCTTGTTAAGGTGATTGTACCACCCGGCATAAAGGAAGGAATGAGTCTTAGGCTTCAAGGGCTCGGAAAGCAACTGGGGGAGCGTAAAGGAGATCTTTTGCTTAAGGTACTTGTGCAGGGTCATGGTTGAGTATCTTATCAAGCCGGTCTGGGAGTTGAAATTAAGAAGAGATCTTACAGGTATTTAATTAAGGGAGAGCAATCTAACATGGAACTTGTCTTTCTTGGAACGGGTGCAGCATGGGGCATTCCTGAACTGACCTGCGGCTGCCGCATCTGTGAGGAGATGCGAAAAAGAAATGAAAAAAGAGACCGAACTGCCATTATTCTTAAGGGAGAGAAAAACGTCCTGATTGACTGCGGCCCCGACATAAGAAATCAGCTTTCCAGAAACAATATCGGCAGGGTGGATGCGGTATTCATAACCCACGAACACGGAGACCACTTCATAGGATTGGACGAGCTTTTTTCCTTTAAGCGAAATGTGCCCAGAGACGCATTTTCGCCGATACCTGTTTACCTTTCCAGGCAGAGCTGGGATGTTATAAAGCTTCGGTTCGGATACCTAGAGGAGATGGGTGTCATTGCAGCCCGCTGCATTGATGCCGGCACCTGGTTTAAGGCCGCCGGTCTTGAGGCAATGGCATTCAAGACAGACCACGGGAAAAGCGCGGCAGGATCTGTCGGCTTCCTTATCCGATTCCCGGGATCAAACGGCAAATCCGCAAGGCTGGTTTACACCTCCGATTTCATAGACATCCCCGAGATACCTGAAGAAGCACTCTCGCCCGAAATAATGATAACCCAGAGCGTCTGGCTCAATGAGCCGGTGAAAAACCGCCCTTGCCACATGAGCCTCCAGCGGGTCCTTCATTTCATTGAGATTTTCTCGCCTCAGTTCACATATCTCACCCACATAGGCGATGCCGACATGGTTCCTGGAGACCCTTACAATGAAAGCCTCAAAAAATACATCCCAAAGGATCCCTTTGGGTCGCCTTCAGGCGGCGGCCCCTACCCCATTCCCCTGTGCCAGTCCCAATGGGAAGAAACCCTCAAACGGGTCCTGCATGATCACAAAATGCCGTTCAAGGTCGCCATAGCATATGATGACCTGAGAATAGAGTTATAAAGGCAGCAAGGCATACATGACAGGAAAGGAATTTTTCGATGAGATTAAATATGTTGAATGGCTTTGACCCCAAGGCACTGGCAAAGGCATTAGACAGCCTCCCTGTGGGTATAACGATCATAGACTCCGAAGGAATCATGCTCTATTTCAACGACTATTGCTCCAGGCTTCTTGACAGGAAACCCGAATACCTGGGAAAAAACGTCAGCCTGTGCCACAAACAGGAGGCAACCAAAAGGAAAATAGTCCGGATGCTGGAGGCCTTCGGGCAGGGGAGGCGCGAACCTTATCAATACAGGATAGAGAGAAACGGCAGATGGCTCGGAGTAACCCTTACACCCCTGGAGGAAGAAGGGCACTTTGTGGGATGCATTCACTCGGTGATCCCTGAGGCGGCCAAATGACCCATAATCCGCTCCATACCCATGCGTGGCAATCATCGAGGTTGACATCTGTATGAATAAGCTCTAGATTGTATGATGTAAGGAGGAAACTGTATGACTCAAGCAACTGTTGGCACACGTTATCAGGTGGTAATCCCCTGGAAAGAAAGAAGTAGGCTGGGTCTTAGACCTGGCTCCAAGGTGCAAGTCTGTGCCGAGAAAGATCGCATAATAATTTATCCCATCGATAACAATATGTTGAGGGGCATAGGCAGGGATATAGCCGACGATATGGATCCCTCGACCTACATCAAGCGCCTGAGGGAAGAATGGGAGAGCAGGTCTTGAGATTGCCCAAATCGCTCGAAGGAAGAAAAGGGGTCATCCTGGACACGATGGTCTTCATCTACCTCTTTGAGGACACTCACGAGTTCGGATCTGTAAGCGAATTCATTTTTGAGCAGACCAGGGCCGGGAGGCTTGAGTGTGCGTTAACCCCGATAAGCGCGGCCGAACTTATGGTTAAGCCCATTCAAAAAGGCCGACATGACCTTGCCGACAGATATCGTTTTGCTCTGAGTTCTCTAAAAAACGTTGTCCCTCTCTCGTTGGATTTTGAAGCAGGTCTTATGGCAGGAAGCCTAAAGGCAAAATACGGGCTTCCCCTCCCCGACATGATTCAAGCAGCCCTGGCAATGCGAAGCAATATCCCCACATTAATAACAAATGACAGGGAAATGAAAAGAATCACCGAGGTCGAGGTCTTTTTGCTCAGTGATTTCCTCTGATCACGCGTTTTTGGATATGCCTTCAGACTCTTGCTCGGATATGTTCTCAGCTTCCTCCTCCGGTCATAGGACCGGCTCCCATTGGTCCTCTTCCATCGAATCAAGGCATAACATCCACCTCCTTTGCCATAGCATCCGCGGCACGTGCCGCGGCGATGCCTCCTCCTCGTGGGCATTTCAAATGTTCCACCCTCTATCCTCAAAACCTTCCCGTTTACCAGGGCGTCAGCCACCAGAGCCCTCGCCTCAGCCAGCATCCTTCCAAAGGGCCGGCGCGACACATTCATCATCACGGCTGCCGACTCCTGGTCCATGCCCATCAAATCACTTAGTCTTATTGCCTCAAGGCCTTCAAAGGATGGTTTCAACGACCAGAAGACCTTTTCTCGTGGGATCACTGACCACAAAGAGATGGGGCACAGCGTCGAAGACCCTGCGGTTTATCTGCTCTACCCCTGCCTCAGCGTCTATGAAAACGGCGTCGAAGGCAAGGCAGAATAGTACCATGTAACACTTAAATATCCGGATAAAGACCTCTATGCTTTATCCTTGCCTCCGGAGTGGTTAATTGCCAGTTTATCTTTCTGATTTTATTATTTCGGTCTTTCTCCCGTGCTGCTACTTGGCTGCGCATGGTATAAATGTCAGGGACCCTGCGATCAAGACATTGCCCCTTCAGGACGCTGAGTTCAAACTCAGCCATATTCAACCAACTGCCATGTTTGGGAGTGTAACGGATTTCAAGCCGTTCGGCCAAGCATCTGGCCTCGGAAGGTTCAAAGGTTTCATAGAGTTAGGCAATGCTGTGAGTGTTGAGATTATCCATAATCAACCTTACCATGATTGCCTCCGGGTATCGTTCATCGAGCATACCCTTTACTTGCATCGCCCAATCTTTCATTGTCCTACGCTCGCAGATCGTAACATGTCTTTTTCCAGAAAGAGGCTCAACTTCCATAAATACCTGAGCTACTCCATTTCTAACGTATTCATCGTCTATCCGGAGCGGGCAACCCGGCTCGCATGGGATTGGCTCTCGTACTTCACCAACCAACTGTTTGCAGGACTCATCCATGCATACAACCGGATAGCCCGGGGAATACGGAAGATGACAGACATCGAGAATATCCTCCATATTCGCTACGAAGGCCGCGCTGCCTTCCGGCGGGATTTTCCAGTACTTGCTCCGGTGGGGCTGAAGTTCGTTTTTTTTAAGACCCGCTGCACAGACATATGCGAGACTGAGTCTGCGAACTTAAGCTCTACAGCCTTATCGGCAAGCAACCTTACGGTCCACCGCCGATACCCCTGCGGGGCCTCAGAACAGACCAAGGCTATTAATCTTGCCTCTAAAGCTCCGTCAAACCTAGCCTCACGAGGAGTTTTTTCACGCACCTTTCGGGCAAGCGCTGCCTCAAGCCCCTGCAGGACAAAGCGTTTCTTAAGGTGCTCAATTGCCCGACTACTCATACCGAGCGCTGATGCCACATCCCCAACATTCCAACCTGGGCCTTGTTCGACGAGGAAGGCCAACTGCTGGGATGGGGTGGAAACCCTGCAGGATATTTCGGTGCTAAAGGCCCTGGAGCGGGAGAGGAACAACCTGATCTCCGCTGTCGCCCATGACATGAAATCATCCTTGACCATCATTGGAGGTTTTGTGCTCAGGCTGATTCATAAGGCCGAAAATCTTGACCGTGTCAAGGAGCAACGGTATCTCGAAATAATAAGAGATGAATCAGGCAAACTCGACAACATGATCACAAATTTTCTAGAGTTCGCCAGAATACAGACAGGGCGGCTAAAGCTCAATCTGGCTGCCATCTCTCTGGACAAGGAACTCATTGAACTATGTGAGGCCTATTAGCAGAAGATTTCCAGCGCCGGCCTCACTCTCAAACTAATGAACGAGATAGCCCTGCCGCCTGTCAACGGTGATGGCAGGCAGTTGAGGAGGGTCTTCACAAACCTGCTTGACAACGCCATCAAATTCTCCAACAAGGGTGGAGCAATATCCCTGGTTACCGGCATTTCAGAAGGCGAAATAGTCATCAAGGTCGCGGATCAGGGAATCGGCATTCCCTATGAAGATCTCCCTTACATCTTTGATGCCTTCCATAGAGGCAAAGAGTCAACAAAGATTGAGGGTGTAGGACTGGGTCTTGCAACAGTTAAAGCGATTGTGGAGGCACATGGCGGCCGAGTCATGGTTGAAAGCGAGTTGGGGAAGGGGTCTGTTTTCACTTTACTTCTTCCACTTCCTCAGCCTGCCACCAAGGTGCAGGAGAGGCTTTTACCAGCCTGAGCAAGAATACCCGGACGATGGGTGCTGTAACTTCCTGGGAAAGAGGCAGATCTAGCATTACACTTATGCTGAGAGGATAGAGCGCAGCAAAGCGGATAGGTCTTCTGCCGGCTTGCTGATGGTACCGGGCCGGAAATGAGGCGCTAACTCCAGGTTATTCCATTCTGCGTATCTTTAAGGGATGGATTTACTGTACGGTTTTCACGGACAAAGAAGAATATTCAGTCCCGCTTCATTGCGGCTGAAAACAATTGAAAATCCAAACGGTCTAAAGACAAAACAAAAGTTATGCCGCCGAAACAGCGACACGCTTTTCCTTAAAGGCCCGATCCCTTGCCGAATGGCTTCTGATTGAAGAAGGGATCTAGCATTTTTAACCGGCAACTTCTGCTTGAAAAGAAACGATCGGAAATTAATTTAAGAGGTATGCCTGGTTTTAAAATATTTATATTGGCAGCCTTCCTGTTGTCTCCCTTATTCGTTTTTTCCCAGGAGAGCTTCCTGGAAAAAGACCTGGAGGCTCTGGCCAAAAGAAAAGTCCATCACAGGGCAAACCCTGGAGGTTTTTGGAATCCCTGGCTGGCAAAAGACGAAACGGGAGGCCTTTTGCGATTCCTTAAGTGGAAGTTCTCCGGCAATCCCTATGCCGAGGAAAAGAAGATTCGCCCCAGCTTCCCGGTAACAACCACCAATGTTACCGAAGTTGTAGAGCAGGGGGACTCCATCACCTACCTGGGGCATGCCACCCTTTGGATACGGCTGCTCAATCAAGATATCGTCACAGATCCGGTTTTCACAGACAGCATCGTTTATTTCATAAAAAGACACGCGCCGTTTCCCATCCCTATTGAAAGGCTTCCCGAATTTGAGGTCGTTCTGATCTCCCACAGCCATTATGATCATCTGGACCGGGACAGCATCGCCCGTCTGGGGGAAAAACCATTATATCTGACCCCGCTGGGATACAAGGACTGGTTCGAGGACGTGGTACCAGGGGCCAGGGTCATTGAACTGGACTGGTTTGAAACCTATGCGTATCAGGGGATCACCTACCGGCTCCTGCCTGCTCAGCATTGGACAAAAAGAACCCCTTTCGATACCAACAAGCGGCTTTGGGGCTCATGGCTCATTGATGGCAGCAACCGAAAAGTCTATTTTGGCGCGGACTCGGGCTATTTCCAAGGGTTCCGTGAATTCGGCAGGAAATTCGGCCCCATTGACGCTGCCCTTCTTCCTGTGGGGCTTTACGAACCCCGCTGGTTCATGAAGACCCACCATATGAACCCTGAGGAGGTAATCAAGGCCGCCGCGGATATGTGGGCTTATACCATAATTCCTCAGCAATGGGGTGTATTTGATCTCACCGACGAACCGCTGACCCTGCCTCCCAGGGACTACAGGGCGGCCGCCAAGGCCGCAGGTCTGACCGAAAAGGAAGCGCCTTTGATCCCCCACGGGGGGACATGGCATTTTCCCTCCAGATAGCAATAGAATGTTTCAAAATTTTTTAATGTTGCCGAAGGCAACGATTATCCTCTTGAACCCAGGCGCAACCCACCATGGATAAAAAACGTCTCGCCTGCCAGAGCTTCGTTTCTATATATTTCACCGACGAGGGAGGCAACCTCCTCAGGCTCTATCAGGCGCCCTATAGGGACTTCGCCCAGTATTTTTTCAAGTGCCTTCTGGTTCATGCCCTTAACCATATCCGTTCCGACATATCCGGGCGCCACGGCGGCGCATCTGATACGGTCGGCAAGCCCCCGGCGGAAAAACTCGGCAGTGAGGACCTTGGGCATAACAGACATTGCGGCCTTTGTGGAGGAGTAGTTGATCTGGCCGGCCGTCCCCAGCGAACCCGTGGAAGATATAAAACAAATGAGTCCCCGGCAGCCGTTGTTGACCATGCGTTCCACACATTCCCTGACGGTCAGAAACACCCCTGTCAGGTTGATATCAATTACTTTTCGAAACACCTCCAGGGGCATCTTCCTGTTTACCTTTCCGGTATCCCGGTCGGTTGAAACCAGCATCCCGTCCATGATGATACCCGCAAAGGGAGCAACCAGATTTATCTTCCCGAAGCGTTCCACGGCCGTATCGGCAAGCCTGGCGCAGTCTTCTTCCTTTGTCACATCGCAGAGGACGGTAACCGTCTCAGAACCGATTTCCCTGGCGGCCCCGGCCAGGGCGGCCTCAGCGATATCGGCAAGAACGACCTTTCCGCCTCTTGAAGTCCAGTAACGGGCAAGCGCCATTCCTATTCCGCCGCTTCCACCCGTGATTACCGCCACTGAATCCTTGATCTCAAGCATGTGTTTCCTCCTTTTGTATCAGCCCAAAAAACCCCTTACGAGGGTGCAGAAGGTGTCAATTTTCTCCAGGAACGCCGCATGGCCCGTATCGGGAAGGCAGACAAACTGTGAATTTTCCATGGCCCTGCTCATTTCAAGCATGTGTGCATAAGGGGTTATGATATCCTCTCTTGCGGCTATCATTAGAACAGGCTGCTTTATACTGGAAAGCTCCTTCCTGATATCATAGTTCGCGTTTGAGGAGGCAAGGCGGATAAAGCCTTCAAACCACTCCCTGGTGAGGAGATCCTTAAAAAGCCTTCTGCGGTTCTCAAGCCAGTCATAATGATTGTTGTAAAAGTTTCGTGAATATATCGGTATAAGAGCAAGATCAAAGAAGGCCTCACCGTCATAAAGCCGGGCGGCCCTTTTCCACATCTGCCCAAGGGAAATAAGATATTGATCAATATGGGCGGATGTGTTGGAAAGAACAAGCTTATCAACCAGCTCCGGATATCGAAGGGCAAATATCATGGCCACCTGACCGCCGTAGGAAAGCCCCCATATGCTGGTCCTGGCAATTCCCAGATGTCCGAGGAGTTTTTTGAGATCTTCCGCGTGAATGCCGTTATCGTATCCTTCATCCATACGGCTGGATCTTCCCTGATCCCGCATGTCAAAGACTATCAACTTGTAGCGATCCTTCAGTCTCTCTATGTGATCCGCCCAGCTCAGGGTATTCATCATTATTCCGTTAAGAAGCACAAGCGGCTTTCCCTCGCCGTGGATCTCATAGTATATACCAAGCTCTTCATATACCATGGCATTACCTTCCTGAAGCGGATGAGAAATGTCGTCCCATTCAAGTAAAGCTCACCACGTGATTAACGCGGCGGCATATGTAAATCCGATTCCTCCCGCGAGCATTAGCACCTTTGATCCTTCCCTGATGGAACCGCTCTTTAATCCCAAATCAAGGGAGATCAAAACGTCGTTGATACCATGGCATCCCCATCGATCCAAGCCCGCTGAACACTCAGGACCTACCCCTATTTTGGAAAGAACCGCATGACGCTGTTCCGGGGACAGGTGCCTGAGGGCCACATAATCAGGCGAACGTTTAGAAAGGACTCTCCCGGCTGTCTGCGCAAGGGCCTCAATCCATCTTCCTTCCAGGTACTCTTTAATCTTTTCAGGATGTTGGATGTTGTAAAACATGATCGAAGAACCCAGATTCTCTTCACTGAAAGGGGTATCGGTTCCCCCGCCCGGGACAAAGACCTCATCGGCCATATCAGGATCTACCATAAAGGCCGTTTCCTCAATAGTATGGCAAGAATCGCCCCGCCGCAAAATCAAGGCCCCGCCGCTTGCGGACAATGGAAGCAACCAGCGTGTATCGGGGCTTTTGTAGTCCACCAGGTCGACATTGCGGGTGCCTCCGGCAAGAAGCACCGTCTTGATGTCCGGATCGCCCGTCATCATGTCCAGGGCCAGCCTCAAACCAACCAGGGTTGTCACCCCCTGTCCCACCAGGTCAAAACCCCATGCGCGGCGGCAGCCAAGCTCCTCCTGAAGACGTATGGCAGCAGTCTGGGCAACATAGTCCTTGTATTCCTCACCGGTCCACAGAACCAGGTCTACATCCTCCGGCCCTGTGCCGACGGCCCTTTCAAGAGCCTGCTTGGCTGCCCTTGCCGCCATGGCAACCGGCTGGTCCTGGTTTGCGGGTCTGCATTTTTGCTCGATCCCAAGGGCCCTGACCTGCTCGATCGAGATACCCGCCCGCTCGGCAACTTGCCCGGCAGTCTCAAATCCCTGAGGCAAATACAGTCCGTAACTTACAATTCCGATTTTTTCTTCCGCAACAATCATTTCATGCCCTGTAAAATATTTTTTCAATATATCAATTTGGTTATGCAACAACATGCATGAGCCGGAAAATCTTCAGATTGCACCGACCGCCTGCCATGGTCTAGCGATTATCCGCATTTCCATGCTGTTTTTTGAGTATGAACTTCTGCACCTTTTCCGAAGCCACTGTGCGCGGAAGGGAATCCATGATGACCATGTATTTAGGTATCTTGTATTTCGCCATCTTATCCAGCAAAAACACGTGAAGTTCTTCCAGGCTGAGGCTTTCACCCGGCTTCAGCACAAGACAGGCCTTGCCGACCTCGCCCCATTTCTCATCGGGAACACCTATCACCGCCGCAGAGCTTACCTTTGGATGGGCCTCGAGGATGCGTTCGATTTCCGCAGGATATATATTGATCCCCCCTGAAATGAACATGTCCTTTTTTCGACCCACGATACTGTAATGTCCGTCCTGGTCCTTCCTTGCCAGGTCTCCGGTGTGAAACCACCCTTTTACAAGGGCTTCTGCCGTGGCCTCGGGTTTGTTCCAGTAACCTGCACAAAGCATATTGCCGCGGATGATCAACTCACCTTCCCCGCCCGAAGGGACTTCGTTTCCTTCGGCATCTATCAGTTTCAGGTCCACATGGGGCGCCGGGTGGCCAACGGTCTTCAGTTTTCCGTTTGCCATGAATAGGTTTGGCCCCGCCTCCGTCAAACCATAGCCCTCCCTGAGATGAATGCCCTTCTCATTTTTGAAGGTGTTGAATATCTTTTCGGTCAAGGGAGCGCCACCGGATACCAGGAACCGGATACTTGAAAGATCAGCGGCGGCAAAGCGCGGGGATTCAATCATCATCTGGTACATGGTGGGAACAGCGAAAAAGACCGTGATCTTTTCCCTTTCGATAAGATCCAGCACCAGATCCGCTTCGAATCTATGGATAAGTATATTGGCGCCAAGCCCATGGAACAGCGGCAAAGTAAAAACATTCCAGCCGGCCGTGTAAAAAAGGGCTGAGTGGAGGATTGTGCGGTCGCCTCGTTGTAGACCCCAGCCCAGATGGCTGTTGATGGAGTTCCAGGTAATCATGCCGTAGGTCAGAATAACCCCTTTTGGAAGCCCCGTGGTGCCTGACGTATAGATGATCAACTGGGGGTCGTCGGCATTTATTTCCACTTCAGGCACAGGATCTGCCGGCAATTGCTCCCAAAGGGAAGGGAGGCTGGGCCCCAGCCTGTCTTCCTGATCCATGCAGACATAATGTTTAACCTTCAGCCGGGGTTGAAGTTTAAGCACGGTTTCCATGTGATCCAGGTCAAAGAAGAATGCCTTTGGGGAAGCGTCCTTGAAAAAATAATAAAACTCATCTACAGCCAGACGAAAGTTGAGGGGCACCAGGATGGCCCCCAGCCTGGACGCTGCAAAAAAAAGCTCGATATAGTCGGAGCGGTTAAATGCAAGGACCGCCACCCGGTCGCCCTTGGTAATTTCAAGCCGGGATGAAAGAAAATGAGCCAGTCGATTAATATTTGCGCTGAGTTCACCATAGGTAAGCCGCAGATTCCGGGGGATATCCACGAGGGCTTCAACATCCGGGTAGCTGCTCCCCCAGCGACCCATCCAGTCTCCGTAAAGCATGTTTTTTACCTCCCGGCCATTCCTTCCAGACGAGGCCCCCAGCGCATAACGACTACGTTCCAGGCATACCCAATCCCTGCGGAGATCATCAGCACCAGATCCCCTTCCTTGATGCGGCCTTCTTCGAGGGCAAGCTCCAGGGACAGAATCTGGTCGTTCTGTCCGTGATGCCCGAATTCGGCGAGGTAACGGGTCTGCTCGGGTCGGAGTCCAAGGGCATTCATCAGATAGTCATGGGCGCTTCTCTTGACCAGAAGAGTCGCAAGGTAATCCACGTCCGACCTTGCGTATCCGGCTTTATCAAGGGCCTTGTCTATGCAGAAAAGCCAGTTGCTGAGGCTCAGTTTCTCCAGCCTGTCTTTCATTCCAACCGGGTCCATTACATCCAGATACTGTCTTCCTTCCCTCAGACCTTCCACCGTCATTGGGGCTGCGGACCCTCCCTCAGGGCAATACACATCCCATGCAAATGATCCGTCTGTCAGAAAATGACTCTCCAGTATTTCATTGTACGGGCAGTCCCGCTGGACTACCGCCGCGGCACCACCCGCCGCCAGATAATAGAGCCATCGCACCCTGGGATTTGGGTAATGAATCAGGTCTGCATTTCGATAGCCCGACACAATCAGGATATTTTTAAGGCCGGGATCGGAGCGTATCATGTCCCTGGCCAGTTTAAAGGCCACAAGGGTCGTACCGCAACGCTGCTGCATGTCAAATGACCATGCCTTGCGAAGTCCTAGCTCCTTCTGGATCTTGGGACCCACCGGCCAGTTCCGGTATTCCTTCACCTCTTCCCCGCTGTAGATGACCAGATCTATCTTCTCCGGCTCAAGTTTCGAATAGTAAAGGGCCTTCCTGGCAGCCTTGAGACCCATTGCCACAGTCCCGTCTCCTGGTCCAGGCACGTTTTTCTGGTACCAGCCCAGTTTGGTTCTGATGATATCAGCAGGTGTATCGCATTGAGACGCTATAAAATCAGCATCATGATAGGCCTTCGGGATATAGGTTGCCATACTGAGCAGGCCGGCTGAAGGCAGTTTATCAGGCATGTCTTAAATCAACCCCTTTCCATACGACGCCCTCTGCGCCGTCTTATAATTTCCTTGGCTGTTCCCACAAAACCCTTTGGAAAGAAAAAAACTACCAGTATAAAAAGAATTCCAAAATAGAGTATCCACCTTTCAGCCAGGCGGTGGGCGACCTCAATGTGAGGCAAAAGCCCCTTTGCGACCTTTTGCAGATCGGGCAGCCAGGCCTCCGCTATTTTGATGAACGCCGCTCCAACAATGCTGCCGTACATGGTCCCAAGCCCGCCGATAATAACCATCAGCAGGACATTAAGCATGATGGGCATGCTCAATACGGAGCCAGGATTGACATAGCGCAGCCACATGGCGAAAAGTATCCCGGTAAGCGAAGCCATTGCAGAACCGAAGACTATTGCCAGAACCTGATAGCGGAAGGTGCGGTATCCCAGGGCGGTGGCTCTGGGCTCATTGTCACGGATTGCCTTGAGAACCCTCCCCACCGGTGAGCGGACAAATTTCAGAAGCCCTATGAAAAGAAAAACCGAGACGACCAGGATAAAATAATAGGTAGTTATCCTCCCGGTTATCTCCAGTCCCAGGAAGCTTGTGCCGGTCCAGTCCAGGCTGAAAATCCCCGGGAGCTTGAAAGAGACTCCGTCCTCGGCCCTGGTAAGGTCATACCATTGAATAGCGAGGATATCTGCGAACTCCGCAAGGGCCAGCGTCATCATGGCGAAGAAGATGGCCTTTACCCTTAGCGAGAAAAACGCTATGACCACGGCCATGGATATGCTTAGAGTCAGAGCCACTCCTGTTGCCAGCAGGATATGATACCAACTGGGAGGTCCCAGGTGATAGATGACCAGTGCGAGGCAATAGGCCCCGATTCCGAAAAACATGGAGTGGCCAAGTGAAAGCAGGCCGCTGTAGCCCAGCAGCAGATCGTAGGAAGCTACAAACACGGCAAAGATCATTATCTTGGCTACTACATCAATTACCCGGAAGGATGAAAAGGCAAGGGGTATCACCAACAGGATACCTATCAAGGCCAACTGAACGAGGAACGCCGGGCTGGAGAACCGTCTATGCTGCTCCCGAAGTCTTTGCTTTTGAACCGGAGTGAGTTCCGTCATCTTTTCCCCGTCTAATCCCGGCCCATTAGACCTTTGGGCCGAATGAGCAATATGACTGCCATTATAAGGATGTTTACACCTAATGCGAGTTTGGGCACGAGGAATGCCACGTAATTGAAGGCAAGCCCCACCATTACGGCCCCCAGAAAACTTCCGGTGACCGAACCCATGCCGCCTATTATTACAACTATCAACGCAAAGATGAGGTTCTCGTCACCCATGGCTGGATAAATCCGGCCGTTGAAAACGGCAAACATGACTCCGCCCATGGCGGCCAGTGCCGCACCAGCCGCAAAAACGCCGGAGAAAATCCGCTGGATGTTGTATCCCATCACCTGAACGATCTCTTTGTTTTCCACTCCGGCCCGAACAATAATCCCCAGTTTTGTCTTCCTGAGCACCAGCTGGATGCCCGTGAAGATGGCCAGTCCCACAACAATGGCCACTCCTCTAAACTTATTCATCAGAATATCGTAAAGATCCCAGGTTCCCTGAAGGGCCGCAGGCACGAGTACCGCCTCATCATTGGGCCCCCAGAAAATCCTTACGATTTCCGCCATCACAAGGGACGCACCCATGGTAATGAGGATTTGCTTCAGGTGATTCCCGTAGGTTCTTCGGATGATGACCTTCTCAAGGATCAGACCCAGCAATGCTCCCACCAGCAGCGCCAGAAGCAGGACAAGCGCCAGATCTGCTAGGCTCTGTCCCATTGCAGCCGACTCGACCCACCCCATTCGGGCCAGGTAATTCAAAAGAGTAAAACCGGCATAGGCCCCCCAGGTAAAAAAGGCGCCGTGACATAGATTGAGAACGTCCATGAGCCCGAAGATCACAGTCAGACCAGATGCGGTCAGAAACAGCAATACGCCCATGGTCACGCCGGCGTAGGGAGCGATAAACTGCAGCGGCGCCGGGTCGGTCGCCGAGGCGACGACCACGGTGGTGTAGTCCATGGCGCCGTG
>QZIK01000121.1 GCA_003599015.1 Desulfobacteraceae bacterium | reverse complement strand
ATGTATCTCTTTCTATATCCACAAACAAAGGCCTGGCCCCGACCCTTGCCACGGCTCCTGCCGTTGCAAAAAATGTGTAAGGGGATGTAATAACTATGTCTCCTTGCCCAACACCAGCCTCCATCAAAGATATCACCAGCGCATCGGTTCCCGACGAAACTCCTACTGCGTATCCGCAGCGGCAATAGTCTGAGATACTCCTTTCCAGTTCCTCCACCCGCGGACCTAGTATAAAATGCTGAGATTCACATACCTCTGATATGGCCATGACCAATTCTTCTTTTAAGGCTGCATATTGCGGCTTGAGATCCAGAAGCGGCACCTTCATCCGTGTAACCTCCTTGAGCCAGTCCTTTTTGATCTACTCGGGCATGTTTTCATCTTCACACTCTTTTTTACAGGGAACCATCCTTCATCCTTGAAAAAATTGACCAGGACTGAAGCAGTTGCAAAGCCTGGCGAACCTGGTTATCCTTCTCGATAAGGTTCTTTACGCGCTCATCTGTTTCATTAAGCTTTCCGCTTTCACCAGACTGCCGCTCCTTATTCTCTTTTGGCATGGCCCTTTCAAGGTCTGCTTCCCTTAAGACATGCCTGCCGGCCTTTTCATCTTTTTCAGGCGGCGGAACAAAATCAAGCTCTATATCGGGAACGATACCGTCCAACTGGATGGATCTTCCGTTCGGTGTGTAGTACCGTGCCGTGGTAAGACGAAGCCCTGCGCCGTCCGACAACGGCAATATGGTTTGGACTGAACCCTTTCCAAAGGTTCTTGTCCCCAGAATTAAGGCTTTTTTGTTGTCCTGCAATGCTCCCGCTACAATCTCTGCTGCACTTGCAGTTCCACCATTTACCAGCACCACTATTGGATAATTTCTGGGAACCTTATTTGGATGGGCTGTTGCAACTATGTTTTGAGCAGATTCCCTTGCCTTAGTGCTTACAATGATCCCTGAATCCAGAAACATCTCAGAAACTTCTATAGCCTGGGCCAGAAGTCCTCCCGGATTATTTCGGAGATCTAGAACAAGGCCTTTCAAGTCCCTGCCTTTCTCAAGGGTCGAAAGGTTTTCACTCAGATCCCCCGATGTCTTGCTCTGAAAGTTGGAAATACGCACATATCCCATATCGGGAGTAAGCAGGTAATGTCTTACGCTAATCAAAGGTATGACATCCCTTACTATGGTGAACTGAAGAGGCTTTTCTTCTCCTTCACGTGCAATAGTAAGCAAGACCTTTGTCCCTTTTGGACCTCTTATGAGTTTTACTGCCTCCATAAGAGACATATCCTTTGTTGATTTATCCTCTATTTTTATAATGCGATCTGCAGCCTTAAGCCCGGCCTCAAAGGCAGGAGTTCCCTCTATCGGCGAAACCACCGTAAGAACCTTATCCCTGATTGTTATCTCAATGCCTATCCCTGTAAAAGTCCCCTTTGTTTCCATCATCAGTTCCTGGTGTTCTTCCTTTGTCATAAAGGCCGAATGTGGATCAAGGGCCTGAACCATGCCTTTTATAGCTCCGTATATAAGATCTTTGGGCTTCTGCGGCTCTACATAGTTCTTCTCAATGTGGCGCATTACCTCCGCGAGAATCTCCATGTTTTTATAGACCTCATCGGTTCCCGCAGTCACCTGTCCCTTACCCCACATGAAAAAGACAGCTCCGCATAGAAAAACAGCCGCAAGCGTAATAGTTACAGCAAATCCATTTTTATGTACCCTCATCTATTGTCTCCTCGCTGAAACATTGGACACAAAATCCCCTTTTACTGTCCGTCCCTAAATACTATAGTGATTTCTTAATTCATCGGAGATCAATTGACAACAAAAAACTGGCCGGTCCTCCTTGCCAGCAGCCGGTTCTTTACAGTTTACCATCCGCCATAGCTGGTTCCCGATAATCATGCCCTCGATCAACTGGTTTAATCCGAGTCAGCACATCAAACTGGAAATCAAGCAGTCCTGAAACGACATGCTCCCCATCGCCTTTGCATGCATATTTCAAAACTTTTATTCGCTTCTTCCCATAGCCCTTTCAAGGCGAGCCCGCGCAAGGTTATGCTCATAAAGGGCACCGTAGTAATTTGTCCGGGCCTGGGTAAGCAGGGTCTGGGCATCAAGGACTTCTGTTGTCGTAGCCACTTTGGCTTTATACCTTTCCTGGCTTACCCTCAGATTCTCTTCTGCCTGCTCCACCGCCTTCCGGGAAATTGGAATATTCTTCTCGGCCTCATCCAGTTCAAGCAATGACTGCCTTACCTGGAGTCCAATCTGGTCCTTCATAGCCTTCAGGGTTTCCTGAATCTGGGACTTAATGCTTTCATTTTCCTTTACCTCGTAATGAGTTTTTCCCCACTCCCAGAAGGTCCAGGTTGCCCCCAACATAACTTCCCAACGGTTGGCCTCATGATAAAGGCTGCCGTCCACATCTGGAGCATCACCTTCTTTTATATATTCCCAGCTTATGGCTACCTCAGGAAAAATCTTGCTTCGAGCAAGGCGTACCCGTTGATCTGCCTGCTTCATATTGACTCCCATCAAGGCTATCTCTGGCCTTCTCTCTATTGCCTCCTTCAAAAAAGACTGAAAATCAGCCTTTTCAGGACGGTAATCCAATACGTCGGCAACCTCAACAGGTGCGTCCACAGCTCTTGCCAGTAGCGTATTGAAAACCGATCTTGAAAGAGTTGCTGCATTTCTTGCTTTAACCAGGTCATGATTTGCATTTCCAAGTTCCACCTCAGCCTTGAGAAGGTCGTTGACAGGTATCATTCCTACCCTGTAGAAGTTCTCAGCGGTCTTTACATGGGCCTCCAGGGAATCCACTGCCTTCTCGGCTACATCTAGCCCCTTGTCCGCCTGAAGGATACCAAAATAAGCCTCTTTAACACTTAGAACCAAATCCAATTTTGCAAGCTCAAATTCTAGATCTGCCTGATTAATGCCTAGCCTTGCAAGCTCATAGGAGCTTAATATTGCAAAACCGGTAAAGATAGGCTGACTGACTCTACCTTTCCATTGATAATTATCCTGATTGGAAACCTGAAATTCCATGGTGCCGTTACCCAACAAACCGCCGGTTTGAATTCTCTGGGTCATGGGATCACCGAACCTGGTGTAACCGTAACTCATGCTTAGCTTTGGAAGAAATCCGGCTCCCGCCTGTCTTCTGACAAACTCGGCCTGGGATATCTTTTCCTTGTATGCCTTGAGGTTCCAGTTACGGGTCAGGGACAAAACAACGCTATCCCTTAGTGTAAATGAATTTTGCTCCTCACAACTGCCATCAGAACCAAAGAAAAGGGACAAAACAAAAAAAATAGCCAACACCCTTTCAAGTGCACCGAACCTCTTCATTCATCTTCCTCCATAACCAGTGCCAAGCTGGCATCTCAGAATGAATAAAATAGCCTCTTAAAGATGTCAATTGAAACCTGGGCAAGCATTTGCTTGACACATAAAGCGGCCCACCTTAGACTTTCATGAAAAATTAAACTGATATTCCATCATGGATGCAGCAGCCAGTGAAGCCTTTGCGGTTACCCTTTCTTATCCTCTTATTCATAATTATAGCCTCTTATATATGGCTAAAAAGGGATGCTGTTTACGAGGGTCTTGAGCCTAGACCATCAGCAAACAGCCTTGATTTCAACACTCCAATTGATGAGGGAGCTTCCAGAGCTATAATAGTATCACAGGATGAACTTATAAACTCGCAGGTATTTGATAAGGTTCATCAAGCAGTTGTAAATATAGCAGCCACAACCCTCGAAATGAACTTCTGGATGGAAATAACACCAAGAGAAGGCCAGGGTTCGGGTTTTGTAATAGACAGGAAAGGCTATATCCTTACTAACAATCACGTAGTCGCTAAAGCACAGAAAATAATAGTGACTCTTTCCAGCGGCAAGAAAATTCCCGCTGCCCTGGTTGGAAGAGATCCCACTACTGATCTGGCAGTGATTAAAGTCCCCTCATCTGCGGTTACGGCAGTGGCCGTACTGGGGGATTCAGAAAAGTTGAGGGTAGGTCAAAAGGCTATTGCCATAGGAAACCCTTTCGGGCTCTCCCACACACTGACAACTGGTATTGTCAGCGCCACCAAACGTGTAATAAGGACAGATGACGGCACGCAGATGGAAGAACTTATCCAGACTGATGCAGCTATAAATCCTGGCAATTCAGGGGGTCCCCTTCTTAATTCAACCGGTGAGGTAATTGGCATCAACACCGCCATTTATAGTGTTTCAGGAGGTTATCAGGGAATAGGATTTGCAATTCCCGTAAACATAGCAAGGCTTGTCGCCTCACAACTAATAACCTCAGGAAAAATACTGCGCCCGTGGCTTGGCATCTCCGGAATCTCTCTCAACCGCGGGCTTAGCGAGGCACTGGGCTTAGAATTAGAAAAAGGCATACTTGTGGTAGAGGTCTTCCGGGAAGGTCCGGCGCATAACGCAGGACTCAGAGGAGGAAACAGAGAAGTCGTTGATGGAGGCTTCAAAATCTTGGCAGGAGGAGATATAATAACCGCAATAGATGAAACTGAAATTCAAGATATGGCATCCCTTTCAAGAATTCTCGCCCAGATGTCACCAGGGCAGAAGATAACAATAAGGATCTGGAGAAACGGCAAACCTCTCAGCCTTAGCGCATTACTTGCTGAAAGGCCTTGAAGAGTATTTACAAAGCAGTTCATGACGCGATTAGGGAGAACTTTCATGTCACTTAGTGGGAGCTTTCTCGTGCCCCAGCAGCACCATCCTATCCGCAGCAGCCTGCTCCCGTCTCTGCTGCCATTTTCCCCAATCTTCCCTCAGTTCCTCAAGGGCAGTTTTTATTCTGGAAATTTCCTGATGATCTATTTCCTGTACATTGGATTCAAGTTTTCCGAGCCTCTCTTTTAGCTCTCTAACACTCTTTTTTATAGTTCTAAGCCTCTCGAGCGCCTTCTGTTCCTTTTGAGTCGGAATCTCAATTGAACCTGGACACCCCAGAATCGGAAAATCTTCCCCTTTCTTTTCTTTCTCACTATCCACAGCAATACCCTTCAACCTTAAGTTCGGGGGCGAAAACCCCTGTTTATTCGAAATCCGGACAGCCTGCTAACACAATGCTGTACATAACTATAGCCTCAAAGATAAGGATTCAGCAGAGAAACGAAATCACAATACTTGACTAAATGCCGTCTATGCAACTATTATTATGTTATTGTAGTATTTTTATAAAAAATGAAAATTAAATATTAGTTTAACAGTACCTAAGTCAAATATGCAATTGACGGATGGAATCCGCATCCATGACAGATCAAAGACATACCTCCATGCCGGCTGTTGATTTCGATCTAAGGCAACTTGAGATTTTCAAAAAAGTGGTCGAGCTGAGAAGTTTCTCCAAGGCTGCTGAAGCGGTTTTCCTTGCCCAGGCCTCAGTAAGCGAAAGAATCGCCACCCTTGAGTCCATGGTAGGCACAAAGTTAATTGACCGGATGGGCCGCAAGGTTGTGCCAACAAAGGCAGGAGAAATCCTTTACAAGCATGCAATTCTTCTCCTGGAAATGAAGGAGACAGCAAGGATGGAGATGCAGGTCTTCCTTGGTCTAAAGGGAGGCAGCATTCATCTGGGCGGAAGCACCATACCGGGCGAGTATATCCTACCCAGAATACTCGGAGAGTTTAAAAGGAAGTATCCTTCCCTGCTGGTAACTCTCGATATAGGAGATACTGGAAAGATAGAAAAGAAAGTCGCTGATGGGGGCTTGGAGCTGGGCGTAATTGGGTCAAGGAGTTCTATTCAGCAGCTCCTGGTCAGGGAGTTATGGCGCGATGAACTGGTAGTAGTTGTCCCCAAAGGTCACCCACGGGCTGGAGAAAAGGAGATTGGAATTCAAGAGCTCAAAGAAGAACCTTTTATATTAAGAGAAAAAGGATCGGGAACCTTCAGGATTATTGACGAACATCTCCGACGCGCCGGTTTTAAGGGGACCGATGAACTCCACCCTGCGGCACTGCTAGGGACTTCCACTGCCATAAAAGAGGGCATCAAGGCAGGCTTGGGAATCTCGATTCTTTCCGCCAGGGCAATAGAGACAGAGATCCGGGCAGGGACACTTGCGACACTCCGTATAAAGGGAATCCCCATGTCCAGGAGCTTTTTCCTCGTCCGCGACAGGAGGCGAATAGCATCCCCTGCCTGTGCTGCCCTCTGGGATTTCTTGCTTGGGACAGCAGCCGACAGATGATTATTATAGGTTTTTCCTTATCAAATTAACTTTGCCAAAGGAAATTCCAGTTTGCAAATTGGCGGCGCCTGCCTTAACTATAACTGTAAACAAAGACTAGCTTAATAGAGATAAATTATGGTTGACTCAAAAGACAGACGTCTAACTGAATCAGTCAAGGGGGCAGGTTGAGGTTCCAAGCTGGCTCCAGGGGACCTGGAAAGGGCATTGTGCGGAATAGAATTCCCGACAGATCCGAATCTGCTCGTCGGTCTCGATAATGCAGACGATGCCGGAGTTTACAAGATATCCGATGATCTTGCCATTATCCAAACAGTTGATTTCTTTACTCCTATAGTTGACGACCCTTATTGGTTCGGACAGATAGCTGCCGCCAACGCCATGAGCGACATATACGCCATGGGAGGTATGCCAAAAACAGCGATGAATCTGGTAGGATTTCCCGTCAGGGAAATGGATATTTCCGTATTGAGAAAAATAATACAGGGCGGCGTGGATAAAATGAGGGAGGCAGGGGTTGTCCTTGTAGGCGGCCACACCATTGAAGACAGCGAGCTCAAATACGGACTTTCTGTAACAGGATTCATACATCCTGAAAAAATCCTTATAAAAAGAAATCTAAAAGCAGGAGACCGCCTAGTGCTAACAAAGCCCTTGGGAACAGGAATAATAAATACTGCAATCAAGGGTGGATTGGCGTCTCCGGAGGCTGTTGAGAGAGCCACTCGTTCCATGGCTGGCTTAAATAAGACTGCTGCCGATGTAATGGGGCGCTTTCAAGTCCATGCATGCACAGACATAACAGGATTCGGATTTCTGGGACATCTGGCCGAAATGGTTGTAGGCTCGCAATGCTCTGTTCGTATCTATTCGCAAAGTGTACCGATTTTGCCCGAGACCCGTGCTCTTGCCTCCATGGGTCTTGTACCGGCCGGAGCTTATAACAACAAAAAGTTTCGTTTATCTATGATAGAACTTAAAGCAACAGTCGACCCAATCCTTCTGGATATTTTTTTTGATCCCCAAACCTCCGGAGGTCTTCTTATGTCCGTTGCACAAAACTATACCTCGGACCTTGTAAAATCCATGAGAAAGTCAGGCATAAAAGACGCTTTTATAGTGGGGGAAATAATTGATGGTCCTTCAGAAAGGATTATACTGGAATAGGAGATAAGCTAAGATGGTTAAGGAACTGGACTGCCGTAACCTTGCCTGTCCCGGACCTGTGATCCAGGCAAAAAGGATGATTGATGAAGAGAAACCCAATATAATTTCAGTTCTGGTAGATAATGAAGCGGCAGTTGAGAACGTCTCGCGTTTCCTGGGTAGCAGGCAATACAAGGTATCAATTACCGCCGTAAAAGAAGGGATTCGCATAGTCGGACAAAAAGAAGATAATTTTCAAGGGCAAAGGGACGAAATATATTCAGGGAATCAGCCTGCAAAAAAAATCCTTGTGCTTGTCTCTAATGACCGCTTGGGGCATGGAGATGACTCGCTTGGAAAGAAGCTTATGCTGAGCTTTCTTTCCACGCTAAAGGAACTGGGAGAGGAACTATGGCGGCTTGTTTTTTTAAATAATGGAGTTAAACTTGCCGCAAAGGGCTCAGAGGTCTTGCCTGTACTTAAGGAACTTGAAAAACATGTCACCATCCTCGTTTGTGGAACATGCCTTGCACACTTCGAACTCCTTGATCTAAAGGAAGCAGGTGAAACAACCAACATGCTCGACATAGTCACTGCCATGCAACTAGCCGACAAAGTTATAACCATATAGAGTTTTTTGGCTAAGGTGACGGCGATATTAAAGCGTTACTCCGTGCTTACACAGCAAAAGCCCGACATATTCAGAGCGCAGGAAAATAGATAATAAATGCCGTACCTTTTTTGGGCTCACTTTCCACTCTGATGAATCCTTCTGCAGCCTTGACAAGACCATATACCCTCGACAGACCCAGGCCATCAGCTTCCCCTTTTTCCTTGGTGGTGAAAAAAGGCTCAAATATTCTGTTCATTATGGACTTGTCAATTCCCTTCCCATTATCCCTAACGGAAAAAACAACCCATTTTCCTTTTCTGTGGAAATTGATGTCGGAGTCAGACGGATCAATTGCCAATTCTAGATTGGATGAGGTGATCCTCAGAAGCCCTCCGTCGCCCATTGCATCACAGGCATTGTTGACAAGGTTGACAACTATATCCTCAATGGTTCTTTGATCACCCATAAACTTCCACAATGAAGGCTCCAGGTCCAACTCCAGTTCCACCCCAATGGCAAGAAGTTCCCTGATTTTCAATTCCATACCTTCAAGGAGCCTATTGAGATCCACAGGCATTGGTTGAAAACCTTTTTTTTCGTTCAGCAGGGAAAGCTGTGAGGACAGGGAAGAAGCCCTGTTACAAGCGGCTATTATGGCAGAAATGTACTTTGCTAGATGGCTCTCCTTGCTGGCAATCATCTGCAAGAGGTCGGCATTGCCTTTTATTATGGTAACAATATTGTTAAGATCATGGGAAATCCTTCTGGCAAGTCTTCCTATTCCCTCCATTTTCTCTTTGAGGACCGCTTCCTCACACAACTGAACACCTCCCCGCCGGCTGCTGTTATCGTTCACAAAAAACCTCCTTTGAACATCCTTTTCTCTGATCCGGATAGATAATTATTTCAATTTCATAGCATAAGGCATGCAAGCGATAGCTATAATTCTATTGAGGAGGGGGGAAAATTCCCTTGCTCCGGGAAATAAACCCCCCATTATATCTTCTCTATTGTCTCAAGCCTTACCCTGCGCCATATGCACAGTTACCTGAGTGAACGGAATAATCCAGTTGTGTTTATTGCATGTATCCACACAAATGCGCTGGATAGCCCTCTGAAGATAATCATACCTAGACTCTGCCTTTCCGTTAAAATCTGCAAGCACAGCAAGATCCAGGGATGATGGCCCCGCCTCCTTGAACTGCACTTTGACTGAGGAAATGCTCTCCTCAAATCCCTCAGCGGCAAGGCCATTCATAACAGCCTTTTCCATGATGGCCGGGACCTCGCTTGTTATTATTGCCTGATGTCCGTAATCGAGACCGAAAGTGACACTGAGGCGATATCCCTGCGAAAGGTTCATGGGGGACTGACTCAGGAAATCATCGGTCTTATAAGTGACAACAGCGCCGCCTATTCTTCTGAGCTTCACCGCCTCAGGGGTCTGGGCAATCACCTGCCCATAGGTGCCGTCTCCCAGTCTGACCCATTCACCTTTTCGTGATGGAAACCACTGTTCATTATCCCACTTTGGACGGGAACGCAAATCCACCAGATCCTTTATGTGAAGCCTTATTATACCCCCCTCAAGATGGCTGTTAACCAGTTCGGTATATACGTTTATGCTTTTTACCTCATAGGGAATTCCATTATGCACGACTACTTCCCCTTCTCTCACCGGACCTATGTTGAGCATGAGAATGGCCTGGTTCCAGTAGCGGGGAATGGCCTGTTTTGCAGCCCAGCAAAAACCCAGCACAAATATGATGGCAAGAGAAAGTAGAACCCAGTCCCCAAATAGATAAAGCACTCCAAGAAGGGTAAGCACTGAAAAGACTGCCGTAAATGCCAGATACATGACATCAAACACCCTGACATAAACAGACCTTCCCGCCTTGTAAAAGGGCGAATATCTGCGAATAACCCTGTGAAAATAGTGAAGCAGCACCCATACAAATGCAAAGGACAAAACAGCCACGGCAAGATTCTTTCCCCTGCTCTTGAACATAACCTTGGCCAGATCGCTTGCCGATTGAAAAAAGGACTTCTTCTGTCCGACAAGCTGCTCCAACTGTTGATTGGTTATACTTCTTTGGGTCTTTAGCTCCTGCTGACGATTCTGCCAAACCCTAATAATGCCGTTAAGCCTCTGTGTAAGCTGTGGCGAGCCTGCCTTTGGCAGAAGGGCGAGCAGGTTTTCCAGAGCAGTGTTGACTTCCTGGAGCTGGGAGTCGTAGATTTCCAGTTGTGCACGGAGACGCTCCATTTCCCTCGGTCTTGCCGTCATTTCCTTAACTTCGCGCATTACAGGGCCTAATAGGTCTCTAAGCTCGCGCTTCCAGTCAAGCCCCTCCTTGTCGCCGGGGTCGATCTTTTTGGTAACAGACCAGTCCACATCCGTGGCAACCTTCTCAAAGGATGCCTCAAGATCCTTGAGGCGCTGGCTTAGGCCGGCTATCTGAGATTTGAGCCCTTCTTCTCGACCAACCCCTTCCGGAGATCGAAGGACTTTCTGCATTGCCTCGATCTGCAGAGATGTATGGCTAATAGACTTAAGGAGCTCTTCCAGATCTTCAACCTTTGCCGACCCATGGCCCGCATCCTGCGCTGAATAGGCCCATCGTGCCCCTAAAAAAAAGAGGGCCAAAACAAAAACCGTTATAAAATGCGTAAAGCTTATAATTGAGATCCTGTTTTTCATTAACGGCCTTTCCTCCAATAAACGCCTGAAATAATGCTTCCCGAGCGGGAAAGCGTAGTTACCTTACTACCATTTCTTTTCAAGGGTCGTGCCTGGATAATAAAAGGCAAGGATATCCCTGTAAGATGTATCCTTCCCCATGATGGCAGAACCCCATTGGGAATAACCTACTCCATGTCCCCAACCCCTCCCCTCAAAAACGTATCTACCATCCTGATTCTTGATCTCAAGGAGTATTTCAGGAAGCTTCAATGCCCTTCCCAGGGTAGTCCTGGTCCTGAAGACCTTATCATTGCTACTCGAACGAATGCGCACCTTTACAATTCTACCTGAAGGTCCCTTTTCCGCCGGCTCTATCTGCCTTATTCCCCTCGCCGTTATGCCTATCCTTCCAAGGGAAGTCTCTATGTCAGAGGTACTGAACTCCCTCGTCCAGTAAGCCATCTTGCCTTTAAGGCTCTCTGGATCAGGACGTGCCGAGAGATAGGTCTTATTGAGGTTGAAAACAGCCTTCGCGTCTGCTGTATAGCCCCCGCTGTTGGCGCTGAACATTGCCAGTATGGGCCTGGCCTGATGCATCAGGATCTCTCCGGTGGATTCCATCACTGCCTGGGAACTCCTTGCCTGCTCCCTTTCCATTCCCTTGTAGGCTTGATCTCCTTCGTCATCCACAAGATCATAATCCATATTTTCGCGGTGAAGCTTCTGGTAGTAAGCATATGTACGCGCTGCTACCGCCTGGGCCTTCAAGGTTTCAAGGGGCCATGAGGCATATGACTCGGATGGAACCACCGAAAGAAGGTAATCTTCCATATCAACCAGGTTGATTACCATGAGTTTTCCTTCACGAGGTTTGATCCATATCCTTCCGCGAAGCCTCTTTTTTTTATCTTCACAGGTCAGAGATATGGGATTGTCGCTCTTAAAAACCATGACTCCCTGAACCCCCTGGCTGCCGTCCACGACTATCCTATCATTCCGGCATGTGAGGGAAAATGAGTTCTTACATCCCAAGCCCTCGCTACAAATTCCTCTGCCGCTCAAGACTACCTCTGAGGTTCCTTTGGAGATTCGCACTCTGACCTCAGGTCTTGCCTCCGTCGGGGACGGAGCAGTGGGCTTAGGCACTGGAACTGGTTTAACAACGGGCGGAGCCGGCTCCGTCACTGGTTCGGGTTTGACGGGAGGAGGCAACGGTTCAGGAGGTTTTGGAGGAGGTGCCTTGGCAAGGACCTCCTTGGCCTTTTCCATCAACGCCTCTGCCTGGAATTGAAACCTGCCTGAAGGGTATTGGGAAAAATATGCATTGAAAGTCTCTAAAGCCTCACTAAACCTGTTCAATTCAAAAAGGAGAAGTCCCTCCCTGTAAAGCGCTATTTCAGCGCCTTCCTGATAGTTCCTTCTCACCTCCTGATATACCTTTAATGCCTCTTCATCTGCATCAAGAAACGATGAAAGCAATGTGGCCTTGGCCAGTAAGGCGTCACTCCTGGTTTTGCTGAGGCTGGTCACCTCAATGGCCGTATGATAATTCTCAAGTGCCTCCAAATACTTGCCAACGTCAATCAGGTAGCTGGCATAGTTTATATGCCATCTGGCGAGTTGCTCCTGCTCTAGGTTTATCTCCTGAGCCGCAACGGCGCCTGCAAGCAAAAAAAGCGGCAACAAAAGCGCATATCTCCACTTTTTCATGATTAATCGCCCTTTTCCAGAAACTCCTTCTGCATGCGAAGAGTAGCATCATCAGGAGCGATTTTGAGGGCATCGCCCAGCACCCTGAGGGCATCAGCCTTTTCACCTTTGTTTGTAAGATACCTGATGTACATCTGGTAAAGCCTCACCTCCCTCGGAAATATCTCAATTGCCCTTTTCAAGGTCCCGGAGAGTTTCTGGTCTTCACCAAGATTCATCTGTGTGTAAGCCAGATACAGATATGCATCCTTGTCCTCTTTAATTGAAAGGGCTAAGGAAAGCTTATCTTCAGCCTCCTTGAACTGCCTTTTTGTAAAAGCTTCTATTCCTTGTTTTTTGGCTTCGTTGAAGAGCTTTTCCTTGTCAGGATCAGGTTTTTTAGGGATCTCTTTATCAGATTCAGCAGGCTTCCTGGAAATATCCTTTGCCGGAGGGGGCACCGGGCGCTCATCAATGCTGTCCCTTAGGGACTTAAGTCCATAGTCATCCGGATTCATTTTCAGCGCCCGATCCAGAAGAGCCAGCGCCTCTTTTTTCTTTCCAGCCGCAGCCAAGTGCCTTACATAAACCTGATACAGCTTGACCTCGTATGGATAGGCCTTGATCCCTCTTTCAAGGGTAGCGGTTAGAGCAGCATCTTCCCCCAGGCTCATCTGGGTATATGACAGATAAAGATACACTTCCTTGTCATCCCTTAATGAAATGGCCTTGCTGAGGGACTCGTGAGCCTCTCCGTACTTTCTGTTCTGAAATGCCTTTATGCCCTCGTCCTTATATTTTGTAAATCTCTCCTTTAGCTCTTCCGGACTCACATCCTTATCTTCAATTAGTACTATGCGTCTCCCCTGGGGAGAAGGTGCATCCAGCAGGCTTTTGACCGTGATCTTGCCTTCCAGCCGGAGGTCCTTAACTGTAGCAGTACCCAGATAGTTACCATCCAAAACCATCCTCCGGCTCGAAACTATCTCCTTTTCTGAGTTCCCGTAGACATTGTTATCCGTGAACTCAAGGGCGCCGTCCTTAAAGGAAAGCCCTGTCTTGTTGCCCGCCAAGGTGCTCTTGGTAATTTTTCCCCTGCCGCCGGAAACGTTGATTCCATTGTCAAATCCTTTCACATGGATATCCTCGATATCAAAAACTACATCTTCACCTAAAAGGATTCCAACGCCTTTGCCGCCAGTAAAGGAAACCGACCGAACAGTCAAGGAAGCCCCTTTAGCCTCAATGCAACCGCTGCAGCCTGAGACGCTTGTATTGGCTAAATCCAACAGGCCGCCTGCTTCCAAAAGTATGCCCTTCCAATCCTCGCCTGTAAAAAGTATTCGCTCCTTTGTCTCTCCTGCTGCTATCAGGCTGCCCTTTACAAGAACTCCTGCCCCTGTGCCCATGGTAATTCTAACTCCAGGCTCCACCTTGACCGTCTCTCCGGCAGGTATAACTGCCTGTCCCGCTATCCTGTAAACTCCTGGAATAAGTGTACCCTTAAGAGTATCCCCAAGGGTAACTTCATCAAAAAATGGCATGGTCATCTTAAGGGGTTTCCTGGGAGCTGATTTGTTTCCTGCAGCATCAACCGCCCTTACACGATAGTAAAATGTCTTTCCCTGCGGGACATCCCCGTCCATATAGCCCTGTTCATTTGTGGAGGTAAGCAGCGCATATTCACCAACAGCCGTTTCGCTTTTTTCCACGATAAAGCTTTTGACATCCTCTGACTTGGAAAGCGTCCATGAAAGATTTATCCCCTGCCTTCCTGCCTCTGCTTTTATCTTTTCCGGACTGGGTGGAGCTACTCCGTCAATCTCTATTGTTCCTCCCGTCTCAAGCCAGATTCTTGAAACACCGTTTGGTTTTGTCATAGTTATTACGATGGGTTGATTTGCAGCTTTATCGCCTTCCTTTACGACATAGGAACCCCGGTAAGTTACATCTTCTGCGGACGGGACAGGGATATCCTTCTTGAAATCCCCAATGTCAAAGGAACACGTAAGTCCCTTCTCCCCTGTTATCTCCACATTTATCTGCTCCCCTGCGCCAAACAGCTTTTTGTCCACATTGGTCACGACGGAGAGCACCTCCGGAAGGGCCTTTGCCTTCGGATTGTCAGGCATAAGCTGTGCTATCTTCCAACCCCAGTCGTAAACCACAACCCTCATGTATTTGCGCTCTGATTCATCAAGTATTGCTTCCATTACAGTGGCGGCAGCACCGACGGGCCCGGTGGGAATTGCAATTTTTCTTCTGGAACTGGAGTCTGTCCATGTTCCCAGTTCGTCTCCCCTCAGGTTCACCATCTTAATCTGGGCCTCGATGGAATAAAGGTTAAATGCCACTGCCGTAATCATGGAAGCTGATAAGATATTGGTATAGATAAGGCCCTCTACGCCCAAAAGCTTGCAGAGCTCCGGAGGCATCATTTCATACCAGGGAATTTTGGTTGATCCAAGTTTCTTATCAACTATTGCAAGCACGCGGGTTTCATATCCTTTTCCGGAAAACTGATTGTGAACTACCCCGCGCACCAGGTCTGCAACAAACCGTCCATTCTCGCTCTCAGGATCCAGCTGGAGATCACCCTTCTCCGCCTTAGCCATGGCGAACCTGGCCGGCAGCACTGCAATGGCTCCCGGAATATCTTTTTCGGCGACATAGGAGACAACCTCCTGTTTTTTCGCCTTGGCGCACGCCCCGCAGACAACGGCAACGCCCGCGAGTGCTGCGATGCCCAACATCCGAAAGAGGTAATGATTGGTCCGGATTGACATCATGCCTCCTTTTTAGCAAGCACCTTGTCTATCTCCAGGGCTTTGGTCATACCGAAGCCGCTCTTCACCTGCCCTGAGATCTTAAGACGCTTGTCTTTGAGCGTAAATTCCCCCTTGCCCCAGGCGCTCATGAGAGGACCGGTCAAGGAAAATGAGTTGAAAACAAGGCGCCCCTTTTGAAGATTCGCACGGGCGGAAGCTCTGCTAAAATCAATCCTGTCGAGCCCTCTTGCTTCCATACCGGCAATCTTCAACATGTCCAGAAAAAAGCTCAACCTATAGTCCAGGTTGCTCAAACGGTGTACACCACACCCGTTCAAGGTGATCATGAAATCCCCGTCCGCGTCACCGATCATGGAGTCATGATCGGTTCCCTTGGCAAAAAGGATTGCAGAAAGCGATACCCTGCCGGTTAAAAAAACAGGCAGTGTTTTGGAAAAGCATGCCACGAGGGAAGTAAGGTCAACATTTATAGCCTTCCCTTCCATCTGGGTTGTAACCGTACTGGGAGGAATCATCAGTGCGTCAACTGCCAGATTCAAATCGCACAGAGTAAGGTTTCCTCTTAAAATGGCCTTGTCATTCTCCAGCTTAACATCGAATCTGATATTTCTGACCTGGGGAAAATCGTTGAACTGAAAACTTCTTACCATTGCCTCGGCAGTAAAACTCTTGCCGTTTATAACGCTCAGATCAAATGGCCTCAGCCTGTTTTCCTTTAATGATTCAGCCTTGGGATCTTCACCTTGTCCTTCTCTCACGATTTGTAAATGTTCAAACTGAGCCTCAAGATCCAGTTTTTTCTTTGTAGGTTCCTGAGCCATTCCCTTGGCTAGAAGTCGCAAGGAAGGATTGTCAACTCCGAGATCAAAAGTCAGTTTGTGGCCCTTTGGTTTCTCCATGCTAAGGTTTAGGTTTGTATCAAAGGCCTTAAAATCTTTTATGGAGGCTTTCACCTCAAGGTTTTTTATGTCCGGAGGAAAAGATACGCTACCGCTGAGGCTTGCTGATCCTCCTGCCTGTGGGACAATTGTAAAGGACCCTACCTGTAGTGTCGGTTTTCCGTCTTTTACGGTAACCTTCGACTCAAGCTCCTTGACGGTGAACTGTTGCTCTTCACCCTTCTCTGATACGATCTTTAAAACAAGACCGTTAGCCTTGATATCTAAAGATCCGTTGACCTTCTGGGGCTCCTTCTGGTTTCCAGCCAGAGATAGAGCGGAGAGTTCCAAGGTCCCCTGTGCCGAAAGCCCCTTCAACTTTGCCTGGGCAAGGGCCTTATCCAGCGGCTCTTTGGCCGCAGGATTATCCGAAACCCAGCCGTAAATGGACCCCACATCCAGAAGGGCTTGCGTAACCCCCAGCTCAAACGCCCCGCCTTTTTTTAGCTGTACAGCGACTCCCTTTATCTGAGTCTGATCAAGGGCCAGTGATTCCAGAGAAGCTGATATTCCTTCGGTCTCCGGTGTCTTGTCCATGGCCAGGTTAATTCCCTTTGCCTGAATGGATTTGATCCTGGGGATCTTACCCGCCATCTCATTATCCAGGTAACCGAACTTAATGAGGAAATCTATTATTGATGAGGGGTTAAAGGTCCCCTCTTCTGATTTGACCTTAAGGATAAGAGGAGAAATCGAGGAGATAAGGATCTTGCCTGAAAACCTGAAACCCAGTTCCTCTATCACCGCAGTTTTGAGATCAACCGAGATCCCCTGTGCAGTTGTTTCCATCTGGCCTGTTACTGACACAGGAACTATCACTCCTCCAGGTCCTTTTACAGCAAACCTGCCATCGTTTATCTGGACCCTACGCGCCGGAATAGAAGACGCAGAAAAAACCTCCTTCTTTTCAGAGGTCTCTTTGTTTCCGGGCTTCATTAAGGCATCGGCGATAACACTTGGCCCATCCAGAACTGCATCTTTAAGGTAGATCTTCCCTGACAGCAGTTTAGTTATATCGGGATAAAGCTTGATGGATTCCACCTTGACAGAGTTTCCCCTGTGATCCATGGCAAGCCCTTTTA
>QZIK01000077.1 GCA_003599015.1 Desulfobacteraceae bacterium | reverse complement strand
CGCTATTTTACTTGCTGATGCCGGAAATTAAGGAGGCTGTTGTTATGAGTGAATTTGAACCTAAAATCATGGCTTTTTACTGCTCCAACTGCGCATCAGCTGCAGCCAAGGTCTCCCACGGCATGGCCAAGTCGGTACCATCAGGCGTGAGATTGGTCCAGGTGCCGTGCACAGGACGCATCGAGACCCTGCATCTCCTCAAGCCTTTTGAGGATGGAGCAGATGCGGTTTATGTGGCAGGATGTCAGGAAGACAGCTGCCAGTATATCGGAGGAATAGCCAAGGCAGCAAAGAGGGTTGCCCAGGTAAGAAAGATTCTCCAGGAAGTGGGCATGGAGCCTGAGCGGATTGAAATATTTAACCTCTCTGCGGCCAGGGGCCATCAGTTTGCGGACATCGCCCTGGAAATGAGCGAAAAAATCAAGCAAATGGGCCCTGCTTCCCCCAGGACGAACACTTAGCGATTCCGAGAGGTAGAGGAATGATTGTTGCTGAAGCAAAACCTGTAAGTGAAATCTTGGCAATGGTAAAGGACGTAAAAAAGGTCCTTGTTCTGGGTTGCAAGGGATGTGTAACCGTTTGCAACGTAGGCGGAGCCAAAGAGGCGGGTATCCTTGCCTCTGCGCTCAGAATCGCTTCACGGAAGCAAGGCACCTCTATTGAGGTGGCGGAACATACCCTCGAGAGACAGTGCGACCCGGAATACATAGAAGAGGTTAAAAATATTGTTCCAGACTATGGCGCAGTGGTATCAATTGCATGCGGCGTCGGTCCTCAGTTTCTTTCAGAGCGCTACCCCAACGTCAGGATTTTCCCGGGGGTAAACACCAAGTTCATGGGAGGAGCAGTCGCTCATGGGATATGGTCAGAGAGGTGCGCCGGATGCGGAACATGTGTGATTCATTACTTTGGAGGCCTTTGCCCCATAGCCAGATGTTCCAAGAGTCTTATGAACGGTCCCTGCGGAGGATCATCCCATGGCAAATGCGAAATATCGAAGGATGTGGACTGTATCTGGGATATGATAGTAAGAAAGGCCATGGAGCAGGGCCGACTCGAGGAGCTCCTTGAGTTCAGGCCTCCCAAGAGTTGGGCTACCGCAAGAGACGGAGGGCCGAGACAGATGATAAGGGAGGAGCTGGTGAAATGAGCGACTACAAGGCAGGTAGCAATCTTGAAAAGGTTTTAAAAGCCGGGCACTTCGCCTTTACAGGAGAGTGCGGCCCCCCACAGGGAGCCAACATAGAAAAGCTCAAGGAAAAGGCCTCTCACCTGAAGGGATGTGTAGACGCGGTCAACATCACAGACAACCAGACCGCGGTGGTACGCATGTCAAGCTGGGCCGCTTCGCTGACAGTTCAACAGGAGGGTCTCGAGCCAAATTTTCAAATGGTCTGCCGCGACCGTAACCGTCTTGCAATTCAAAGTGACGTACTGGGCGTATACTCACACGGCATACGCAATATGCTGTGCCTCTCGGGAGATCACCAGAGATTCGGGAATCACCCAGAGGCAAAGAATGTCTTTGACATTGACTCCATCCAGCTGATTAAAACTGTCAAGGTCATGAGGGATGAAGGCAAATTTATGAACGGGCAGGACATAGATGTACCCCCAAGGCTTTTTATCGGAGCCGCATCGAATCCCTTTGCAGAGCCATACGACTTCAGGGCATATCGCCTTGCCAAAAAAGTTGCCGCCGGAGCGGATTTCATCCAGACGCAGTGTATCTACAACATGGAGCGGTTCAGGGAGTTCATGAAACGTGTAGTGGACATGGGCTTGCATGAAAAATGCTTTATACTTGCAGGGGTCACTCCAATGAAGAGCGTAGGTATGGCCCAGTACATGGCAAAACAGGTCCCTGGGATGGATGTTCCTGAGTCCTTGATAAAGCGCCTCAGAGGGGCCCCCAAGGGAAAAGTCGCAGATGAGGGCATCAAGTTTGCCGTGGAGCAGATTCAGGAATTCAAAGAGATGAAGGGAATAGCCGGGGTTCACCTCATGGCCATAGAATGGGAGCACAAGGTCCGGGAAATAGCCGAACTGGCAGGAATGCTTCCGAGGCCAACAGTTTAGA
Organism: Desulfobacteraceae bacterium; assembly: GCA_003599015.1. Lineage (GTDB taxonomy): Bacteria > Desulfobacterota > DSM-4660 > Desulfatiglandales > Desulfatiglandaceae > CG2-30-51-40. The sequence goes on along the minus strand of QZIK01000077.1, from coordinate 15,192 downwards.
ATTAATTTTATACTTTTTTATCCTTGGCACAAAACCCCGGCACCTGGTTAAGGATGACGGGGTTTTTTCTTGAATCGTTCTTGACCCATGCTATAACAAAACAAGGCACATGATTTTTCCAATTGCCAGGGTATAAGGAAATTAATGAAGATTAACACTGATGCAGGACTAATCTTAGACACTGACAGGGATTTCACGGCAGCCGAAAGGCATATCCTTCAGAAACTCTTTCTGTGGGAATCCATGGCAGAGAGCATAGAGCAGTTCCGCCAGAAAAAAAATGAGGCGATGTTAAAGGGTTGGAATTCTTCAGGACCTGTCCCAGTGAGCGGAGCGCTTTCTGCGGTTACGGCCGACATGGAAAAAAGGGTGGCGAGGAGACTTAAGGAGGGCGACGCTACAAAAAAATGACACTCAAGTTCCAACCTGCCCTGCCCGCGGGACGCAGATTCCATGCCTCGCCCTTTGCTGAAGAAGGCCATGTATTTTCTCCCCTTCGAGCTGCCATAGTAGGAGGCGGAAGTTCCTGCCATGACCTCCTGAAAAACGTTCATCTGGGCCGGCTGGACAGTCTGAACATAACCATCGTCGGGGTGGCTGAAGGTAATCAGAGCGCCCCGGGGCTCCTCTACGCAAAGGCCATAGGGATCTTCACCACCTCAAAATACCATGAGCTTTACAGGCTGGAGGGCATTAACCTTATTATAGAACTGACTGGTTCCGATGAGATCGTGGATGACATCCTGAGGTCAAAACCGCGTGATGTTTTTTTCCTTGACCATAAGACAGCCAGGGCACTCTGGGTTCCGCTTCTCAAGGAGGCTTCAGAGAGCCAACTTGAAACCCTCCTTCTCTATCATAAAAAGACTAGACAAAGGACCCAACTCATCCTGGACTCTCTTCCCTACAGGCTTATGGTGGTCAACAAGGATATGACCATAAACATGGTCAACCAAACATTCCTTAAGCACAGGAACCTGCGATCCGAAGACGTCATAGGACGGCACTGCCATATGGTTCGTTATGGATTGGAAAGGCCGTGCAGCGAGTGCGGAAGAAGATGCTATTTTGAAGAGGTAAAGAGGAGCGGTACAACCATCAGCACCATACATGAATTTATCGGAGAGGACGGGCGGGAACGATTCGACGTCATTACCGTTTCCCCCATATTCGATGAACACGGCGAGGTTGTGCAGATCCTTGAGGTTTCAAGGGATGTCACCGAACGTATCCGCCTTGAAAAGGAAGTCGAAAGATATTCCATATTCCTTAAAAATGTCATTCAGAGCACAGTTGACGGAATAGTCGTTGTTGATACAAAGGGAAAGGTTCTTCTTTTCAATGAAGGCATGGAAAGGCTTACCAGCTACTCCGCCTCCGAGATAATGGAGATGGGCCATATCAGCAGCTTCTACGACATGGACGTTGCCCGGGAGAACATGAAAAAGATGCGCAGCAGCCACTATGGTCCGCCCGGCAAACTTAACCCCACCAGTATGACCATAAGGACCAAAGGTGGAGAGCTTATCCCTGTAACCCTTTCTGCATCCCTTATCCTTATGGATGGCAAGGAGGTTGGCAGCGTAGGGGTTTTCACCGATATGAGGGAAGTTATTGCAATGCGAAAGGACCTTGAGGAAGCACAGGTTCAACTTATGCAATCGGAAAAGATTGCCTCCGTAGGACGCATGGCCGCCGGTGTGGCGCATGAAATCAACAACCCTCTTTCCGGAATCATGCTCTACGCAGAGCTGCTCAAGGAAAACCTCAGGGATCAGCCGGCATATGTTGCAGACCTCCAGGAAATAATAGACCAGACCATTCGCTGCAAGAGAATCATATCAGAACTGCTTGAGTTCAGCAGAAAGAGCGTGGGGAAGATATCAAGTTTCAGAATTGAAGAAGCAATAAACAAATCACTAAATCTTCTTATAAACCAGGCCATATTCCAGAATATTGAAGTAATAAAGGTCTTTGATCCCGGAATGCCAGAAATGGCAGGGGATTTGATACAGATCCAACAGGTATTCACCAATCTTTTCATAAACGCATCCGATGCCATGGAAAGGAAAGGAACCTTGAGGATAGGAGCCAGCTTTGATGAAGTCAGCAGCCGCTTCACGATTACCATAGCCGACACGGGCCCTGGAATACCCAAGGAACTGAGGGACAGGATATTTGAGATCTTTTTCACCACAAAACCGCCTGGAAAGGGAACCGGTTTGGGACTGAGCATCTCCCAAAACATAATCAAACTCCACGGTGGCACTATCAAGGTTGATTGTCCCCCCGAAGGGGGAACCGTCTTTACCATTGAGCTTCCCCTGGGTTTCGTAAGTGAACCGGAGGAAAAGCCTTTATTCGCATGATGGGATGGGATTATGCAAGATACAGTCAAGGTTCTAGTGGTTGATGATGAGAAAGTGGTAAGGGAAGGATGCCAGAGGGTCCTTTGCACAAGGGGTTTCGAGGTTAACGCAGCAGAAAGCGGTGAAAAGGCATTAGCCATGATCCAGGAAACGACTCCTGACGTAATTCTCCTTGACCTCAAAATGCCCGGCATGAGCGGAGAGGAAGTCCTGGAGCAAACACGCAAAAACTTCCCCGACATACCGGTAATAGTAATAACAGGACATGGCACAATTGATACCGCTGTTGAATGCATGAAGAAAGGGGCCTATGACTTTATAACCAAGCCTTTTCAAATGGACGAGTTCCTGCTCACTGTAAACCGGGCTGCCGAAAAAAGGAGGCTGGAGCGGAAGGCTCGACTGTTTGAAGAGGAAAATGTAAAAAACCTGTATGACCTCAGACTTGAGAAAAGCCGTCTCAAGACCATCATAAACTGCATGGCCAACGGGGTAATGGTCACCAACAGAAATCTGGAGGTAGTGCTTCACAATCCGGCCCTTCTGAGGATACTCAACATAACAAAGGAGCTTAACGAGCCGGCTTCAGTAACCGGAATCGTCTGCGACGAATCCATCCTGAACGCCCTAAAAGATATTCTTTCTGGAAAGATACCCTCCATGGGGACCATTGCCCAGGAGATATCCTGCCACAAGACCGTTGCCAGGGCTATATCAGCCCCGGTGGCGGGTCCTGACGGCGACGTTGTGGGGACTGTGACAGTCCTTGAGGATATAACCGCCTTCAAGGAGCTGGACAGAATGAAATCCGATTTCATAAATATGGTCGCCCACGAACTGAGGAGCCCGGTGGTCTCCATTCGTCAGTTGAACAGCGTTATGCTCGAAGGTTTGGCGGGTTCTCTCAACGAGAAACAAAAGGATTTTACTGCAAGGGGTATAGCAAAGGCAGATTCCCTTCTTGAACTCATCAATGATCTTTTGAACGTCGCAAGGCTCGAATCGGGAGGCATTCCCCAGCACAGGGTCCCCACGAAAATAGGTCCAATCATGGATGAGGTCGTAAGGCTCATGGAGCCAAGGGCAAAGGATTCAGGCATAAGGCTTTCGGTCCATTACAGCGATCTTAAGGAGGTATCAGCCGATCCAGCCCAGATAGATGAGGTGCTCAACAACCTTATAACAAACGCTATCAACTACTCCCCTGACGGCGGGGAGGTTACGGTCACGGCCAGTACCGCAGGAGAGCATATTGAGATCAAGGTAAAGGACCAAGGCGTGGGAATACCCAAGGAAGAGATCTCCAGGGTCTTTGAAAAGTTCTACAGGGTCAAAAATCCCAGGACCCGCAAGGTAATGGGCACCGGACTGGGGCTTTCCATCGTGAAAGGAATTGTCGAGGCCCATCACGGAACCATAAGCCTTGAAAGTGAGATGGATAAGGGGACCACTTTCACAATACTTCTGCCGACAATCCAAGAGCAGATTTGATGCGTGATAAGCAGGAAATACTGATTGTCGACGATGAGGCAGTAGTAAGGAGGGCCGTAGAAAAGGCGCTTCTTACAAAGGGTATCTCTCCCAGGTCCGCTTCAAACGGTAAAGAAGCAATGGAGTTCATGGGAAGACAGCGTTTCGACCTGGTCCTTCTGGACATACGCATGCCGGATATGGACGGGATAGAGCTTTTGCAGATAATACGCTCCAGATACCCATCCACAGAGGTTATAATGATAACAGGCTATCCTACCATTGAGACCGCAGTGGATTGCATAAAACTGGGAGCCGCCGATTATCTTGTGAAACCTTTCCGGCTCAGCGAACTGGAGGCGGCTCTTGAGAAAAATGCAAAGACCGGCATGCCGTCTCGAACCTCTCCTTCTCTTGTTGAAACCGGATTGAGCCTTGGGCCCGATGAGGGGGTGATCATAGGCCAGAGCAGACCCATGCAGAAGATTTTTGAAAAGATCCTGCGTGTCGCCCCGACGGACAGCAGTGTACTTATTACGGGTGAAAGCGGAACAGGAAAAGAGCTGGTTGCAAGGGCCATACACGCAAACAGCACGCGCAGGTCCAGCGTCTTCATGGCAATCGACTGCTCTGCGCTGGTGGAGGCACTCCTTGAAAGCGAACTCTTCGGACATGTAAAAGGCTCCTTTACCGGGGCACATCAGACCAAGCACGGCCTATTTGAACTGGCCAATAACGGCACCTTTTTCTTTGACGAAGTGGCAAACTTGAGCCTTAATATTCAGGCAAAGCTCCTGCGGGTCATACAGGAAAGAGAATGTATGAAGGTGGGAGACCAGAAAAAGATCAGGCTCGATATAAGAATAATTTCAGCCTCCAACAGAAATCTGGAAGAATCCGTCAAGGCAGGAACCTTCAGGGAAGACCTGTATTACCGGCTTAGCGTAGTTCCCATACACATTCCCCCCCTTAGAAAAAGGAAGGAAGACATTCCGCTTTTGACTGAATATTTCATTGAAAGAATAAGCAAAAAGATAAAAAGGCCTGTACCGGAGATATCGGAAGACGCCCTGGATGTATTAAAGGAGCACCCATGGCCGGGAAACGTCAGGGAGCTTGAACATACCATCGAGAGGGTCCTCATCCTGGAGGACACAAAGGTGATAAGGGCCGGCCATCTTCCTGCCTCCATCTCCCGGCTCCACGGGGAATTCCAGATCTTCTCGGAAGACCCGCTTACCCTTGACGAACTCGAAAAGAAATACATCGGATTCGTGCTGAGGCGGACCAAGGGGAAAAAAACAGAGGCGGCGGAGCTCCTGGGCATAAACCGAAAGACCCTGGGGCTCAAGATAAGAAAATATGGACTCGATTCAAAAAGTATCTAGCGGGACATTACTTGGACTTCATATCCAAAAACGAAGCGGCCATAAGGTTTGCAGCATTTTTTTGCATATTCTTCCTTGTAGCTTTTTTTGAGGTTTTATACCCCCGCAGAAAGAGAAGCCTCACGAGGCTTAAGAGGTGGTTTGAAAACATAGGGTTAGTTGCAATAGGCACCCTGGCTGTTCGCCTTACCATTCCTGTAAGCGCTGCAGCAGCATCGGCCTGGGTCACACAGCAGGGATGGGGGCTGTTTTCTCTGCTTGAAATTCCCTTCTGGCTGTCCGTTGTCATATCTATCGTTTTTCTTGACTTTATCATATATCTTCAGCACGTCATGTTCCATGCGGTTCCAACCTTCTGGCGACTGCACATGGTGCACCATGCGGACCTGGACTTTGATCTCACGACAGGAATCCGTTTTCACCCCATTGAAATAATCATCTCCATGGTTATAAAGCTGGGATCAATTGCCGTTCTGGGTGCGCCGCCCCAGGGGGTAATTATTTTTGAAATCCTTTTAAACGGAACAGCCATGTTCAATCATGGGAACCTTTTCATCCCGCGTAACTTTGACGGTTTTCTTCGAATGTTTCTGGTTACCCCTGACATGCACAGGGTCCACCATTCCGTTTTTCCTAATGAAACCAACAGCAATTTCGGTTTCAATCTTCCCTGGTGGGACAGAATAATGGGCACCTACAAGGCTCAACCTTCAATGGGGCATGATGGCATGACTATCGGACTCAATCAATTCAGAGATCCCAAGGTTCTCCACTTGCTCTGGATGCTCATTGCTCCTTTTACCGCCGGGCAGGGCCCTTATGCCATAGGCAGAAGAGGGGTAAAGCAGAAAGCTAAATAGCCCCGCCCCAGTTCCAAGAACATGGGGCGGAAAAATCAGTCGCTCAGTTGCCCGATACTTTGTCCCCCTGCAGATCCGGGTTAGGCAAGGCCATTTTAGAATGAGAAGGATACCGTGACACCGCCGTAAAAAAAGTCCGATTTATCGCTTATACTTGAAGATGTTATTAGATCATCCGCCTTACCGGATAGAGGAAAGGTATAGGCAACCGTCGGGGATACACTCAAATACTGCATTAGTGGAATTGTAAGCCCCGCGCTTATCTTCCCATCATGAAAAGCCCTGTACCTCTCCCCTGTCGAATTACCGTTCTCATCCACTTCCGTGAAATCATTGTCATCTGAGCTGTAATAGCCGACCGACCCTGCCAGATCAAAAGTAATGCCCTTTGCAAGCTCAAAGGAATGAGAAACACCGAAACTCAAATACCAGGAAGGCAGATGGGCTACCTCCCTGTAGACTGAGATTGTGGGAGACAAAAAGGTGTTTACCGTGGCACACAGATAAAACTCCCTGGAATCATCCGCCCCGTCCAGGGCATAGTATATAAATCCACCCGACAGGGTTATAATGCCTATGCTTTTTTCATAGGCCAGGGTCAAATCTGTTTCATTCCATTTTGCCTCATCCCGCTCGTCCCCATGAACATCTGTATCCATATTGCCCCACAGATTGAGACTGACACCTTTATAGGCCACTGTGGCAGAAGGTTGAATCACAACGCTGTCTTTGCTCAGTTCATAGCCTCTCCAAACGTATTTGGAAAAAGCCGCCACATCTACGGTAGCAGCGGGCTTTTCTTCCTCCTCTGCTGCCCCATACCGGGGGAATGCAATGGAAAGAGTTAACACTAAAAGAAACGCTTCGGCCAATAATCTAGTTTTCATCATTTTTCCTCCTTAGTTTGATTTTTTTAAATTTTATTAAGTTATATTAAGACCATATTAAGACCTTCAAGGTTTTCCTCCACAATGAATCTCAAAATTAGTTTCCCGCCTGCGACGCCTTTTCACCGAAAGTCCTGTTGCTTCACCTGTGCGCTGAATATAGCAAGGGTTGTACCAGAGTTTCACCTCAAATATAACATGTTGAAATAATTTAATTAAAATTCAAAAACAATGATACTATGTATATATTTAAGCCATTTTTGTTCTATAAAATAAACATTAATACAAAAATGTTATTTAACTCGGCTTAGAGAAAACCGGAAAGCCCTCAGGACAGCGCATGACTCAAGATGTCGCAGGGTCCATAGCCGCCCACGGAACAAATAAGGCTCATGGATTGTTGACTATGTCTTTTTTCTTTGTTAGTTTTTTTATGATTTTCATCTTTCAACCCCAATACAAGGAGCAGGCATATGATAACCATGATATTCAAAGCAGTTGTATTAGTTTCATTCTCATTTCTCCTTTTGTTCTTTGAAGGGGATTTATGCGCCCAGGAAAAGGCAAAAGCATGCCAGGATAAGGCTCTGTGCGCAAAGATGCTCCAGTTCGGAAAGGAGGCATACATAAGGGGAAGATACCTGGATGCCAAGGAATATTTCAGGAAGGCAGTTCAGGCCGACCCTTCCAACCAGAGTGCCTGGCAGTATTATGACCAGGCCGTGATATTTGCCCTCGCCGAGAAGGTTGAAAAAGACAGCCGTCTTGTGCTTCCGGATACATCGGTAAGGCAGGAAATGCCGGCTTCGTCAGCTCCTTCCGGATCCTCGACCCCGGGAGTCGCTGCCCCATCGGCTCCTTCTTCACCCGCACCTATTCCTCCGCCTTCCACATCACCGCCCAAGAAGGACCCGGAATTCAAGATCATTCAGGACGAAGGCTGTTAAATCAATTCTTTTAGAATGAGGTTGCCATGAGCCAAGAGAGAGAAGAAAGTGCAATGATGGATATTCTGCGGAGAGGATATGCCGCCGTATTTTATGAGAACTGGCCAATATGGCTGGGTGGGGTACTGCTTGGAATTACGAGCGTTATAACCTTTGCATGGGCCAGGCCCTGGGGGGTGGTTGGAGGCCTCAGAAATTGGGGTGACTGGTTTTTCAAGGGCATAGGAATTTATTCTCAAGCCCCGGCGTCTCCTTTTATAAGCACCAACTCTCTTATAGCCCTCGGACTTCTGTGGGGATCATTTGCATCCGCCCTGCTTTCAAAGCAGTTTTCCATAAGATTTTCTCCACCATTTGAGCTTTTGAAAGGCATTGTAGGCGGCATTCTCATGGGAATAGGCGCTGCCATGGCCGGAGGATGCAACGTTGGAGGATTCTACAGCGCCCTGGGGGCTCTTTCATTAAGCGGCATAGCCATGATGATCGGACTTATTATGGGAGCATATCTCGGGCTTAGATATGTCTATTGGGAGGTCGAACACATTTCAACAGGAGCAGCCGGAGGAACTGCGGATTCCGGAGGGAAAAAAGCAATAAACCTTCTGTCCATAGAGCCCTATCTGGGTGCACTGGCTATTATTGCAGCAATTGTATTCACATGGGTTTACAGCGACATGGCTCTAACACGGGAAGGCGTCCTTGCCCTGTGCGGCGTCTCCCTCGGCATGATCATACAGAGGACCAGGCTGTGTTTTGTGAGGGCATTCAGAGATCCTTTCATGACCGGTGAGGCAGAGGTTGCAAGAGCTATTTCCATAAGCATCATAATTACTATTCTGGGATTTGCGGCTTTGAAATGGACCGGGCTGAGGGATGAAATGGTATATGTGCCCCAGGCGTTCTGGTTCGGAGGGCTACTGGGAGGAATTATCTTCGGCTTCGGAATGGTAATCGCCGGAGGATGCGGGAGCGGCTCCCTGTGGAGGGCAGGAGAAGGACAGGTTAAGCTCATGCTTGCCGTTGCCTTTTTTGCCCTCACCGTATCCCTTGTGGAAAAGGCCATTGATTCAAGCAAATCACTTACCGCTTTGATGGGACATAAGGTGTTCCTTCCGGATTATATTGGGTACCGCTGGTCCATTCTCCTTCTCATTGGAATATTGATTGTCTATTATCTGGCTGCCACCTGGAACGAAAAGACGGAAAAATTCATGGTCGAAATGTAATTTTTTGTAACCAAAACTTATTAAACGAATCGGAATTATAAAATTAAGGAGGATATCATTATCATGACAGACATAACACCTAACGAAACATTAGATTGCAGAGGTCTGAGTTGTCCGATGCCCATACTTAAGACCAAGAAGACCATTGGCAACATGAAGTCAGGACAAATCTTAGAGATACTGGGAACCGACCCCGGGACCAGAAATGATCTTCCTGCCTTTGCCAAGAGGTCAGGCCATGAATACTTGGGGGAAAAGCAGGACGAAGGATTCAGTCGTTTTTACATCAAGGTCAAGTAGTTGGTAAAGGAGGAGCAGCATGAGCAGGTCACTGGGGCTCTTTGTGAGTTCAGACAAACACCTCGATAAAATCATATCCCTTTGCCTGGAGGCAAAGAAAAAAGAGATTGAGGTAACCATATTCTTCACCCACAGAGGAACATTGCTGACACAGGATTCGCGTTTTACTGAGCTCCAGGGACTTGCAAAGATGGCTCTCTGTAACGTCGGATTCGAAAGCCACAATCTCAAAAGACCCGTTGCAGGAATTGCGGATAAAGACTATGCGACCCAGGCAAGAAACGGTGAACTTATAGAGGAATGCGACCGCTACCTGGTGTTTTAGGAGGTTTGGTTTTAATGGAAGACATTAGACATGTTGCTTTTTTGATAAGAAGAAAGGAAGACCTCTGGGAAGGTTCACGTTCCACCCTCGGGCTGGCGGTTGAAAACTTTTTTTCCTACATGTTCGTAATAGACATCGAGGTTGAGATGACTGAAAAATACAAGGAAAACCTTGACTGGCTGGCGGACATGGAATGCAGATATTTTTCCAACAATCGCGTGAATGTGGAAAAACACGGCTTTGAATACATGTCCCTTGAGGAAATGGGGAAGAAGCTCAAGGAAATGGACCTGATAATTCCTTTCTAGGAGTCAAAAGTGAAGATATTGCACTTAATAAAGAGCCGGCCGGATGACATTACAAACAAGCTTGTTGAATTGATCTCGCAAGGAGAAGAGGCGGCCGTTTTCCGGCTTTATGAACAGGGAGCAGACTACGGAGCCCTGCTTGATCTTGTTTTCTCCCATGACAGGGTAATTTCATGGTGGTAGGATTACGAAAATCCTTACAAGACTGAGCAGGGCAGAAAAACAACACCTTGAGCCTCCAGGGGAAATAAAGATGGAAAGGCTCCATTCCTTATTGAGGGATGCCCTAGAGGAGGAGGTGTTTCCCGGGGCCGTCCTCCTGGTTTCAGCTGAAGGAAAAGAGAGATTTTTCGGCAAAGTCGGATACCTTAGCATTATACCCCAGCGTATTCCTCTGGAGCCGGATACCATATTCGACTTAGCCTCCCTTACCAAACCCCTGGCAACCACCCTCGCCATAATGAGACTTATAGACGGCGGAAGGCTTTGTCTCGAAGACAATCTTGGGGAGATCTTCCCTTTCATATTCCCCGACCTTAAAGCATCAATCTCCATTAGGAACCTTCTCAGTCACTCATCAGGAATGTCGGCTTGGCAGCCTTTTTATAAGACCCTCAAGCACTTGCCCCTCCCGCAACGAAAGCCGTTACTTAGAAAAATAATTGCGGATATCCCTCTTGCAGAACGGCCCGGGACAGAGACCATTTACAGCGATCTTGGATTCATGATCCTTGAATGGGTCATCGAAACTGTGACAGGGAAAACCCTGGATGTCTTTCTGGAAGAAACATTGTATGGCCCCCTGGGACTCAAAAGGACCTTTTTTGCAGGGACTTCAAGTGGATTTTCAAAGCATGTCTTCGCTGCAACAGAGGACTGTCCATGGAGAGGGCACGTACTTCAGGGGGAGGTGCATGATGAGAATGCATGGATTTTGGGTGGATTTTCGGGCCATGCAGGACTCTTCAGCACTGCCAGCGAAGTGAATCAAGTCCTGAATCTGATCCTTTCCCACTATCGCGGCGAAAGAAGCGACTTCTTCAAGACCAGGACTGTAAGGGATTTTTTTACCTCAATAAGATTGCCCCCCTGGAGCACATGGGCACTCGGCTGGGATACTCCATCCCCTTCCGGTTCCAGCTCCGGCGCGTACTTTTCCAGGAAAAGCGTCGGGCACCTGGGATTTACAGGAACATCCGTATGGATGGACCTCGAAAAGGGTATTTGCGTAACTTTTCTCACCAACCGCGTCCACCCCTCACGTGATAATGTGAAGCTCAAGGCCTTTCGTCCTGTCCTGCATAATGCCGTAATGGAGGAACTGGCAAGCATTGATAAATAATATTGCAGCCGGCTTACCGATCTGATATTGTTTTCGTGTTAAATCATTTGCTGTGGCGCAATTAAAGTCATAGACACCATCCGATTCCCTAAAAAGCCAGGATCGGATTTCTGGTCATAGCTGCCCGGGGTCAGCTCCGCAGGGATAGCTTATTTCCATGCATGGAATGAATTTACCTTTACCCAGACCTATATAGCCAAATAAATATTAATATTATAAAGATAGCTTCCATAAATTAAAAGGACATTAATTGATGAATCGGGTTAAAGCAATTTCATTTCCAGCCTGGATGAAAGTTGGTTTTGCCGCAGCCATATGCGTCCTGCTTGTCGGGGGAGTCTTTTTTCTAAAAGACCAGCAGAGCGAGCGCAGGAAAGAAGTGGAAGAGCGTCTTTCGGCGATTGCTCAACTTAAGGCCGGGCAGATCGCCGGCTGGCGGGCTGAAAGACTTGCTAATGCCGCCGTTCTTGCGGAAAACCCGGTTTTGATAGAATCGGCTAAGCGCTTTTTCGCCTCCCTTTCAGACAAGGAAGCATCTGAGCTGAGAAGATACCTGACGCCTCTTAGGGAGAGATACCATTATTCCGACATACTAATCGTGGATCACGATAAACGCTTACGCCTCAGCCTCAGCGGCAAAAACAACTTCCACGAAGGATACTCAGCAAGCGTTGACAAAGCGTTTTCGGAGCGCAGACCTGTGTGGACCCCCCTGCATGTGGAGCCGCTATACCCCTATCCCCATATATCGGCAGTGGCCCCTCTCCTTGATGAAGAAGAAAGACAAAGAACCATCGGCGCCGTTATACTGCTCAGCGATGCGGGCCAATTCATTTATCCATTCACCCAGTCATGGCCTATCCCCAGCAGAACCGCGGAGACACTCCTGGTTAAAAGAGACGGGGATGACGTACTTTTCCTTAATGAAATTAGACATCTGAAGAATACAGCCCTTAAACTCAGAATTCCCATAAACCGTTCTGATCTTCCCGCGGCCATGGCAGTAAAGGGCAAAAAGGGTATTGTGAAAGGAAAGGACTATCGCGGGGTGGAAGTTGTAGCTGCAGTTTTACCCATCCCTGAATCTGACTGGTTCATGGTGGCCAAGATGGATATTGAGGAGGCTTTTGCGGAGTTGCGATTCCGCTCAACGCTCATCATCTTATTGATGCTGGGTGCTGCGGTATTGGCAGGAGCAGCCGGGCTGGTTTTGAGGCAGCGCAATCTCAAGGCATACTACCGTGAATTGTACCGCTCGGAGACTGCTTTGAGAGAAAGCATGGAAAAGCAGGCCGTAACACTCAAGGCAATAGGGGACGCCGTTATAGCAACGGATGCCGGGGGCCGGGTGGAACTCATGAACCCTGTGGCCGAAAAGCTGACGGGATGGAAGCAGGAAGAGGCAGTGGGGAAAAAACTGGCCGAAGTCTTCAGGATCATAGACGAAAAGAAAAGAAGCACCGCAGAAGATCCGGTGGCAAGGGTTCTCAAGGAGGGAGTTGTTGTTGGCCTTGCCAACCATACCATACTAATCTCCAGAGACGGCAGGGAGATAGCTATTGCCGACAGCGCTGCGCCGGTCAGGGATGAAAGAGATTTTATCGTAGGGGTTGTCCTTGTCTTTAGAGATCAAACAGAAGAACGTCTTTCCAAGCATCTTATGGAGATCCGTCTTTCTCTTATTGCCTACGCCGCAAACCACACCCTGGATGAATTCTTGACCCGTTCCCTGGACGAAGTGGGTGCCCTGGTTGAAAGTCCTATAGGTTTTTATCATTTCGTAAACTATGATCAAAAAACCCTTACCCTTCAGGCATGGTCAACACGCACCCTTAACGAGTTCTGCAAGACCAAAGGCAAAGGAATGCATTATGGGATAGAGCAGGCCGGGGTCTGGGTGGACTGTGTGAATGTGCGAAAGCCCGTAATCCATAATGACTACGCTTCACTTCCCCACAAGAAAGGAATGCCGAAGGGCCATGCCGAGGTGGTACGCGAACTTGTCGTTCCGGTAATGCGGGAGGGGAAAATGGTGGCCATTCTCGGCGTAGGAAACAAACCAACCGATTATAACCAAAGCGACATGGACCTGGTCTCCTATCTTGCAGATGTAACATGGGAGATAGTAAGTCACAGGAGGACGGATGACTGTCTGGCAGAAAAAGAAGAAAGATTCCGTGAAGTCTTTGAAAACATCAGGGCCGGCATAGCCATATATGAGGCGGCAGAAGACGGCAATGATTTTCTTTTCAAAGACATTAACCCGGCAGGCGCACGCATCGGACAAATGGATCGCCGGGAGCATCTGGGCAGAAGCGTTCTTGATGTTTATCCAGGTGTTCGTGAAATGGGGCTTTTCGAGGTACTACAGGAAGTCTGGCGTACGGGCACTCCAAAATATCATACGCTTTCACAATATAAGGATGATCGGATCGCGATCTGGGTTGAAAATTACGTCTGCAAACTCCCATCCGGCGAGGTAATGGCGGTTTATGAAGACCTGACAGAACGCAAACATACTGAAGAATCACTGCGTCTTTCACTGGAAAAATACACAAAAACATTTCACTCAGCCCCGATCTGGGTTGTTTTAAGCTCCCTTGAGGACGGGCGGTATATCGAAGTCAACGATGCCTTTTTAAAGACCATTGGTTACGAGAGAGACGAGGTCATAGGAAAGACCTCTATTGAATTAAATACCTGGGAAGATCCAGAGGACCGTGAGCGCATAGTCAATCAAATTAAGGAAGGAGGAGACATTCGTAACATTGAGGTCCGAAGAAAAACCAGAACAGGAGAACATCTTGATACGCTTTTTTCCGCTGAAATCCTTCAAATAGCCCGAGAAAAAGTGATGATCTCAGTGACCCAGGACATTACTGAACGCAAGCGGGCGGAGGCCGACAGGGAGAGATTAAGGGAGCAACTGGTTCAGGCACAAAAAATGGAGTCTGTCGGAAGATTGGCAGGCGGTGTTGCCCATGACTTCAATAACATGCTGGGGATAATCATGGGCAGGGCAGAGCTCGCCAAAGCCAGAACAGCGCCTTCGGACCCTTCTTACGTTGACCTCGAAGAAATATTTAAGGCTGCCAAAAGGTCGGCGGATTTGACCCGCCAGCTTCTCGCCTTTGCCCGACGGCAGACGGTGGCTCCTAAGATTCTGGATCTCAACGACACTATATCGGGAATGTTGAAGATGCTTCGGAGGCTCATAGGGGAAGATATTGATCTTGTATGGATGCCTGGACCGGAGATATGGCCCGTCAGGATGGATCCCTCCCAGGTGGATCAGATCCTTGCCAATCTTTGCGTAAACGCAAGGGATGCCATATCCGACGTGGGAAAGATAACCATAGAAACGGAAAATGTAATAAGGACCGAAACCTGTTCCAAAGACCATATTGGGGTCATTCAGGGCCGTTACGTGATGCTCGCAGTGAGCGATAACGGCTGCGGCATGGGAAAGGATATCCTTGACAAGCTCTTTGAACCGTTCTTTACGACCAAGGAGGTGGGGAAAGGGACAGGTCTGGGGCTTGCCACGGTCTATGGCATAGTAAAGCAGAACAGCGGATTAATAAACGTCTACAGTGAACCGGGCCAGGGAACGACCTTCAGGATATATCTTCCCGCCTTTGAAGGAGAAGATGTTAAGGAAATTGAAAATATTTCTGAAGTGATATTAGGTGGAGGCGGCGAGACGGTGCTCCTGGTTGAAGATGAGCCGATGATCCTTGAGATGGGCAAAATGATGCTTGAAAAACTTG
>QZIK01000087.1 GCA_003599015.1 Desulfobacteraceae bacterium | reverse complement strand
GCCAGGTCGTGCGTGCAATGTCGATCCGGGGATCGGCTGGCAGAGGGGGGCGCGGTGGTGGGGATCAGGGTCTCCGCCGCGTCCTTGCGGGAAAAGATCCGCATCTTCCACCCGGTCCGGGCAATGGGCATCGGGGCGAACCCCGTGGCGATGGAGAGCAGGTTCGAGCCGATCAGGATGTTTCCCCCTTGGCTTCAGTTTCCCGGCGTGATGCTGCGTGCCTGAGCGGGCCTGCCCAATGGGGGCAGGCACGCGGACAGGTCAACTGACGGAAATGGGAGTCTCGGGACCGGTTCCGGCGATGGCGGGGTGGCCGTTCCCATTCCCGTTGCCGTTGGGCGTGGGCAGGGCCGTCGAGACCATTTCCCTCAGCCGCGTATCCAGTTCGGCGATGGCCTCGGTGTAATGTTCCTCCTCCACATCCGCCGTGGCGCCGTAGCTCACACTCCAGTGTTGACACTTTCAGTACGGTATAAGCTTTTGATGGCGTATTTACAAAATCTGTAGGCCGGTGGTATAGGGAGGGTTGAAATAGAGAGGTAAGGAATTGACCTCGATAAAACAACCAAGCCCTGCAAGGAGACAGGCCAAACGGTTTGAGGAAGCCATGGACCCTGCCTCCTTGCGGGCAAGGCGGCCGAAGAATTCAGCTTTCCTACGTTAACAGATTTGAGACCATTTGGAAATACAAAGAAGCTTTCCTTTCGGACGCAATCGATTTTGTGGCTTACGTCGGTCTCACATGTCCCATCTGCGGTGGTCTCCATTGTTATGAACGCATTGAAGATTACCGGCGATATGCCATTGATCTGTTTCCGGAATTCAAAAAAAGAGAAGTTGCCTGTTGCCCGCTTTTTGTGTCGTACCCATAGAACCACCTTTTCTTTGTTGCCCATCCAGTTGATCCCCTATTTTCAGTACACGGTCAACTCAGTCATTGGAGTGCTTTTTTTGAGTGTTTCCCGCTGGCAAAAAGGTCAAGCGTTTTTTTATGGGATCGAGGCATCGTTAGACTCGGAGAGCGCCGTAACGGCATGGCTCGTTTGTTATTGGCTGATGGTGGTTGTGACCGGGTTGCGCCGCGGCCATGCCGAACTGATGGCCTTATACGATCTGAGTCGCATTCAGACTTCAAAAACAGCCGTTCCCTGGCAAGAGTTCTGGGACTATTTCGTGGCATTTGGCATAGCCCCTGGGACACTATCGAGGCCGGTGCTTGACGCCTTGCTCTGCCGATACAGTCTTAGGACAAGGCAGTTCCTTTTTGGAACGCCGTCTCAAAACCGGGTGAGGTGATCCTTGCCATTTGAAAGGAGAAAACCGATCGGACAGGGGATAGCCTTGCCTTCAACAGCGGTTCCGAAGGCAGACTCTGCCCATCTTTTCTCAAATCCCATCCACGTAATCGATTCTCGTTGACCCTATTGCGTTGCCTCACCCGTCTGGGACTCAATCCTTGCGATTTTTGAGAGAATCTTTACAGAGCCTTGATTTACCTCAGGGTTTCGATGAGTTATCCATGGGCCTCCGACAGCGGTCTCTTGCCGCATAAACCCAAAAAAGGAGGATACACGCTATGGATGAAGACATTCGAGAAAAAATCGCCCTGAAACGGTACCAGATCATCAGCCCTGTCTTGGCTGAGCCCAAGAGGGCTCAAAACGACTACTTTCGAAAACAGGCAGACATCGACCATCATTTTCCCCATTATGGGGTCAAGAAGGTCGGCGTCTCCACGATGAAATCATGGCTCAGAATCTATCGGAATGAAGGATTCATAGGGCTCAAACCCAACGCCCGGTCCGACAAGGGAAGACCCAGGCGATTTGATCAACACATGATGGACCTCATCTCGGTCACCTGCAAGGCATATCCCCACTGGAACACCCAAAACCTCTATGAACACCTCCTGGCCCAGGACCTGTTAGGCCATCCGCCGGTCCACTACAACACCCTTCGAAGGGTGATCAAAGATCATGGGCTCCTTTCAACCAAGACCCGCGCCGATGTGCGCAAGGCCTACGAGATGGACACCGTCAACGACCTGTGGGTATGCGACTTCATGCACGGCCCCCGCGTACAGGACGGCAAAAGGTCCGTCAAGGCTATCCTCTGCGCCATTATCGATGATCATTCCCGAATGGTGGTGGGGCACGCCTTCAACACCTCTGAAACCATCGGTTCCTTGACGATTGTGCTCAAAGAGGCCTTCATGAGCTACGGCATTCCCAAGAGACTCTATGTGGATAACGGCCCCAGCTTCTCTTCCGATCTCCTGGTTCGCGCCTGCGCCATGGCCGGCATCTCCCTCTCCCATTCCAAACCCTATGACTCCCCTTCACGGGGAAAAATCGAAAGATTTTTCAGGACGGTCAGGGATCGGTTTCTCCCAGGGGTACAAGACAGCATCACTCTCCATGAGATCAATGAGGCCTTCTATCTGTGGCTCAAGGACGATTACCACCATAAGCTCCATACCGGCATCAACGAAAAACCCATCGATCGATACCATGTCTCCCTGGAAAAAGCCTCCATTCGAAGACTCTCCAAGACAGAACTGAACGACATCTTCCTCATCCGTCACGAACGGATCGTCAATAACGATTCCACCATCAGCTTCAAGGGCGCCATCTATGAGGTCCCAACCGCCTATATCCGCCAGAAAATCGAGATACGACACCCCGTCGATGACCCGGAAGACCTCTATCTCTACGACAACAATATCCGCGTCGCCAGCATCAAGCTCTTGGACAAAAAGGAGAATGCACGCACCTTCCGGCCTCAGAACATCCCCACCCATCTTTCCTTTCACAAAGGGAGGATTGCATCATGAAAGATATCATCGCCTGGTTCGGACTCAAACGCATCCCTTTTGACAAAAACATCAAGCCCAGGGACGTCCTCGACACGGAGCCCTTGAAAGAGGCTACGGCCCGCTTGGACTATATCAAGCGCCGAGGCGGCATCCTCCTCCTCACCGGTGACCCCGGCGTCGGTAAAACCCTGGTCTTGAGGCGGTATGTGGACCCCCTCAACGAGAATCTTTTTAAAACCTCCTATACCCCACTTTCAACCCTCAGCCGGGCCGATCTCCTCTATCACATCAACCGGCTCCTGGGGTTGACCCCGCGACTCTCCAAAAGCGCTGTATACGGCCAGATCCAGCAGGCCATCATCCAATCCAAAGAGCAGCAGGGAAAAACCATCGTCCTCATCATCGATGAGGCCCACCTCCTTCAGACCGGACCCCTTGAAGAACTCAGACTCTTGACCAACTTCAAAATGGACTCTTACGACCCCTTCATCCTCATCCTCTCCGGACAAACCGACCTCAATCGCGTCATGGAGTTCGCCCTCATGGAACCCTTTAACCAGCGTATCGCCATGCGATACCACATGCCCGGCCTCAGCCCCGACGAGACCCGGCTATACATCAACCACCACCTCAGCCTCGCAGGCGCAAAGGAGCCCATCCTTGACCAGAAGGCCATGGACGCCGTCTTTGAACTCTCATTCGGCATCCCCAGAAAAATCGGCACCATCACCGAACAGGCCCTTACCTATGCCATGTTCGACAATAAACGCACCGTCACCCCAGACATGATCCTCAAACTCAACCGGTTACAGAACTGACAACCCATCTTCCAGCAGAAAGGAGAACCCTATGGACGACACACAACTCATCAAGGCAGCATGGGATGTCTCAACCGCCATGGCCAAGCTCAATGACCTCATCTGGGATCTCTACGAAGACGACTTCATCGAACTCTTCATCAATCCAGATCCCCTTGATCAGCTCGCTTACGAGGTCCATCAAGAAGAGAATTAAACCTCTAATTCAACTCAGCAGCTCCCGGCCGCTCCATTAATGACGTGCAGCACCGGGAGCCCCTTCCTACATCTCAAAAATCCATTTCTCCTTCCCGCTTCAACATCATCCCTGACGTCCCATCTCCTCAAAAAAAATCAACACACATCCTCGGTCAGTTCAATCCGATAACATATCCTCTCTACCGCCAACTCTTTCGGAAATAACTGGCCCCATTACGCCTCCCTCCAGTCAGAATATCACCTCAAAAACTTGTCAGTTTAGCGCAGTAATCAACACACCACAGACCTCGTGCATGCGGAAAGGGTGTGAAGAGACGATGCCGTCAATCCGCCGAAAATGGAGTGGGAAGCCTGGGTCTCATCCACATGAAAAGGTTGCGGATCGAAGCTACGTGCAAAGGCCAGTATCTGCTCTTTTTTCATCTGGAAAGGAAGGCACTTCAATGCCTCCCCTTCCACCAAATCCTCGAAGAATCTCTTGACCATCTCGTCTTTCCGCCTTTGAAGATCGCGAACTACCTCTTTATGGGTCTCGCTGATAGGTTCTCGTCAGCCTTCGCAGGATTTTCTTGAAAACCTCCGCCTCTTCCGGTTCCAGGCACGCCTTGATCTCTTCGTTGACCATCCTGACGATATCCCTTGCCTTGGCCGCCTCCTTCCTACCCTGATCCGAAATCCGAAGCACGATTGCCCGACGGTCTTGGGCCTCCCTTTCACGCGAGACCCATCCGGTGTTCTCCATCCGATCGACCAGCCTGCTGATGGAGGAGTTGTCCGCATAGAGAAGCCGACTGACCTCGGTCATGGTTCGTCCATCGCGCTGAATCAGGAGAAAGAGGAGACCGGCCTGGGCCGGGCTAAGTCGGACTCCCTCTTGATGGAGACGATCCTTCAGGTGCGCCATGAGCACCCTCTGGGTTTCGGTAATCAGATAAAAAAGACGATCATCGGAAGACACAACCATGGTTTCATTTCCGGAATCTGTGCCAGTTTTCGCCCACCTGGCTCCTACGTCGATCAGTGCCTGACATCAAGCCTCGATATTATTGCTATTACAAATATCTATTGTCAAGAAAATCAACATCAGTATCTGTCTTTTTTAACAATTACATATAAAAACGCTTGACACAGATGTCGATTTCGGGCATTTTAAATACAGACTGGTTGGTATATTTTACTTGTCCCTTTGGATTTCGCCCCTACAACATCAAAAGAGAAAAAGGAGGCGCACGTATGGGCCTTGCAGAGCAGAACGTCATGGTCAGCCTGAGTGCCGGCGAGTTACAGGCCTTGAAATCTATGTTTACGGCGTACAGAACCATTGTCAATCAGGTCTCCGGTCTTCGCGCACCCAATGAAGGAGACATGGAAACGCTACAAAGAAAGCTGGATCGCCCCTTGGTCCAAGCAACCCGCGACCGGATTGGAGACCAGGTCCAGTTTGGAATTGACAATCGCTCCCGGCTTATGGAAGGTAAGGGTGCCCAGGAAGCTGTTTTGCCCCTCCGTGTGGCACTTGGCCCGGACCCGTTTCGGGCTGTCCAAGGCAAGTGCCATATCCACAGAAAAAAGGTTCGAACAGATTCAAACAGAAACCAGGGAGTCACCCCGTCTACATTTTCGGTTTCGAGAGAAGAGCTCCGTCAGGTTCTGTGAGTCAGGGAGGAACGGAAATGGGGAAAGGATCGGCCACCCGTCAACAGATCGTGAAAGAGGCCCTTCAGCTCTTTTCGGTGAAGGGTTACTTCAATACCTCCATCCACGACCTGTTATCGGCAACAGGAATCACCAAAGGTGGCCTTTACGGTCATTTCAAGAGCAAGGAAGATGTCTGGTATGCTGTCTATGACGAGGCGGTCCGTATCTGGCGAAAGATCGTTTTCAAAGGCATCCGGGAGATTCGCGATCCCCTCGAGCGGATTCAAAAGACCGTTGAGCAGGATATGCAGGACTATCTGGGGAGCGACACTTTCGAAGGAGGGTGTTTTTTTCTGAACTCTCTGGTGGAACTCTCGGGCCAGTCTTCTGCCATGGCCAGCCACATCCTCAAGGGTTTTGTGGCCTTTTCCCGACTGATCCGGTCTTGGCTTCAGGAGGCCGAGAGCATGGGCATCCTTCGATGGGGAATCGACCACAAGGAGACGGCCAGTTTCATTGTCATCGCTTTGAATGGAGCGGCCGCCCTGTATGGGTCGAGCCGCGATGCGGCCATCTGGCAACAGACCATCCATCAAATCGGCGCGTACGTTGATCAACTCCGGGAACCCGGCCAACCAAAAAACTGTAACGAACCATGAAGATGAAGACGCCCTCGCCGATCCTGCTGCCCAAGCTGACCCCCCCGGATGTTTCCCGTGCCGTGGCCCGACCCAGGCTCGTGGCGCTCATCGAGAAAATCTTGGAAAAGAAACTGGCCTTGATCGTCGCCGGTCCGGGTTACGGAAAGACCACACTGGCGGCCCAGCTTCTGCCCAACGTAAGGGCTGGAAGAGTCTGGATCTCCATGGACCAAGTCGAACAGGACTTCCCTGTCTTCATGAGGTATCTGCTGACCGGTGTACGTCAGGCCTGCCCCCACTTCCCCCAAGACCTGGAGAAGACGATCCCGATCCATGGCTTCGCAAAAATACACCGGGAGGAGTTGCTAATGGGACTTCTCCAACATCTCGAGTCGATTCTCGAAGGCCATGTAGTCCTCTCCCTGGACGATTGCCACACTGTTCCAAGCGGTTCCGACATCTGGAAGACAATCCAATTCCTCATCGACCATATGCCTCCTCTGCTTCATGTCGTTCTGATCGGTCGAAAGGAGCCCGCACTCAAACTCTCCCGCCATCGCTCTTTGGGCCAGGTGATCGACATAGGGGAGGCGGAGTTGGGCTTTAACTATGAGGAGGTCAGGGCCGTGGCCAACGCCTTCCTGGGCCATGACCTCCCAGAGGAAACCATGCAGGAGATTGTTGTGAGTACCGGAGGTTGGGCAGCGCCCATCCTTCTTCATCTCCATACATGGAAGGGCGCGAAACGGAAAAACGCCGGCGATCGGCCGATTCCTCTCCTTACCAGAAATCATGTGTTTCAATATCTGGAGGAAAACATCTTCGAGGACCAACCGGCACGAGTCCGGGACTTTATGATAAGGACATCCGTCCTGCGGGAGATCCGACCGGATCTCTGCGATCGGGTTTTCGATTGGGAGGATTCAAAAAAGATCCTCGAAGGCCTCTGTGCCGATCATCTCTTGACGTTCCCCTACGGGGAGGGGCCAACCCATTATCGGTACCATCATCTCCTCCAGGAGTTTCTGAAGGCAAGGCTCGATCGCACGGTCGGGCCAGAGGAAAGGCGTTCGATGCATGAGGCTATCGCCAGGACCCTGGAAAAAGAGGGCAACATCCAGGGTGCCCTGGAGCATTTCCTTGCCGCAAGGAATATGGATCACATAAGCCGTGTCTTGTCGGGCATGGGGATGAAAGAAGTGATCGCCTGTCCTCTTCCTTTCCTGTCCCGCGTTCTTGGTGAGTTGCCCCCCGATCTGGTCCATGGGAGCGGCCATCTCCTGTACCTGCAAGCCAAATTGCGATCTCTCAACGGCGGTGTACGCATGGCGATCTCGGGATTTCAGGCCGCTCTGGAGCGTTTTCGAACCGATGGAGATGGCCCTGGCATCACCGTCTGCCTCAAGGACTTGGGGTTCCATCACTACCTCACGGGCGACGTGATCCGGGCCAAAGATCAGATGGAAGCCCTCATAGGAAGCCCCCATCCCGATCCCTTTTTTCCGGCCGAGGTGCACGGCTACCTGATTCTTTTCTACTCGATTCTGGGACTCGTCGAGGATGCGGACGTCCACTATACATCGGCGGGGCGAGTGGTTGGGGACCAGGAAAGGCCCGGAAAAGGACTTCTTTCAGCCTGGCTCGATCTCTGTTACAGCAATCGGTTTCAAAGCTCAGGGGATTTCCAACAGGCAGCGCTCCTGAACGAGAAGACCTTGCACACGTTCCAACACCTGGATGCAGGCCCCTTTCTGCCCCTGGCGAACTTCCAGGCAGCCCTGACATCCTATTATCTCCATAGAGCACAGGAGGGTTTGAGTTACGCGGAAAATGGACTTAAATCCGCAAAAGAGCACGGAATCTATGACCACCAGTATGCCTGGCTTCTCTATGCGAGAGGTCTGAATCGCTTTGGCACAGGGGACCTTGACCACGCCCGACTCGATGCACGGGAGGCGCTTCGGATCTTCCACAACCACGACAACGCATGGGGCCAGGCCTCGGTTTACCAGCTCGATTCCATGATGCACCGGAGGGCCGGGAGACACGTGGAAGCAGAGAAGACCGCACGAAATGGCCTATCCATCCTCAAAAATCTGGGGCTCATCGTCACGGAAGGGGCTCTGGTTTTGGCTCTTGCCGAGGCTCTGCTGAATCGGAATTCCCCGGAAGAGGCTCTGTCATTTCTCGATGACTACAGGCCTCAGATCGAGATCTCCGCATACCACCGATTCTGGTCGCACCTTCTCTATTCCCGCGGTTACGCCGCTCTGGAGAATCCGGATGCGGCATTGCAACAGATGAAAGCATGTCTCGAATCGGCTGAGGCCAATCGTTTCCATCCCTGGCTATCGAAGGAACTGGGGCTCATCGCACAGACTCTCGCAGCGTGCCATGCCCGTGGCATCAAACGGCCCTCTATCGAGAGGTTGTTGCAGCAGGCAGAGCCCGAGGATTTGGAGTCCCTCCGTAACCGACTGGTCGACCCAGCGGCCCCAAGCGGGCACAAGATCCATGCCCTCGTGGATATCTTCCCCGAGAAGGGCATCCACCCGCTGAAGATTCGACTCCTGGGTCCATTCCAGGTGACGATCGGCAACCGGGAAATCCCTTCTGATTTTTGGCGAAATGCAAAAGCAGCCAGGATTTTCAAATACCTGGCCCTCCATCAGGATCATGGCGCCATCTCCAGGGATGTCTTGTTGGAGCTGGCCTGGCCCCGGGAGGATGCAGCCCGGTCCAGGGGTCGATTTCATGTGGCCCTGCATTTCTTAAGAAGGGTGCTTGAACCGAACCTCAAACGGGGCATCCCTTCATCCTACATTCTGCGGCAAGACGACAGTTATGGTTTGCGGATTGGGGAAGGGGGGAACATCGACTGTCTGGAGTTCCTGAAGCACACGGATCAGGCCGAGCGTGAAGAAAAGACCGACAAAAAGAAGGCCTTGGAGCGTTATCTGCAGGCTGAATACCTCTATAAAGGCCCCTTGCTGGAAGAGGATCGTTACGAGGAATGGCTCATCGAAGATCGGGAGCGGATCGAAAGAAAATATCTTTTTGCCGTTTCAAGGATCCTGGATCTCCTTCAAGCAGAACGCAGGTGGGACGCGTGCATCCAGTATGCGGAAAAACTCCTTACGATCGACAAATACGAAGAGGCCGCTTATGTGATTCTTATGAAGTGTCATGCCCTTCTCGGAAATGGTTCCCACGTCATCAAGACCTTCGAACGATGCAGGGCTGCCATTATCGATGACCTTGGCCTCCCCTTGCAACAAGATACCCTTTCCCTGTACCGAAATCTGACCGGGAACACAACCAAACAGAAATCGCCATCCCAATTCAGCCCCACTTAATTCCCATTTAATTCCCTTATGGTATGAGGTCAGATCTTACGAAACCATGGCAGCCCGCCGGGCTGCCGGTTTCATCCAAACGTATACCAGAGAACAGGGAGGCATATTGCATATGATCGATCGGGCTCTTCGGGGGGGTGCAGGCTATTGGGGCTGGCTGGGTTTCTTGTCTTTTATGGTTCTGCTCGGGGCGTTTGCCTACGCCTTTCAGCTCCAAGAGGGTTTGAAAGTCACAGGCATGAGCAGGGATGTGTCGTGGGGGCTGTACATCTCACAGCTCACTTTTCTCGTCGGAATCGCCGCATCGGCAGTAATCCTGGTGATCCCGTACTATCTTCACAACGACAAGGTGTTCGGGAGAGTCACCATTGTCGGCGAATTCCTGGCTGTTGCAGCCATCATTATGAGCATGCTGTTCGTGACCGTAGATCTGGGCTATCCAGCCAGGCTGGTCAACCTGTTTTTGTATGCCTCGCGCAATTCCATTTTGTTCTGGGATGCCAGTGTCCTGATGGGGTATCTCATCTTGAACATCCTGATCGGGTGGAACGTCCTGTCGGCGGAACGGAAGGGGATCAAGCCTCAGGGCTGGGTCAAGGTCCTAATTTATCTTTCGATCCCATGGGCCGTCAGCATCCACACGGTCACGGCCTTTCTGTATGCGGGCCTTCCGGCCAGGCATCTCTGGCTAACGGCCGTGCTCGCGCCGCGGTTCCTGGCATCGGCCTTCGCTGCCGGGCCGGCCATCTTGATTCTCTTGGGCTTCATCCTGCGCAGGGTGAGCCGGTTTGATGTGGGGGACGAAGTCATTCGAAAACTCTCTGTAATCATGACTTACACAATGATCCTGAATCTCTTCTTGCTCCTCATGGAGATCTTCACGGCCTTTTACAGCAACATCCCCTCCCATATGCATTCTTTTGCCTATCTCTTTGCAGGATTGGACGGCAAAGGTAGACTCGTTCCCTATATGTGGTTATCCGTGGTTCTCAGCCTCGTGGCGATTTTGTTGCTCCTGATCCCCAAAACGAGGCGAGACCATGGCGCCTTGAAGGTGATCTGCGCTATTTCGCTGCTTTCCCTCTGGATGGACAAGGGGCTTTGTCTGGTCATAGCCGGGTTCATACCCAATCCTCTGGAACAGGTGACCCAATACGAACCTACGCTCCCCGAGATAGTCATCACCTTTGGGATTTACAGCCTTGGAGGGCTTGTCCTGACGGTTCTGTACAAGATCGTCGTCAGCGTGAAGGAAGAGATTGAGACGACTTGAGAGAAAGATCGGAATGCTGTAAATATCAAACATGGGCTGCGCCTCACTCACCCTACCGGTTGAATGCCGCGAACGCGATCCGGCGTAGAGGCCAAGAATCGAAAATGATCTCGCCACGGAGTCCTCAGACATGCTCCATTTGGAACCTTTTGATGAGACAGACGCTTTCCAGCTTATCCGGGAGATTCCCGATGACCGATTCCTTCTCCAATGGGCGGGCCCGAAGTATCGCTTCCCTTTGGATATGGCCCAAATCATGGACACGTTGGCCAAAACTTGTGGAAAAGATCCGTCACACAAGGTTTTCAAGGCCGTCTTGAAGGGCCATTCCGAGACGATCGGCCACATTCAATTGATGGACATCGATTACGGGCACAAAAATTGCGTCCTTGGCAGGGTCCTGATCTTCTCCGGGTATCGGGGAAGAGGCTTTGGCAGCCAGATGATCGAATGCGCCGTGAGATACGCCTTTGATGGGTTGGGGATGTCTGAAATCACGCTCGGCGTTTTTGATTTCAATCAATCTGCTATCGCTACCTATCGAAAAGTTGGGTTCAAGGTGTTTCAGGTCAACAGAGGCGCTCGCCCGTTTCGAGATGAAATATGGAATGTTTTGAAAATGAGAATCACCAGAAATGCCTGGATGAGCCGTTATAGTCTTGTTTAGAAATAGGAATTTGAGGGCAGGCACTTGGCTGGCTTTCCCAGGAAAATAGATAGAGCGAGCCCGTTTCTCAAGTCAAAACCGCAAAGCACAGAAAGCCGCACAGCTTGCTATCCAACGCGCACCCTCTGGAACTTTTTCCGATACTCTTTTGGGACCAAGCCGGTCTGCCTGACGAATATCTTGCGGAAGGTGCTGTGATCTTCATAACCTACCCGGTATGTAATTTCATCAAAGGAATGAATCCCTTCCTCCAGCATTCGCTTTGCGGACTCAACCCGAATGCTCTGTTGGTAGGTGAGGGGCGTTTCTCCTGTGGCTGCTTTGAATTGTCGCTCCAAAGTGCGACGGCTCATACCGTTCTTTCGAGCCAACTCCTCATAGGAAAAATTCCTATCAAAATTTCTCTCGATCCACTCTTGAACTTTGAGGATCTTATCGTTTCCGTGGTCTTTTCTAAATTGAAAGGCGGCATAAGGTGTCTGTAAGAGCCGGTTCATATCGGAAACCAGTGATTTCGAGGATTGCACAGCCACTTCATGACCGCAATACTTTTCAACAAGGTAGAGAGAAAGATCCATAGCCGCGCCGTAGCCCCCCGAGCAAAAGAGATCCCCTTCGTCCGTGATCATTCGGTCAGGCTTGAGCCGAATCTGGGGATACCGCCTCTTGAATTGATCTGCAAACCCCCAGTGAGTGGTGGCCGTTTTACCGTTCAGCAATCCTGTTTCCGCCAGCACGAATGCTCCGGAACAGATTGTAGCGATGTGGGCTCCTTTCTGATACAGCTCTCTCAGCCAATCGACGGCTTCATATTGAAGACGCAGGGTCCTTTGGATGTCCAAAATGGAAGTCACCACAATCAGATCTGCCTCCTTCACGTCGTGAATAGATCCGTTAGGCACTATTCTGAGTCCATTCAAACACTTAAAGGGCTTGCCGACGGTTGTTACCAGATTGACGTCGAAGTAGGGCGTGCTTTCTCGGCCATTGAAATGATTCCACATCACTCCAGCCTGGGTGAACACGTCCATGGGGCTGATTACAGTGAAGGCTATCGTGTTCTGCATGGCCAGTATGGTTACCCTTTTCATTTTTGCCTCCGGAAGTGGCACGATCCACCTCATTTATGTCTAAATTGCCACTTCAGAATTCAGTTGTCAAGAGCTATTTTCATCACAATTCCGACTGATGAGTAGCAAAGTGGACCCCACAAATAGGAGGAAATGAAGTGTCCGCATGTCGTTAGCAACTCCTTGAATTATACAGGACTGCTGGTTGTGGTAAACGTTTGGACATGTACACGCAGTTCCCCGAACTGAGAAGCGATTATAATGAACATCGAAAAAGAGGACAAAAAGATGCCTCTCGGGAATACGTCCCCAAGACGGTTCTGTCCACACAGTAAGAATGATCTTGAGAAGGGCATTTGCCAAGAAGGACGGGGAACTTCCACGCTGCAGCTATCATTCGACCGTGGCAAGAAACAACCGGCCCGGGATCTAAAAGGTTTGCGGTTTTACTGGAATTTTGTAGCGGCCAATCATACATCTATGTCCGTTGGCAAAATATCTCTCGCATTCAAAAGGAGCTGATATGAATACTGATGAACCAAAGGGGCTGAACGGATTGGAGTTATTGGAGAGAGTGATCAGGGGAGAGATCCCTCATCCATCCATGGCGAGAACTGTCCCAATGAAATTGGTTAGGGCCGAAAAGGGCTATGCCGAATTCGAGGCAAAGGCCGACGCCAATTATTTGAACCCCATGGGAACTGTTCATGGTGGGTTCATGGCCACTTTACTGGATTCTGCCACGGGATGTGCGGTACATAGCATGCTCGCGCCGGGAGATACATATGGAACGATCGATCTCAACGTAAAGATGCTCAAACCGCTTCCCATGGAAACAACGGTGAAGGCGCGGGCGAAGGTCATTCATTGCTCGAAACAACTAGGTGTTTCAGAAGGTACGTTGGAGGACGAGGCCGGAAAGATTTATGCTCATGCAACAGCCATTTGCATGATTTCGAGAATGGGCAACCATAGAATCCCGAATGTTAGTAAACCATACCCTTAAGGAGGAGAAGGTCATGGCAGAGGTGAAGGACTATATTACGGGGAAGATTTGCCGGGATATTGAGCAAACGTTTGCAATTCTAGAAAAAACTAAGGACCCCTTACCGGGCTCGCCGATCGGCCTGGCAATAGCCAAAAAGATCAAGAAGCTTCATCCCAGAAAAATCACCATTGAGGAGGCGGTAACACTGATACAGGATGCACAGAAATGCGCTGCTGGTAGGAGAGTCTGCGATGAGGTCCATCCCGATTCGAAGTATGCGGAATCAGTCTTCCTGGACGAATTGGCTGAAGGGCTGGTCGACGTGGGTAAGGCCCGCTACGTTACATGCGAGGAAGCCAAAGAGACGCTCGAAAAGTACTGGCAAGGCCCGCTTGTCGTGACCTCGGTTTCCGGAAAATATATGGAGATCTGTCGGACATTTCCGAAAAACTGCATTTACTGGAACCTCGAGAAGCACAAACTCCCCTGCATTGAACGATAAAGACAGGGGCATTCAAAAATCTATGGCGATCAAAAGGGGAACGCGATGGCTGCAATGTCGTCCTGCACAAATGAGGTCCTACAGCGACTCGCGCCTGTCTGTTTCGCAAGAGATTATCCTCGAAATTGCATTTTTCAATGAAAAAAGCGAATCGCAGAGAATAAAAAGCACCCTTTGCACGACAAATTTCGAAGGCCGATTGTATTTTTTATTTGACATTTAGCATAATTTAATATACATCTGAGGAGACTTTCGACACGGATGGGATTTCTGCATGAAAAAATTCGATTTTTCCGTGATCCAGAATCTCCGCAAGAAGTGGGGGCTCACGGCCGAGGAACTGGCCAGGAAGGCCAATTTGACCCGGGCCACGGTCTCGAATATCGAAAGGGGCGACGCCAACCCCACCATTGATACCATCGAGGCATTGAGCAGCGTATTGCAGCTGTCCTCGAGCGAGTTGATACGCTTGGCCGAGGTGGCCCAGTGTGAGACGGCGAGTACCAAGTCCTTTCAGACAGGGGCGTTGGTTGGTACACACATATGGTTTCCGAACTTCGAGGCGTATCACATACGCGCTGGCCCCGGGGTGCGAAAGGAATCAGATCCCCAACGTCACGAGAACACAGCAGAGGTATGTCTGGTGCTCTCAGGGAAGATCAGGGTGAGCGTAGCAGGCCAGATCCATGAATTGGGGCCCGGCATGGCGGTGCGGTTCAAAGCCCTGCAGGAACACCATTTCGACGTCATCGAAGAGGCCGAATTCCTCCTGATTCATCACAGCATGCCTTGAGCGGAAATAGGGTTCAAACTCGGTCCGAAGACCATGAAGGTAGCAGGCTCTGAAGGGCCTCAGCGTCATGGTCTTTTTTTTGAGCACTAAAGAGAAAAAGGAGGGAGAGGATATGAAAAGAGACCTGGAAACAGCCTTTGAAGACCTTCGACACGGACTCCCTGATGTGATGCGCACATTCTCTGAATTGCATGGAGCTGCCTCCGGCAAAGGGGTTTTGAGCGAGAAGACGAAAAAACTCATCATGGTGGGTATCTCAGCTTCGATTCGCTGTGAGCCCTGCATCCGGACCCACGTGAAAGGCGCTCTGGGATTGGGGGCCAGCCGTGAAGAAATATTGGAAGCGGCAGGAGTGGCGATTCTCATGGGCGGAGGGCCGACTGCAGCCTACTGCGCCGCTTACCTGTTAGAGGAACTGAACAGGGGGCCTCAAGACAGCATAACCAGCGAACAAGGAGAGAACCCATGAAATGTAATCGCTGTCAAAACTCGATTGATCCGGGAGAAGAAAAGGAGCATCTGGGTCAGAAGCTTTGTGAAGATTGCTACATGGATGTGCTGTCGCCCGTTCGAACCTGCGATCCATGGGCCGTACACAGTGCCAAATCCCTTGAAAAACATCTCGGTGGATCCGGGTGCCTGACGTCAATCCAGTCGGAGATCCTTGCCATTTTAAAGGAGACTGGCGGCATCGAACCTCCGAGGCTGATGGAGCGACTCGGGGGGAGGGTCACGTGGAAGGAACTGGAGCGTGAATTCGCAGCGCTACGGCACATGGAAAAGGCCAGAGGAGAGAAGCAGGCCGACCGCATTGTCTGGCGGATATGGTAACTTCCCCGTTCCTTTCAGACTGTAACATGAAGATATGTGTTTGCGGAAAGGGCGGAAGCGGCAAGAGCAACATTGTGGCCCTCCTGGCGCAGGGCTTCAAGAGGCAAGGCAAACATGTCGTTGTCGTGGATTCCGACGAATCGAATGCAAGCCTGTTCTGGATGCTGGGACTGGATCGGCCCCCAAAACCCCTCATGGACCTGGTGGGCGGTAAGAAGGCCATTCAGCAAAAAATGATCGCCAGGTTTTCCAGCGGGGAACAGGAACCGAGGGAACATCATGATTTTAAAAACCTTTATGCGAGAAGGCATCATGCCGCTCTCTGTGGCTCTCATTTCAACCTTGAGCAAAGATGGTGGTGTGCGCAACATAGCACCCTATTCCTGTATCATGCCCATACTCCGTCCTCTGGATCTTATCTGCATTGCGTCGGCCACAAGACGAGATACCCTGATCAATATCAGGGAGACCAAAGAGTTCGTGGTGAACATGGTCGGTGTGGATTTTTCCGACAAGATCGTGCCAACGGCCAAGGTTGCGCCCCCCGAAGTGGATGAGTTCGAGGTGGCCGGGCTTGGTGAAAAACGCTCTGAAACCATCCGGGCACCTGGGATCGCCGGAAGCTATGCCTGGATGGAATGCACCTTGTTCAAAGAATATGCGGAGCCAGATTTCGTACTCATCCTCGGCAAGGTGCTGCGCTTAGAAGTGGCCGATGAAGTGCTCAATGCGGCAGGCGAACTAAATGTGGCCAAAGCCCAGCCACTGATGATGATAGGAAGCAAGAAAGGCATGCATTTTTGTACTTTGAAGGACATTGGAATGTTTTATTCCTTTGGTTCCATGTTTCGGGAAGGCAAAGACCCTCTGGCGGATAGATACTTGGAAAAGGAATAGAAAGTTCCCGATAAAATCTGAATAGATTATTGAATCGATTCATGCTCGGTCGAGGCCATACAGATGCTCGCAGACTGAACATTTTGGGAAAGCATTTATATTTTGGAGGATTACGTCAAGATATCCATGACGTTATTCTAACTTAGGCAATCTGGGTTCCGGATGTACTGGGAGGCCGCACCTTCGTTCCTGCTTTGCGACTCATGAGACTTCTGAGTCAATTTTTGACGGAACAACATGCCAATTAGGGCTTTTTGAATATCAATATTTTTTAAATATCACAATTCGAATCATGGTCTCGGAGCTGGAGTATTTGATTTAAAAGAACCTGGATAACGCGCTTACACAGGGCCATGTGATGTGTTCGGGAGTGTACTAAGTCTAACTTAATTCAGATTATACAGGGAGATAACTATGGCAGCATTCAATGAATATGAACACTATGATGCAATCGGTTTGGCCGAATTGGTGCGCATAGGGGATGTGACTCCCAAAGAACTGCTCGAGGCAGCGATTGAACGAGTCGAAGAACGAAATCCTGCTCTAAATGCTGTAGTCCTGTGCATGTATGAGGAGGCACACCGATTGATTCAAAAAGGTTTGCCGCAGGGGCCATTTCGAGGTGTTCCCTTTTTAATCAAGGATTTTGGACTTTTCTACAAGGGTATAACAACTAGCTTTGGCAGTCGATTGTTCCGAAATTTCGTGCCAGATCATCACAGTACTATAGTGAAAAGATATTTGCAATCGGGCCTTGTTATT
>QZIK01000057.1 GCA_003599015.1 Desulfobacteraceae bacterium | reverse complement strand
CATAGCGGGCGAAACGATGTCCACGTTTCTCAAGCTCTTTATCCAGATCATCCAGGAGGATGTTGGCCAAAAGCGGTGAAAGAAGCCCACCCTGCGGCACTCCCTTTCTGGTTGACATGAGACGGCCATCGACGCTTACTCCGGCGCGCAGGTATTTGCCTATGAGGCGAAGGACATGTTTGTCCCTGACCTTTAGGGCGACGCGATGCATCAGGACATCAAATGGCAACCTTAAAAGAATATCGGTGGAAGGCCCATTGAACGGAGTCAGCACTCTTTTTACATTTGAACTGATTTAATCCCCTCCTGTGGATATATTGAACTACCCTTGAATCAGAAAAAAATCTTGTTGACATAGGTATATCTAAGGTATAATATTTATACATGGAATTTGAATTTGACCCAAAGAAGAGCGATATCAATAAGTCAAAGCATGGGATTGATTTTTATGAGGCACAAGCTCTTTGCGATGACCCTGATCTTGTTGAGATTCCTTTAAAAACAAGCGATGAACCAAGATTTTTGGTAATAGGCAAGATTTCAGAAAGATATTGGTCTGGAATTATGACTTACAGGAGCAACAAGACAAGAATTATTTCAGTGCGTCGGTCGAGAAAAGAGGAGGTTAATATATATGAAGGATATCAAGGCTAAAGAAATTGACAGGAAATTTGATGAAGGCGAGGATATTTCTAAGTATCTTGATTTATCAAAAGCAAGA
Organism: Desulfobacteraceae bacterium; assembly: GCA_003599015.1. GTDB lineage: Bacteria > Desulfobacterota > DSM-4660 > Desulfatiglandales > Desulfatiglandaceae > CG2-30-51-40. Next base: position 17,051 of record QZIK01000057.1, on the reverse strand, counting down.
AGACCTGAGCAGGAACAAAAAAGAGTAAATGTGGATTTCCCTTTATGGATGATTCAATTATTGGATAAAGAAGCAAGACGTTTGGGAGTACCCAGACAATCCATAATCAAGGTCTGGGTAGCAGAACGTCTTGAAAAGGCAGTCTGATAATAGCTGATTTTAATCGGGTAGCCTGGGGGATTAGCCCCCGAGCCCCCCACCACCCGGCATGCGGGTCCGCACCGGGCGGTTCACAGAGATTACCGGGCCGTAGCCGGGTAGTGAATGTGAACCCAGAGCTCTTTGACAGATAGAAGCCCTTGATCCTTGAGCCATTTATTGGTCATGCCAGTTTGCGTTGCCAGCGTCCGGGACAGGTGCCATGGCCCCTTGCGGCTGATGGCCACTGAGATGGCTGCATGAAGCGACGTTGCCAATTTGCGCAGTTCACGCACCTTGGTTTTTGTTCTGCGCCACTGTGCGGATGAAATCGTAAGGAAATTGGGTGAACATCGAGAACCACTGGTCATCACCCAACATGGCGAAGCCAAGATAGTTTTACAGGACATCGAGAGCTACGAGCAAACTCAGGAGTCAATGGCTCTCTTGAAAATTCTGGTCCTCGGGATGCGCCAAATTGAGGAAGGTAAGGTCTTGCCTGCTGAGGATGTGATAAGCCGGCTGCGTTCTGGGGCAGATCGAGAAAATGTTTTCAAGCCTGTCTGAGTTCCCCGAACGGGGTGTCTATCCGAAAGAGTTGCTGGCTCTGGGGATTCGCGAATACCGAGATATTTTCTTTAAACCTTATCGCATCTTTTACCGGGTCATGGAAAACATCGTGTACGTCCTTCTTATTGTTGACGGCCGTCGCGACATGCAGTCCCTGCTGCAACGGCGATTGTTGAACGCGTAACGAAGTGCAAATTTGTATATCAGCCTAACAATCGGTTCGACGCGAGCGCTCGAAGCGGATTTCTTATGGTTAATCCGATTGTTCGGCGCGCTCCACGTCAACCGGGGCGTTGAGGCAGTGAACCGAATCTATTCACACTCGAAAGGAGATTTTCTACGTTGGATATTCCAAGGATCTTCAACATCACTGAAAGTGCTCACCGTATCCACAACCCGATAACACCCGAAAAGCTCGCCACTCTTGGGGCGGCGCTGCGTCTTGAATCGGGGGTCCGGGTGCTAGACCTGGGCAGCGGTTCGGGGGAGATGCTGTGCACCTGGGCACGCGATCACGGCGTCATAGGCACCGGCATTGACATGAGCCAGTTGTTCACCGAGTACGCGAAACGACGTGCTGAAGAACTCGGCGTCGCCGACCAAGTAACGTTCATCCATGGCGATGCTGCCGGATATGTCGCCGATGAAAAGGTCGATGTGGCAGCCTGTGTCGGCGCCACGTGGATAGGTGGGGGAGTTGCCGGCACTATCGAGCTTCTGGCGCGGAGCCTGCGCACCGCTGGGATCATCCTCATTGGTGAGCCCTACTGGAGGCAGTTGCCGCCGACGGAAGATGTTGCCAAGGGGTGTCTTGCCAACGCAATCTCCGACTTTCTCATGCTTCCAGAACTTCTCGCGTCTTTCGGCCACCTTGGCTACGACGTCGTTGAAATGGTTCTGGCTGACCAAGACGGCTGGGACAGATACGAGGCGGCCAAATGGTTCACCATGCGCCGATGGCTTGAAGCCAATCCCGACGACGAGTTAGCGAAAGATGTTCGAGCCAAACTGACCTCGGAACCAGTGCGCTACGCCGCGTACACGCGTGAATATCTGGGCTGGGGTGTGTTCGCGCTGATGCCGCGGTGATGGGGGAATGATCTAAGATGTAACCAGCGGACACCAAAGTTATAATGAGGAGACGGAGGTGTATGAGATGGAGAGGATTCCAAGGGGCAAATAGTACGCATAAGAGAAAGCTGATAGGTTTGCTCTTTTGTGGCAAAGATCAAGCTGGCAAAAAGTATGGTATCTATGTTAAAGACCGTGGAGAGGATTTTATATGGAGATTTTGACGGCAAAGGCCGCCATAGGTATTGAAAGAAATTAAGGGGGTGTCCTGGTGAAAAAGGTTCTGATAGTTGGTTGTGGATCTTACATGGACAGCGGATATGGTTGTTCCGCTGAATGGCGCTGTCTCAAGGCGGCGGCACTTGGTGAAGGCAGTTTCCAGGAACCGGTTCAGGTGGTTGGATTTTCCCGCTGTGAATGCCCGGGCAGGACTATCGCGGCCAATATTGGCGTGGCCATTAAGATGTCCGGGATCAAACCGGATCTTATATACTTCAGCACATGCCTTTCCAAAGCCAAGCCCGGCTGCCCCTACGGGAAACCCGAAGATTTTGCAGCAATAGTGGAAGAAAAGACAGGGATAAAGATAATCCACGGAACCCATGATTATCATTGATAATAAACAGAATAGACTCAAGGTCTTACCTGCCAAGACGGTCTTCCAATGTAACGATGGTGCGAGTCCGGGACAATAAAGGGTTGCCGTCTTTTAATATCTTAAAGGCAGCAAGTTGACGAGGAGGATGGTTCACGGTGCTGGAGGCGATTGACCTGGTAAAGTCCTATGGCGGCAGGACGGTTGTGGATCATGTTAGTCTCAATGTATGCCCGGGTGAGGTCGTTGGGCTTTTGGGACCTAACGGTGCCGGTAAGACCACAACGTTTTACATAATCATCGGGCTTATAAAGCCTGATACAGGCAAGGTCATTTTTGATTCAGAAGATATAGGGCATCTGCCCATGTATGAGCGCGCCAGGAGAGGCATAACGTATCTGCCGCAGGAGCCTTCGATATTCAGGAAGCTTACCGTTGAGGAAAACATACTTGCAATCCTGGAGACCCTTCCTCTTTCAGGCTCGGAGCGCAAGGCTCGCCTCAAATCGCTGCTCAAAGAACTCAACGTGGCCCATCTGGCAAAAAACAAGGCTTACTCACTCAGCGGAGGAGAAAGACGAAGGGTGGAGATCACAAGGGCGCTTGTGATGTCTCCTTCCTTTATTCTCCTGGATGAGCCATTCGCAGGCATAGATCCGCTAGTCGTAATTGACATACAGAACGTAATAAGACAGCTAAAACAAAAGGGGATCGGAGTTATTATAACCGATCATAATGTGAGGGAAACTCTCCATGTGTGCGACAGGGCCTATATTTTAAATGAGGGCAGGATACTGAAATCAGGCTCGCCTGAAGAAATTGCAATGAGCAGAAAGGCTCGAAGGCTTTATCTTGGAGAAAATTTCTGCCTCCAAAAAACTGGAATGGATGGAATAGGAATCGAATTTGCGTCCGAGAAGCATGAAACTATCTTGGTTGAGGAAGATTGATGATATGAAATAAGTCTTTAGGGCTACGTTTCTCTTTCCACTTTAAATATTCACCGTAGGTCACGCAAGGTCCCAGGGTTTCACCGGATGTTGTGCCGCCCTTGCTCGTGCAAGATCTGCAGCGAGTGCGGCTGCACATTTGGCATTCCAGGCAATCAGGGCATTTTTGACGGGATTGATCTGGGCAGTTCAATAATAACTCCTTGCAGTTGGATGAATTATGAGGATCATACTGGTTTTTCCTCCTTTTTTTCTTTCCTCTATGTACAATCTGCCCCCCCTGGGGCTTATAAACCTGGCGACAACACTAAAGAATAGTGCCCACACCGTAAAAATTCTTGACCTTGTGCTGGCTGTTCGAAGGGGCACACTCAAATCCGGAAGCAAAATATATGACGATTGTGCGGAGATGATAGCTGAACACGCCCCTGACCTGGTCGGTTTTTCAGCCCAGTGTACAACCTACCCTTCTGTAATCAACATTGCAAAAAAAATAAAAATCATTCAACCGCAAGTCAAGATAGTAATCGGTGGTCACAATGCCTCTTTTGTGGACATTGAAACACTGACTCGTTATCCATGGATAGACGCAATAGTGCGAGGCGAGGGGGAAGAGACCTTTCCGGAACTTGTTGAAACCCTGGATTCCGGAGGGGGCTGGGAAGGAGTGGAAGGGGTTTCCTTTCGCAGAGGCCAAACGGCTTTTCGAAACAAGGACCGACAGTTCGCTGCCAACCTCGATACCATTCCTTTGCCCGAATATGGCTATGTTGAGCCGCTTTCTGTCTATCGTGACGCATGCGGGCTTCCCAGGGCCATTGCGATCCTGGAGGCAGGCAGGGGATGTCCTCACAACTGTGTTTACTGTTCAGAATCTATTTTGTGGGGCAGAAAGCCCAGAGTTTTTTCGGTTGAGCGGCTTATAGCGGAGATGCGCCGCATGAGGGATGATTTTAGTGCAGAGTGCTTTGTTCTGGCGTATGACCAGTTCACAGCCAAAAGAGACTTTGTGGAATCCTTTTGCAGGCAGGTGATTCAGGAAGGACTCAGCTTTATCCCATGGTATTGCATATCCAGGCTGGACACTGTAGATCCACCTCTGCTCAGACTCATGAAGGAAGCCGGATGCGAGAGCATGTGTTACGGAATTGACTCTGGCTCCAAAAGAACGCTTAAATTCATAAGGAAACGTATTGACGAGGATGTCCTTTATAAAAGGGTTTATGAAACAACCGAAGAGGGGCTGATTCCTACACTCAGCTTTGTTATAGGTTTTCCGGAAGAGGAACGGAAGGACATTGACTCGACCCTTTTTATGGCACTGCGCACAGGGATCATAGGGAACAACAACACCCTTATTCAGATGCCCACGGTGCTGCCCGGCACAGATCTTCACAGGAGATATGCTAGAGATCTGGTGAGGAGAGTTGACACCTATTTCGCCCTTGGACTGGAGTTCGACTCAGGGAAAAGGCTCGATGAGGACGAGGCGCTCATCAACTCTGATCCAGTTGTTTTCAGCTCCTTTTTTAATGTTCCATGTAAAGGCCTTCCTCTTGATGAGCTGTATCTTTTGGCTGGCTATTTTCCTCTGATGGTTCAGTTGTTCCCACGTTCCTTTTTGCTCCTCAGCCTTGAGAGGGAGGTATCGGTTTCCAGGCTTTTTATTGAATGGCTCTTTTGGTTAAAGAGGCGCAAAAGAAGATCGGAGCTTATTCTTACGCCGCAGGACTGTTATAATCATTTTGTTGAATTTGCAGAGCTTTCCAGAAATAAGTCCGGGATCAGGCGGCTTGATCACCTTGCCGCAGTATTGAAGTACGAGCAGCTATGCCTTGAGGCGGCAAAGAGTCCACGGGTGCGTAACAGTTATTCGAATGATGTAAAACATATTGATATGACCACTAAACCTCTTAAGTCTGCCGGATCAATCGCGGAAAAATTTGATTTTGACCTGCATGTGATTATTTTAGATCTCAAGGCCGGGAAATGGTTCCAGAAATATAATCCCAGCCCAACAGGGATGCTGTTTGTGCAGTTCGGTGATCAACTGGAAACCGCACGAGTTGAATTAGCCATAATTGAATTCCTCTCTTTGTGTGATGGAAAAAATACCCTTGGAGAGATAGCCTTGATGCTCCAAGAGCCTGGAGGCGAGGGGAATAAATCAGTAGGCACAGGGGAGAGTTTCTGCATTGAGGCATTCCGAGAACTGTTGGAGGCCGGATACCTAGAGATTGACAATCCGGAACCCTGATAAAGAAAGGAGGTGATTTACTTGGTGAAGATCAAAAGAGTTGAGAAGAGAGTTTCCTATGCTTCCAGTTGTCATGCGCCTTCTTGTCACGCGCCGTCATGCCACTCGCCGTCGTGTCATGCGCCGGCCTGCCATTCACCTTCTTGCCACGCACCGGCATAAGGTGTGTGATACTGCCCAGAGGGAAACAAGAGACCATGGCGTCATCCACTGATAATCCCTCGGGGCAGTTTTCATGATAAAAGAATGAAAGAAGAACTTATCCCTTATCTGACCTGCCCGTCATGCCTTCCTGAACAAGGTGATCTTGTTTCGCATGCAGTTGAGAAAACAGTAAGCGATATTTTGCAAGGTTTTCTTGAATGCAGATTATGCAGAAGGAGATACACGGTGGATAAAGGTGTAGCTACGCTTCTTGCTAAAGACTGTTGCGCTGAAAAATCAATCTATGAACAACCGAAAATGATGGCTTCGTATCTCTGGAGCCATTACTCCGATTGCTGGAATGATCCCGAATCAAGCAGCGCTTACAATGAATGGGCAGGACTTTTAGGTGAAATAAGTGGACTTTCGTTGGATGCAGGATGTTCTGTGGGTCGTTTTACATTTGAGATGGGCAAAAGGTCTTGCCTGAGCGTTGGTGTTGATATGTCCCGCGCTTTTGTGGAAAAAGCCAGAGAGTTGTGCATGGGAGGCAGCGTTAAAGTCAGGCTGCCAATGGAAGGGCTGCTTGAAGATGAAATTGAGGTCGCCCTGCCCGATCATCTGTGTTCCGGAAGGGTGGAATTCATCGTCGGAGATGTAACTGCACTTCCCTTCAAGTCCGGAATTTTTAACACCATAGCCTCTCTCAATGTTATAGATAAAGTTTCGCTTCCACTCGCTCACCTTAAGGAGATTGACAGGGTTGCAGCACCAAAAAATGCGCAACTTTTATTTTCAGATCCTTTTTCCTGGTCAAGTCAAATATCTCCTCCGCAAAACTGGTTGGGCGGAAACACGGGTGGCAAGTTCAGTGGATATGCTATCTCAAATATAGCCTCGCTTCTTGTTGGTGATATACCTTCGGGAATTGCTCCATGGCGCATAGAGAACAGAGGCAGTGTCTGGTGGAAAATACGAACACATAGAAACCATTTTGAGCATATACGAAGCCTTTATCTGAAGGCGGTTAGGCCTTAAAGATGGTCTGCTCAGCAAGTTGTTTTCCTGCCTCGTATGCATCTTGCAGATAAGAAGGATGCTCATTGACATCTCCTTCAAAATCCAGCCCTCTGTAAAGCAGTGAACGCCAGAGTTCCACGTCCAGTGCATCAAAAAAGTAACGAACCGTAAGGAGCGTTCCCTCAAATAGACGTTTTCCTTTTGTTGCACCGGCAGAGATGAAAAGGCCTTTTCTGGCCTTTTGGCTTACCCCAAAAGGGGCCTTTTCAATCCAATACCTTTTCACCCACAGAGACTGGCAGCGATCCATAAGGATCTTGGTGTGGGCACTTACGGTATAGAAAAAAATAGGAGACGCCAACATCACTGCGTCGCAGGAAATAAGCATATCGTATACTTGCTGGAAGTCATCTTTTATTACACATCTGCCTGTGTTCCTGCAACCATAGATCTCCAGACATGGCGATATCTTGAGGTCTCTGAGAACTATCTCATCCACATGGCAATTTGCGTCTCTTGCCCCACGGATGGCGCTTTTAAGAAGTGTAGCTGTGTTTCCCCTGATCCTGGGGCTTCCTTGAATAGCTAGTATTGTTGTCATTGCCTAAACCTCCCGGTTCGGATATTCTGATCAGACAGTCTTGATGCCATAGCTTAAAATCTTAATCAAGGAGACATGTGTAATGGCACATCATCCGGAACAAATACAACCACTTGTAGCCGAAGTAATTGATGTGCGAGGTGAATGCAGCGCAGGACACAGAAAGGGAGAGATATTAACAATAGGCTGTTATGATAGCGGAGGTCTTTGCGGATTTTTTTATCACGATATTTTTCCTGCCTTGAGCATAATGCAGTTCGGCGGGAAATATCCGTGGGCAGAAAAAGACACTCTCATCCTGGAGTGCCCTGACAAAAAAAACGCCGTTACAGTCCGCATCAGGAGGATTTGAGATTCAGTCATTTAATAAATAAGAGGACAAGGATAAAGAAATCCCCGGGACTGATGGTGTTTTTGCCTCTATTAGCTCGATGCTTGCTTCTTTGCCCTTGCTCTCCTGGCGCTTTTTAACTTTTCACCCAGTCCGGTTTCCTTTGCTTTTTTCTTCCTCTTGTTAGTTAGGGTCTTAGCTGCCAGAGATTCCCTCGCCGAAAAACCATACTTCCTTCGGTATTCCTTGAGAGTCAATCCGTGGTCTTTGAGGTGCCTGCTTGTAAGCTGTTTGAATTCCTTGCCGCATACAAGACATATTACCTTGTTTCGTCTTATTGATCTTCTTGGATCCAACTGCAATGGAGATTCCACGCCCTCATCGTCAGGCTGTTCAATTTGTGCACCTGTGTCCTCAACCTCCTTAAGGTCCCTCAACGTCTTGAAGGTCTTTCTTAAAAATTCCCCGATCTCATCTCCAGACATGGTCGCGTGGCTTGCCTGCGCGGCCGCAATGTCGGCCGCCATTTCAGTAAGCAGTTTAGCCATAATATTTTCACCTCCTTAAATGGGATATTCATTCTGAAAAGAACCCATAGCATAATCTCTATTCTTTTGCTAGAGCTTTCTGCTATCATAATCTGCAATAGACAGACTAGGCTATTACCATCGGCAATTGGATGCTGCCTTGCGATACACCGGGAAACTGCAGAGCTTGACACAGAGGAGTGCAACCTCTATCTTTTTTTATGAGAATAATTGGCGATGGATGCAGGGCGTGCAACCCGACACCCGCAATAGACAATCATAGGGACCATAGTTAAAGTAATGACCGATTTGTTCAAGCCGATAGAACTATCCGACAGGGAAATTTTTTTTAAATATTTTAAGGTAGATCACCCAGGGATATCGGAGCTTTCATTCACCAACTTATTCGTATGGCGCAATCGTTACAGACCTGTGTGGACTCAGCACGGCGGATGTCTGCTCATATTATGTTACCCGGAGGGAGACACTCCTTTTGCTCTCCCTCCTGTTGGATTAGGCGATAAACCCGCAGCTATAGAGTATTTGTTCAATGCTTTGGAAAAGTCAGGGTTACAAGCAAAGATTTGCAGAGTCCCTGAAGCATTTATCAATGCTTACATTGATCCCGACCGTTTCACCTGGATTGCTGATAGGGACAACAGCGATTATGTCTATACCACCCTGGACCTCATAGAGCTTTCGGGAAACAGGCTTCACAAAAAAAAGAATCATATCAATCAATTCAAGCGCAACAATTCATTTGAATACCGTCCAATGGATCTTGAGGCGGTAGAATGTGTAGTTGAAATGCAGGAGGAGTGGTGTCAACTTAAGGCCTGCGTTGAGAATCAGGAGCTTATGTCCGAGGACTATGCTATAAAAGAATCTTTGACTCATTTCGAGGAACTTGAAATGAAGGGAGGTGTTATACTGATAAACAAAAGGGTAGAAGCCTTTTCCATGGGGGAACTTCTGACTCAAGACACTGCTGTCATACATTTTGAAAAGGCAAACCCAAATATCCAGGGGCTCTACGCTGCAATAAACCAGCTGTTTTGTCAAAACGCCTGGTCTCATATTGCTTTCATCAACAGAGAGCAGGACTTGGGCAAGGAAGGGTTACGCCGGGCCAAGGAATCCTACCGCCCGCACCACATGGTGAACAAGTTCACAGTGTTTAGAAGATAAATGATGGATTTTCTCAGTTTGACTTCTAATACCTTTTGACAACCGTGGGGACAAAGGAGGCACAAATGGCAAAAATGCGTTCTTACACCAAGTACGAAAACAAGGTAATTCCTGGGCTGCGACAGAACCTCAATAAGGCTGAATCAACTGAGGATGTTAAAAAGTTCTTTGTTTATGCGGCTAAAGAGCTGCTGGAAGGCGCATTTGAAGGTTTCATAGAGGTGAGGTACGAGGACATGGCTTTGGCCCCTGATTCAGATCCATGTTTCACTATATCTGACAGGCTTTTGTCCCTGCCTGAGATCAAAGAGATATGGAGGGAGTCAGATCTCTCACAGGTGATTGGAAGACTTGCCGATTCCGCTGTACGCAGATACAGGTATTTGCAGAAGAACCCTGAAAAAACAGAGGCAAAAATAAGGATGTAGTTGATTGCACTAGAATTTTAAATCATCCAGTTCCTGAAAGACTCCCTGGGGAGAGCAGTGGCGGTTATTTGTGTGTTCTGCCCCCCGCTTTCCATCCTGACAAGGGAGATGCAACCCTTTTCAGCATCACTATAGGAGAGTGTTATAGATGCAGCCAGATTCAAATCCGCTTCGCCTGCACAGCCTGTAATTAAAACAGTGGGTCCTGGAAAAAACTCGGCCGTCATAACAAAGTCTTCTTCTTGAGCAAGGGCTCTGATTTTTTCATTTTCGGAATGATCTCTTCCTACAATTATCTTAAACAAGGGGGAAGTGCGCAAATGCCTTCCCACAAGGAGGAGCTCAATATGCCTTATTTCATCGCGGCAATTCCGGGACTCCATTAAGTCCCTGAGCCGTCGTGAAAACGTCTTGTCAGTAAGGATGCATCCGCCTGCCGGCGCCTCGTATTCTGTGATGCCGAATCTCTTTGCCAACTCCATCTGGGGTTTCCTTGATCGTCCCTGTAAATCAAGCAGAAGATCCCTTTTTACCCATCCCTCTCTCTCTGGAAGTGTCAATGGAAGTCGTTTTGCGGAGAGGGGGCGTAAAAGCAGATCGGGAATCCCGCTCTCAGCTGCAACTACGCTCAATGCATTCCTGTTTTGAGAAAAAGGCCTCTGACCAAGCACCTCGCCTGTAGCAACAAAAGAGGCTTTCTCCTTCTCCAGCAACTCCCCTGCCACACGAAACATAAGTGCATGACAATCAATGCATGGATTCATTTGGGAACCGTACCCATGGGGTGGAGCCTTCACAATTTTTAGGTGACGATCTGTTATGTCGACAGCCGTGAACGGGAAGCCCTGCCTGGCGGATGAAATAACTGCTTTGTCAGATTTGAAGAAAGGTGTCTCAAAGAAGACCGCCAGTACATCTATCCCTTGTTTTCTAAGTAGTTCGGCGGTCAGAAGGCTGTCAAGCCCCCCTGAAAACACGCAAAGAGCCTTCATTGTTGGTCTCTGGATTCCTCTTACAGGCCTGTTTCTGCAAGGGTTTCGATTGCAGTCTTTTGTTCAGATGTTATAGATTCAGGAACCTTGACGGAGACTTCAACGTATGCATCTCCTTTGCCGCCTCCTCTCATGTGGGGGAGGCCGTAACCCTTAAGTCTCAGCTTGGTCCTGTTCTGGGTACCAGGTGGAATTTTCACCTTGAGGGTCTTGCCATAGACAGTAGGCACATCCACCATCCCCCCAAGAACGGCCTCTGAAAATTTCACTTCCTGGGTGACATGGATGTCGTCATTTTCCCTTCTGAAGATTTTGTGTTCGTTAACTTTAATGATAATGTATAGATCTCCAGCCGGACTTCCGTTAAGTCCCGGCTGCCCTTTTCCTTGAAGTCTCAGTTTTTGCCCGCTGCCAACTCCGGCAGGGACCTTGAGGCATACCTTCTCATTTCTCCCGTCCACCTGATAGGAAATAGTCTTTTCCCTTGTTTCGGTTAATTCTTCAAGGTCGAGATGAAGCTCATAATATAGGTCTTGAGCTCTGCCGGAACCTTCTCCTGCTTGGCGCCCGCAACCGGAAGATCCGCAAGATCCGTATGGATTGCCACCTCTTCTTGAGCCCCACTGGGAGTTAGGGCCGTTCATTCCGGTAAAAAAGCTGGAAAAGATATTTTGAGAACCCCCTCCAAAGCCGAATTCCTTGAAAATGCTTCCAAGATCAAAGCCCTTGAAAATGTCCTCCTGGGTAAAACGCTTTTGAAATCCTTCAGCACCAAAGGTATCGTATTGTTTTCGCTTATCGGGATTGCTGAGAACAGCGTATGCCTCACTAATTTCTTTAAACATCGCCTCGGCTTCCCTGTTTCCGGCGTTGCGATCTGGATGGTATTTCAGTGCAAGCTTTCTGTAAGCCTTTTTAATTTGTTCTGCAGAGGCATTCTTGGGTATACCTAAAATATTATAATAGTTTTTTCCTGACATAGTTTACCGGTTACACCTTGAAACAGCCGAGATCGTCTGTGTGTATTACACGTAAACAATAAACATATGGTGTCTCAAGTCAAGCATCAGTCTTTAATATGCTTATAGCTCTATCCTGAGAATGGCAACAGACAATTCCATCTTGACACCAGCCTCCTTCCGCATCTATCATCAATCGGTTGGAATTTGCCTTTCCTCTAAAAGCAAGGTACCAATTATGGCCGAAGAAGACTCTCGCATCGTTGGAGCCAGCCCCTGCAAGGTTCAATCCCAGGCAGCCAGTAATTCATTTCTTAAGCATTTTCTAAGTCGTAAGAAGGACAAAAGAGGTGCCGGTGCGCCTTTTCGGCATATGTTTCCTTTGGCTTGAACCCTTTAAAGACAATTGCGGAGGAATTGAAATGATGACCAAACGGAACGGATTTATTTTATTAGTTTTGGTATCCCTTGCTTTCCTGTGCTGGAGCAACACAATGGCTGCCAAGCCAATCGTGCTAGGCTGTCCCCTTTCAACATCATTTCTCTACGGGTGGGATGCTGAGAGGGGAATAAGACTGGCGGTTGAGGAGATAAATGCCTCGGGGGGAGTAAATGTGGGCGGCGAGAAAAGGCCTTTTGCTGTTGAGGTAATAGACACAAGAGATCTTGAACCAGGTGTGCCTGTGAGTGAAGCCCTTTTGGCGGTTGAAAAACTTATATTAGGAAAAAATGCTGATTTCATCCTTGGAGGCCCGGTTCGTTCAGAGGCAGCTCTTGCTGCGATGAGTCTTCTTTCCAAGCATAAGAAGATTTCAATCCTGAGCACAGGTGCTTTAAGCCCAAAATACCATGCGCTCGTAGAACAGGAATATGATAAGTACAAGTACTGTTTTCGCATTCACGGAGAGGCCAAGTGGCTTGTCAAAGAGATCCTGACCTGTTTGATGGAAATAAAGGAACGTTTCGTTCTGGATAAGCTCTTCATAATGGTGCAGGACGTAGCTCATGCTAGAGCAGCTGGAGAAATCCTAAACAAGCTGGCTACTGAGAAGGGCTGGAATGTAACAGGGACTGAGATATATCCGACAGGAACTGGCGACTTCTCAATGGGGCTGATCAAGGCAAAAAAGACAGAATCACAGGTAATAAGCATATGGATGGACATGCCTGAGAGTTCCATTCTTCTAAAGCAATGGTACGACATGCAGGTTCCGGCCCTTCCTTTCGGTTCCACTCTCGCCGCCGCAGAACAACCCGGGTTTTGGGACGCGACAAAAGGCAAGGGTGAATACTGTCTTGCCAATGTTGTCAATGCAGGAAATGCTCCCAGTAACGCTACACCCTGGACAATGAGGTTTTATGAAGCCTACACAAAAAAATGGAAAATAGAGCCTGAAGGGCTTGGCAGCAGCAGCAGCTATATGGCTGTTTATGTACTTAAGGAAGCCATTGAAGCCGCAGGTACAATTGATTCTGACAAGGTGGTTCTGGCGCTTGAAAACACAGATGTGAATGGAGTCTATGGCCGTATCCGCTTCGATAAAAAAACTCATCAGGTAATTCCCAGCCTTGACCCCAAGGAAGGTGCCGTCGGCAGTATCTTCCAATGGCAGGCAGGTAAAAGAGTGGTGGTTTTCCCTAAAACAATAGCAATGGGTGCAATTCAACTGCCGCCCTGGATGAAAAAGTAGCTATCATCACATGGACATCTTAATTTATGGAGTCATAAACAGTATAGCCCTGGCTCTTATGGCGCTTGGATTTGCACTTGTTTATGGTATCAGCAGGGTACCTAATTTTGCTCACGGGGCACTTTATGTTGTAAGCGGATTTGTGACATGGGCGCTTCTAAGGGCGGCAGGACTCCATTATTTCTTAAGTATATGCATTTCCATGTCTCTTACGGCGATCCTGGGAGGCCTGATATATCAATTTGTCCTCATTCGCGTAAGAGGCATGCCGATATCTGAAATAATAGCATCTTACGCTATCGGACTGGCTATCCTGGAAGGGTTGCGATGGGGTGGCTTCAAGGGAATGACATATACTCTGCCGGTTTTTATTGATGGGAGCATTTCCATTGTGGGTACCCCTGTGGATTTTCACAGGTTGCTTGTCGTATTAGCTGGTGCAGCAGTAGTGTTTTTATTGTGGTTGTTCACAAGATTCACCAGAACAGGCCTGGCACTGAGAGGAATGGCCCAGGATGAAAGGGCGGCGCTTATGCTCGGTATAGACTCGGATTTTATGGCAGTAGTAGCCATGGCGCTGGGTTCAATGCTCGCCGCACTTGCTGCGGTAATTCTTCTGCCCTTGGGCAACATAGTAGTTGAGGCCGGATACAACGTCCTTATTCTGGCAATATCGGTATGCATAGTTGGTGGGTTGGGAAGCTGGATGGGCGCCGTTCTTGCGGCTTTCCTCATAGGCTTTGCACAAATCATAACAGTAGTTTACCTGGGACCCCACTTCCAGATGGTGGTAGCTCTTTTGGCGATTATTATTACCCTTATAATAAAACCTTCCGGCCTGTTCGGTCGCCAGAAGGAACTGGAAGAGAGGGTTTAACTGCAAGGTGAAATCAGAGCAAAAGAGGCAAGAAAGAATAGACAGGGGGATTAAGGTCAGGAGCGAAAACATTTATGCCCTGATGTCATGGCGGGAACTGGCATACCTGGCGGCTCCGAGATTAGCGCTTATCCTGGGAATGCTGATTCTACCCTTAGTAATGCCCGGGACATACTGGCAGAGAGTTATTTCAATAGTGTGTATTTATGCGCTTCTTGCCCTAAGTTTTGACTTCCTGGCACATTTCCTCGGGCTCGTTTCACTTGGGGGGGCTTTTTTTACGGGTGTTGGAGGCTATCTTGCCGCCATAATGAATACCTCCTGGGGGCTACCTCCAGCTTTAACCATTCCTTTGGCGACTGTTGCAGGAGCATGTATATGTACATTAGTTCTATTGCCATGCCTTCCTCTGCGAGGCGTCTATTTTGCAATAGTAACACTGATGTATCCACTAGCTTTTGCAAGGGTAATCGAGGCGCTGGATATCTTTGGCGGGACCGACGGAATAACCGGGATAGACAGCTTTGTTAACCGCTGGGTCGAGCAGTATCTGGTTATTTCCGCGGTTCTGCTTGTTCTTTTCGGGTTGAGGCGGCTTGTCAATCTTGACCTTGGACTGGTTTTCAGGGCAGTAAAGGATAACGATCAGGCTGTTAAGGCTTCTGGAATGAGCGTAACCCGTTACAAGGCAATCGCGGTCTTCATAGGTTCGGCTATGGGTTGCTTGAGCGGAGCCTGCCTTGTCCATATCTACATGTGGTCCGGCATTTCCCTGTTTGCGCTTGACTTTTCAATCCTTCCCATAGCGGCTACTGTTATTGGGGGGGCCGGAACGCTTGCCGGCCCAGTGCTGGGATGTTTAATCCTGGTTCCTGTATCAGAACTTTTACGAGCATTCGGAACCCTTCGTATCGTATTTTATGCCCTCATACTTATGGCTTTTGTTGTGTTCCGCAGCGAAGGCCTTTTGGTTTACGGCAGACGCAAATACGAACAATTTGAAAGATGGACCAGCGTATGACCGACCCCCCCATCCTTGAAGTAAGAAGAGCTTCAAAGACATTTGGAGGCGTAGTGGCTCTGGGAGGAATAAGCTTCCAGGTCGAGCAGGGAGAGATTCTGGGTATAATCGGTCCCAATGGATCAGGAAAGACCACGCTGGTTAACTGCATTACAGGTTTTGTAAGGCTTGATGAAGGGGAGGTTCTTTTTAGAGGCGAAGATATAAGCCGAAAACCCCCTCATCGGATAGCAGATATGGGTATTACCAGAACCTTTCAAATCATGAGGCCTTATTACAGCCTGCCGGCATTCAGGAACCTTGTTATCCCCTTGTTTTCACCAAGGGCAAGACGCACTGGTGGTTGGCGGGGCGGAGGCCTCCTCGGGGACAGGAAAACCGTAAGCATAGACATCCTTGAAGAGATAGGTTTTGAAAGGGACTCGCAGGTTCCATACAAGATGGCATCAACATTGCCGACAGGTTATCTCAAAAGGCTTGAACTGGCCAGATGCCTTGCCTTGCGGCCCGAGATCATAATCTGCGATGAAGTTTTCTCAGGCCTCAGCATGAGCGAAATAGCAAGCATGGTACCGTTGATGGAGCGGCTGCAGATGGAAGGGATAACCCTGATAATGATCGAGCATCGGCTTCGTGAGCTATTCCGTTTGGCCGGAAGGATTATGGTCCTGAACTTCGGCGCAAAGCTTATGGAAGGTTCTCCCGCTGAGGTAATGGCAAGTGAAAAGGTTAAAGAGGCCTACTTCGGCTCGGAAGAGGTGGAGGAGGTCATGACATATGCTTGAAGCTTGCGGGCTTATGGTTTTTTACGAGAATATGCTCGCGCTCAACAATGTGAGCATAACTTGTAAAAAAGACCAGATAGTAGGTGTCTTTGGAGCCAACAGCGCAGGAAAATCGACTCTCATGTATACCCTCTCCGGCATCATTGAGGACATTAAAAAAAAGGAGGAAATGTCAGGAGGGGAGCGCATCACTGTTCAGGGAAGCATTTATTACAAAGGGGACGACATCACAGAATTAAAGCCAAGTAAGAGGGCCCGAAAAGGCATGGTACTCTGTCCGGAGAGAAGGAGGATTTTTAAGGAGAGCAGTGTAATTGAGAACCTCAAGATAGGGGGTTACCTTGCATCAAAGAGCCAAGCTTCAGCGACATTGGATTATGTCTTCAAGGTCTTCCCCGCTCTCGCAAGGCTCAAGAACAGGGTAGGAGGTTTTCTCAGCGGTGGAGAGCAGCAAATGCTTGCCATCGGAAGGGCTCTTATGGCTCAGCCCCAGTTGCTGCTCATGGATGAGCCTCTGCTGGGCCTGAGCCCTTTGATGCAGGCAGTTCTTATAAGGGCTACAAAGGAAATAAGTGAGGAAAGGGGAATAACCATTTTAGTAACAGAGCAATACGCACGGCCTGTGCTCCCGATAGTTGATTACGCTTTCATTCTTGAAAACGGTGCCGCTGTAATGGAAGGAACCAGGGATGACCTGTTGAAAAACCCTGACGTGCGCTCGGCTTACTTTGGGGTATCATGAACGGCAATATTTTGAGCGAACACAAAGAGACCACCTTCACCAGATTCGATCTAATGTGCGAGCGCTTTCCGGACAGGACTGCGGTAATATATC
Source organism: Desulfobacteraceae bacterium (assembly GCA_003599015.1). Taxonomy (GTDB): domain Bacteria; phylum Desulfobacterota; class DSM-4660; order Desulfatiglandales; family Desulfatiglandaceae; genus CG2-30-51-40. The sequence continues at coordinate 71 of QZIK01000057.1, read as the reverse complement.
TTGGGGAACGATTTAGTTACAGCAATTTGAAAAACCTTGCAGAGAGGTTTGCAGGGGCATTAGAGGAAATG
>QZIK01000059.1 GCA_003599015.1 Desulfobacteraceae bacterium | reverse complement strand
CCATGAACTGCTTGAATGTCTTCCATGGGGAATCGGCGTTGACCACAAGACCGTACTGATAGACGCTGTACTGGAGAATAGGATCGAAATCGTTGACGGGATGGTAGGGAACCTGTCTCATGATCGCACTCAAAACCCCGCCTGTAGAATAAATACCCAGGGTATACCCGTCTGGGTTGGCAACCTTCAACTCGCTCATCATGACTGAAGAACCACCACCCGGTTTGTTGATGGCAACTACCGGCTTACCGAGAATCTTTGACGCCGCATCGGCCAGGGTCCTGGCAGGCAAATCCGTTGAACCTCCGGCGCCGTAACCTATCCACAGCTCAACGGGCTTTGAAGGAAAAACTTCCGCGGCCATACTCAAATTGGCGCTGAATACTGCAAGGCACAAACAGGCTAGAATGATTATCAGATTTCGTTTCATAGAAACCCCCTTTCAATGTTTTTTAAATTCACCTTCACTATGATCTCAAACGCTCTTTTTCCATCACCTCCTTGATTCAGGTTTTCTTTATCCAACGACAACTCATCATTTTAAAAAAACTCCGGTGTCTTCTTCAATTACCCCCCTGATCTCTCAGAAAAGAGACCAGCACCTCTTTGACGAAGAGGACATGTGCTGTCATGTATTTTCTGGCCCTGGCGTGATCCCTTTGCCTTATGGCTTCGATTATACGGTCGTGATCTCCGGCGTATTTATCCAGAAACCCTGGGATGGTCACACTGGTAAAGCGGTATCGAAAAACCCTCGACCGCAGCTCAGTTACCGTCTTTGCCAGGTTGAGGTTGCCGCTCATTTCGGTTATGAAGCGATGAAATTCGGTATTTTTCTCCACGTAATCTCTGTACCTCTTTTCAGTGGCACAGAGCAACAATTTCTGCTGAAGATTTTTTAGTTTGTCTAAATTTGAATCAATGAGATTTTTAGTTGCCAATTCAGCGGCATAGCCTTCAAGGATGGAGATAATATCATAGATCTCCTCAATTTCATCTGTGGGAAGCTTGCTTACAAAGGCGCCACGGTTTGATATAACGGTGATATAGCCTTCCATCTGGAGCTGTCTGAAGGCCTCCCTGATCGGGGTCCTGCTGATGCTCATGCTCGCGGAGAGATCGTTTTCAGACAGCTTTTCACCGGGACCGACTTCGCCCGAAATAATGGCGGACTTCAGTCTGTTGTAAGCCTCTTCCTTTCTGGTGATCCTTGTAGCCATGTTACCCGAATCCCTCCGTCCATTGTTCCGGGGATAAAGGCTGATCTTAATGTATTTTCAGGGAAATTATTTCAGCAAAAATCATATCCTTTTTCAGAGTATGGTTCTTCCGCCGTCAACACAAAGGGTCTGGCCGGTGATAAAGCTTGCAGCATCGGATGCAAGAAAAACAACAGCACCCACAATATCATACTCCTTACCCACCCGCTTGAGAGGGGTGGAGCCGACAATCCTCGCATATACGTCAGGATCTGCAAGTCTGTCGGCAACGAGAGGCGTTGCAAAATAGCCCGGCGCAACGGCGTTCACACGGATGTTTTCAGCAGACCACTCTTCCGCCAGGGCCTTGGTAAGCATAACTATCCCTGCCTTTGTCATGGCGTAAACCGAATTGGGGACACCCGCACGAACAAGAAATGCGGACGCAGAGGCAATGTTGATGATGGTCCCCTTCCTTTTCGGAATCATCAACTTCGCTGCCGCCTGGCAGCAGAAATAAACGCCTTTTAAATTTACCCGCACTATGAAGTCGAAATCCTCCGGAGTCATATCAATGGCCTTTTTATGAACATTTACCCCTGCGTTGTTAACGATGATATCAAGTCCTCCGAATTCATTGGAAACCGTCTCAATCATCCGCGAAACAGATTCGGCATCACCCACATCAACGGCCTTAAATGAAGACCGCCTGCCAAATCCCCTGATTTCCCCGGCCGTGGCTTCTGCGTTGGTACCGTTCAAATCAACAACAAAAACATCCGTACCAGCGTGGGCAAGCCCCAGCGCTATCCATTTGCCCAAACCCTGGCCCGCCCCTGTCACCAGAGCTGTCCTGCCTCTCAGATCAAAACCGGGAAACCGATCCTTGTCCATTTTCATTCTCCGTTTGCCTTATTTTACATACAAGATTGTATACAGATTTTACCCAAAGAAGAATTCCTGTGTCAACAGAAAACCATTCAAGGAAAACTCAGAGGCAATTTATTGAGAGATCATTCCGTAAGTCAGATGCTGGTCATCAGTAGTACCTGGAACCAGGGACATCAATTAGCCCGATCGGCAAAAAGAACCTCAAAATAACAGGGACCATGCGCCCCGACGGTGAGTATGGCTTCCACATCGGCAGTGGCGGACGGTCCGTTTACGAAATTAACTGCCCTCGGCCATCGTCCGTTGCCGAAACGCCTGCGAAGGATACTCCAAACATCTTCAAGGTAGGGGACAATCTCATCCGGCGACAGCACCACGAAATGATATTTAACAAGGAAGGTTATTCTGGTTGGGTTTTCAATGCCTGAAAAAAACACCACGCTGCCCGTCTCAGCCACGGCGCAAATTCCACGGCTCACACCAGCCTGCCCGCTTTCAATCTCAAGGTCATCACAGACCTCAATCCCTGCCTCCTTCCAGGGTAATGACCTGATAGTTTCATCTGCCCCGAGAGCCACCTTCATCGGTTCGCATTTCTCTCTAAGAATGCCGGCAACGTGCAAAGGAATTTTTTTCCAGCCCTCCAGTTGAACGACGTTACCTCCAATGCGGATGGCCGCTTCCCTGAAATAAGGAAACAAATCACCGTCCGGTTCTGGGTTGGGGTGCGCCGGTGGCCCTGGCGGAACAGGCGTTTCAGAACCCGTTATTTCATCTGTGCGTTTGAGTCCACTTCGCAAACGCTCAAATATCGCCCGCCGATTTTTATTGCTTAAGGCTTCGATATCCATGCCCCGCTCCTTTGCTGCGCCTCCTTTGTCGGGCAAAGAGTGAGAAAAAGGTCCTTCCCCTGCAATAGGGTATGCTTTTATTTACGTGCCCCAGAACAGACAAAGCGCCCGCACCGGCATCGGTGATTGTACGGTAGAGCCTTGGAAACCTTGCCAGGGTCATATATGCCGAAATCCCCCATCGCATATATCTTTTGGAGATGCCCAGTTCCCTTTCCTTACCCCTCAGTCTTCTCAGGAGATCCGGGAGGGGAATCATCATGGGGCAGACCTCCGCGCATCGTCCATCGCTGCTGCATGCGTCCGGAAGGTCAGCCGCATTTTCAATACCCTCCATAATAGGCGTCAGTACTGATCCCATAGGCCCCGAATACACCGAACCATATGCGTGCCCCCCTGTCTGTCCGAAAACCGGACAGTGATTCATGCATGAGGAGCAACGTATACATCGGAGTATGTCACGGAATTCGCTCCCGATTATCTCCGTGCGATGATTGTCCAGGAGAACCACATGAAGCTCCTCAGGCCCGCAATATTGAGGCCCCTCCCGCGGGCCGGTAAGAAAGGACGTGTAACAGCTCATTGCCCTTCCGGTCAGGCTTCTGGCAAGAACCCTAAGAACAGCCCCGGCGTCTTCGAGGCCGGGAACCAGTTTCTCGATACCGGCCACCACAATATGCATCTTTGGAATGGTACTGCAAAGGTCTGCATTGCCCTCGTTGGTGACAAGAACCACTCCGCCTGTTTCTGCTATAAGTACGTTTGCGCCTGTGATGCCTGCATCTGCCCGGAGGAATTTTTCCCGCAGCACCCGTCTGCCTTCAGCTACAATTTCCGGTATTTCCTTTAGTGACCTTGGCCCCAGGTCATGATGCTTCAGGAAAAGATCCGCAATCTCCTTTCTGTTTTTATGAATGGCAGGACCCACCAGATGGCTCGGCCTTTCATGGGCTATTTGAACGATATACTCGCCCATGTCCGTCTCCGTTACCTCTATCGCGGCTGCTTCAAGGGCTTTGTTAAGACCGGTTTCCTCGGAAACCATTGATTTTCCTTTTACTATGGTTTTTACACCCCTCCGCTTGCAGATTTCGATGACGATGACATTTAGATCCTCGCAGGTTTGGGCGTAGTGAACCTTACCGCCTTTTTCAATTACTCTGGATTCGAACTGCTCCAGATAATAATCAAGGTTTTCTATGGTATGTTTTTTTACTGCGCTGGCGCACTGTCTCAATTCATCAAAATTTGTTACCGATCCAGTGCCCTGTCTGTGCAGTGCCTTAAGCAGGATCATCAGCTTTTTAAGATTGGCCTGAAGTTGTTCATCGGCCATGGCATCCGCTGCCCTGGAATCAAAATCCCTTGGCGACATAGGCATTATAAATGCCCCTCCCCACTCCGGGAATCTTTAGATCCGCCTGCAAGGACCTCTGCCACATGCCGCACTTCCATGGATATACCTCGATGTTTCATTCTTCCTTCAAGATGAAGAAGGCATCCCATATCGCCTCCTAAAAGGGTTTCGGCTCCGGTTGCCAGTGCGTTGTCAATTTTGTTGTCTGCAAGGCGGGATGATAGTTTAGGCATCTTCAGGCTGAATGTACCTCCGAAACCGCAGCATTCCTCGGTCTGCTCCATTTCCTGCACTTCGATGTTGCAGAGTTCCTTTAGAAGTTTCCTCGGCTGATCCCTGACCTTCATCTGGCGAAGGGAAGAACAGCTGTCATGATATGTTACACGCAAGTGCCCCATGTCGTGAATAAGCCTTGCGGGAGCAAACTCCAGGACGTCCACCAGAAAGCTCGTCAGTTCAAAGGTTTTCCTGCCAAGGCTTTCGGCACGTTCAGTCCACGGTCCATCACCTTTGAAAAGATGTTCCGGATAATGCCGAGCTATCATTCCGGCGCATGAGCCTGAAGGAATCACCACATAGTCGAAACGTTCAAATGCGTTTATGACCGTTTTGCCCAGTCTTCTGCTTTGTTCCAGGTCTCCTGAATTAAAACCGGGAAGTCCGCAGCAGGTCTGACACGGCGGAATCTCCACAGTGCAGCCGGCCATCTCCAGCAGTTCTATTGCGGCAAACCCCACTGAGGGGCGAATTGCGTTTACCAGGCAGGTAACGAAAAAACCGACCTTTGGTTTCCTGCCTGCATCAAGTTTCTGTTCCAAAATCACCTCTCCAGAAATTCCAAAACCAACGGCAAGATATATCGTTTTTTTTAACAAGCGTAAATGGATTATTAATCCATTCTTCCGATATTAAAATCTAACTAAACATTGGGTCAGGTATCCTTGCCGGCCAGTATCACCTCTGCGGCAATGCGCGCCCCAACGCCGGGCGGCAGAGCGCACTTCTCATAACCCTGAGCCTTCTGGAAGGCCTCGAAATTTTCCTGACTGGCGCGCGGATCCATGTAGCGCCCGAATATAATTTCTTGGTGCAGTTCCGGGCACATGATGGTCCCAAGCTCTTCCTTGAAGCGTGCAATAAATTTTCGGGCCGCTGTCATGGAGCGTCCGTTACCCTGGTAATCTTCCGGATCATCGCTGCCGAAAAAAAGCCCCAGGGCGATCAGACTGCCGCTGACTCCCCCGCAGATGCCGCCGGTCATCCCGAAACCCGGAAAGGGAGACATGGCCTTGATGATGGACCATTTCCCCAACCCGAACTCCTCCATGAGAGCAAGGGCCGATCCCTTTGAACAACTGTGTGTGATGTATTCATACTCCTCAGCCCTGAGTTGCACACGGTCCAGAAGTTCATCTTTGTTTGCTCTCAAAGCCGCCCAATCCGGGTCCCTGGGACGGAAACCGTTTTTCCGCATGCTGCTCAAACGGGTACGGATCGCATCCACATCCCATCGGCGCGTGGAAAGCTCCGCCAATCTTTCCTGCCAGGTTTTGATTTGGTTCATCAAATTTCTCCTCTGAAAAAAATAAAACAATCTTTAACTGCTGAAAATACTTTCTAAGATAACCGAATTCATTTATCAATCTATTTAATGACAAAAAATACTCGCGCTCAGATCCCGCCAAAGCGCAGTATAAGCTAAGCTCCGGCTTTAATCAGAGCCATGAGTTCAAATTGACTTTTCCCAAATAATTTATGAATATGATCAAATAATTCCATAAAACAGGTTGTGTTTATGCCTCTGTCAGTCCTTGATCTTTACAGGAAGTTTCTCCCAAAAACCAACTGCCGTGACTGCGGGTATCAGTCATGCCTTGCGTTTGCAGGCATGGTGGTATCGGAGGGATTGCCCGTTGAAACATGCCCTCATATTGTTCCTGAACTGATTGCAAGCATCCGGAAAGAAATGGAAGCCCAGAGAAAGTCCCGCAAATGGACCAGGCGTGACCCGGCAGAGGACGCGCTCCAATGGGCAAGTGAAAGAGCTGCACCAATGAAGATCAAGGATCTTTCAGAGAGAATAGGGGGCCGCCTCGTGGAAATTGAGAGTGAGGTCGGGCTTGAACTGCCTTACTTCCTGGATACTCTGATAATCTTTTCCGGACGTATCGCCAAAAGCGGCGGAGATCCTCTCAACCACTGGGAGCAGGTCTTTATATTCAACCACATGGCCATGGGTGGAAGCAGGGAACCGACGGGCAAATGGAAAGGCCTCGTGGAACTCCCCAACACTGTTTCCAAAATAAAAACCATGAAAGGAAATGTGGAAAGGCCCCTCGTTGATTTTTTCCGTGGCCGCCCTGAAAAACTCCTTAAGGCTGCCCTGGCTTTAGGAGGACAGCCTGCCAAGACAGACGACTCCGGAGCCGATGTGGCAATTCTGTTCAGGCCTCTCCCGCGTATTCCAATGCTGCTGCTTTTCCGGGATGAAGACGAGGAAGAAGCTTACGAAGCCGAAGCGAGCATTCTGTTTGATGAAACCATAGTAGAGCACCTGGATATTGAATCAATTCTCTTTCTAAGTGAAAGGCTCAAACAGTTGCTCTGCGGTGAAAGCCTTTAGGTCAGGCACAGACATTTCGCCAATTTCTGGTCCCCAAGGATGAAGGCAGAGAGGTGAACAGGCATGTTCGACCAGATTCGTCAAAAATTTTGAGCCCGGATGATCCAAATCGCACCAAAGCGGAGGTAATAGTAAAGGAAATGGAAAGGCTTGAGGCAATTCTACGCATGATCCTGAACTACTTGAAGCCCCTGGAACTGAAAAAATCCCTTACTGATCCAAACATGCTGGCTCAAAAGGTCTTAAGTGAAATGGAAGCGGAAATAAAAAAGCGAAAAGTCGGCCTGGATATCCGGTCAGGGCAAATTGTTGCTGCTATTCTAATTGACCGCGCAATCATGGAGAAGGTTTTGGGGGTTTTGCTAAAAAACGCCCTGAGTCAGATGCCGGATGATGCAATTCTTAAGATTGAGACGTTACAGGATAATAGTATGTTCAAGCTGGTCATGCGGTATCCGGCCCTGAATGTGACTGCGAACGATGTAGAGGATTTCTTCTATCCCTTCACCACGTCCAGGACAGCGCAGGGCATCGGCATTGATTCGGGTTACCTTAAAAGATGCCTCTTCCACCATCTCCTTGATCGTCAGCCCAATCGCCGCCATTTCGCTTCAGATGTCCAAGTCGGAAAAAAAAGACTTGATCAAGAAGTGAAAAGAATAACCGAAAATCCGACTATAGGAGAAAAAAATAAATGTGTCCTCAGGGGCGTATTCGTTAATAAATTCAACTCAAATAACCTCGTACCTGCTTGCCTATAGGGAGATTGGTGATAATTGGACCTCACGAGAACTACACCGATGCTTGAAGATGATCTTGACATACCCCTGTCTCAATCCTGATTTCCTGGAAATCCATGATCATGGATTTAATGGTTTCTATCGTCGAAGCATCCATGGGCATAATATTTACCGGTTCGTAGCCTATCCGGTCATAAAAATTAGCCGGTTTGGTCTTTCAGTGTAAAGAAATATTATCACCATGACTCAATAAAGACTATTGGTCAGTCACCCCGGCGATATTCTCCAAACTTTTCTGGCATGAAGATCTATTCCGCAATAAAATCTGTGGTGTCTCGTGTAGGATCTCGTAAAGGCATTTATCCTGACTCAGGAGTAGGCCTTAAAAAGGTTCGACGAATGGGATTTATTGTTAAGAATGAGGCATAGCATGTCTGAGGAAAAAAGAATTGATAAGCAATCCGATGTAGACAGGGGATTAGTAGCCATGTTCCTAAGGATGTCACCCGAGGAACGCTTACAGGCCAACGACAATGCTTTCCGTACAATTCTGGAGTTGAGAGATCAAAACCGTGCGCCTGAACCGCAGCGTTGTGCCCATAACAATCACGCTTGACGTTAATCACGCAATGCATTATTATAAAAAACATGATCAGATCGTTTAAATGTAAATATACTGCAGCATTATCACAAGGGCATCATGTCAGGAAGTTCCTTAACATTGCAAATGTCGCGCGGCGAAAACTTAGACAGCTTGAAATCGCTAATCGGCTTGATGAGTTGAGAGTGCCACCCGGCAATCATTTTGAAGCGCTTAAGGGTGATCGTTCAGTTCAATACAGCATTCGAATCAACGATCGGCGGCGAGTCTGCTTCCGCTGGACTGATGCCGGTGCCGAAGATGTGGAAATCGTTGATTACCACTAAGGAGGATCTATTATGAAAAAATTCGAACCTATTACACCAGGCGAAATCCTGTTGGAAGAATTTCTGAAACCTATGGGCCTTAGCCAGTATAGGCTGGCAAAGGAAATTGGCGTGCCCGCACAACGTATCAGTGAGATTGTCGCGGGCAAGCGTGCTATCACAGCCGATACCGATTTAAGGTTGTGTCGCTTCTTTGGTCTCTCCAACGGGTATTGGTTGAGAGCTCAAGCTGCCTATGATACCGAGGTTGCAGAGCGCACACTTGGCCCATTGCTGGAGAAGATCAAACCTTGGTCGGCATATGAAGCCCAACAAAACGCTCCCGCCGAAGCTCGTATCTTGCGCGGCTGAACGCCGCGTTAGTAGTCAGGTAGAGCAATGGCAAAAGAGAAAATCCCTTCCACGCGTGCAATAAGATTTTTAAAGGCCCAAGGCGTAACTCGTGCTGCGCCCCCCTCCCGGTTCTTTAACCAGGACTCCGCGCTTCACCAGATCGTCAATGTCCCGCAGGGCCGTATCCTGCGAGCAATTGACCAGCTTTGCCCACTTGGAGGAAGTGAGCTTCCCTTCAAGACCGTCGAACAGCCGGTCTAGGACCGCCCGCTGTCGGTCATTGAACGGCTTCTGAGCATGGGCCTCCCAGAAACGGGCCTTGCGGAAAATACCGGCCAGTATCCGCTCCGCTCCCTCGATAGCGCGAGCCAGACAGCCCAGAAACCATTCCTGCCAGAGTGTGATGTCAAGGCCGCCTTTCTGGGTCCTTTCAAGTGTATCGTAATAGGCGTTTCGTTCCAGGCGGATTTGTGCCGACATGCTGTAAAAGCGCTGTCTGCTGTTTTCCGAACGCGCCAGGGCCATATCGGCAATAGCCCGGGCAATTCTGCCGTTTCCGTCCTCAAACGGATGGATCGTCACAAACCAGAGATGGGCCAGACCTGCCGCCAGAACCGGGTCCATTGCCGGGGGACCGTTGAACCACTTCAGGAACGCAGTTATCTCCCCTGGCACCCTTTTGGCCTCCGGGGCCTCGAAGTGCAGCCTTTCCCGGCCGATCGGTCCGGAAACCACCTGCATTGGATCGGATTGCTCCTCACGCCATCTGCCGACCGCTATTCTGGTCATCCCGCTGCGGCCAGTCGGGAATAGGGAGGCATGCCAGGAAAACAAACGCTCTTCGGTCAACGGGTCGGAATAATGTCCGGTAGCGTCGAGCATCATTTCGACAACCCCATCCACATGCCTGTCAACCGCCACCAGTCCGCCGATGTCAAGCCCCAGCCTGCGGGCGATGGAAGACCGAACCTGATCTTTGTCCAGCTTTTCGCCCTCTATTTCGTTGGATTTTACAACATCTTCGGTCAGCGTTTGCAGAACAGCCTCATTGCGGAATGAAAAGCCCAGACCTTCCATACGTCCGATCAGCCTGCCCTGCCGGTGACGAACGTCGGCAAGCTGGCCTGAAAGCCGCTCATGGTCCCAGGTCATTTTGGGCCAATCATTGTTGTCGTAGATATAGTTCATGATACTCGGTTATTCCTTCAGCGGGATATTATGCCGCTTATTCACCGCGCAATCAAGACTAATCTCCGCACATTTTGCGGCGTAAATAGCTGTTATTCGCCGCACCGATTCATTCACTTGCCAGAGGATCTTTTACGGACCCTGCGGCCCTTGGGACCCTCGGAAGCCCATAAAGAAACCACAGGCCCTGAGCTGGGAATAATTGTACTGCAGGAGATTATTGCCTTGAACTCCTGCTTGAGAAAGCGATACTCGAGCTGCTCTGAAGATCAACTGCCAAGGCAGAGCTTGGATACTATATAGTGCTTGAAACAATGGCCGCCACAATAACACGGGAGTCCCCGTTACTGAAATAATCGGCATCAGAGCGCGTGCTACTGGAACTCATATTTATAGGTACCCTCCCCACATCCCCTCAAGTTCAGCCTTGAGCTTCTTTACCAGCCTCTTTGGCTTTATGAGCCTTGCCTCCTTGCCGAAGGAAAGCATCCATGAGATCACCTCAGGCTCAGAGGTAGCGGTGAAGGTGAGCTTTACTGCGTCATCTCCGGATTTGACAATCCTCTGATCAGGACTCCAAATCCTCTCCGCTACATAGACGGCGGAATACCCCGTAAGCTCAGCCACCACTTTGAATGCTCTACCCTTTATAAGACCAAAATGGCGGTTGAAGACCTTCTCAAAATCATACTCCGGAGGGATCTGGAAGAACCACTCTGTTATCTCAGCCTTCTCTATCCTGTGAACGGCAAGAAGCGGATCATAGTCAGGCTTCCGATAAGGCTCCCCCTGCTCCTGGGCCAAACCTCCATGCACATATAGTGTCTCGTTTCGGGAGAAGATCTTGTAGGGCTTGAAAAGAAAACCGCTAGCAATCTCCTTTCCTGGGGATTTGTATGAGAGCCTGAGTATCTTTTTTCTCTCCATGGCCTTAAGGAGCGCAAGAAGAGTCTCCCTGTGGGGACCATAGTCAATGCTGCCGGGCCTGAATGAGCCAAAACCGCTTGAGGCCGGAAGCTCCTCTTTGGGAACAAGGAGCATACCTTTTTCAAGGGCTTGTGAAACCTCATTAAAAAGCTCCATACCCAAAAGCCCCTCCGCAAAGGCTTTGCACATGAGAAGAAGACTCATTTCCCTTCCGGTTATGGGAAGAGGCTCAATCGCTTTGCTCACCCTCCCTAGCTGGTAGTACATCCTTTTCCCGCGCCTGATCTTTTTGATATCGGAATAACTTCTCTCTATTTCCTCGATGAGTCTTATTACCGTTTGCTTGGAACACTGGAGTCTTTGAGCAAGTTCAATGAGTGAAAGAGGCTCTCCGGCAAAAAGAAGCCTTGCAAAAAGTCCTATTATTTTTGCTCCAGAACTGCTTGATATATCTATCTTTTGAGCCATCAAAAAACCTCAGAAAAAAGCATAATCGTTCCGTACAATGGAATATTACCATGATAGAATTTTCTCAACAAGATGAAAGGAGATGATCGAAATGAGACAGAAATTCAAAAGACTTAGAAGACTGCCGAAGGTTGAGTTTTCAGGCGAGGAAAAAAGCGTAAAAAGAAGGTCCCTTTTGTATCTAAGCCGATATCTGGAGACAGCCCGATCAATCGAAAAAAATTCCCTTGAGTTTGCCTGCTGGATCTTGAGAGATGAGCTTGAATGTATCGGAACTGCCCTCCTAACCGAAAGAGAAAGACAAATTACCGAGGCTGAGTATGATGACCTTTACTTTGACCCTGACTACTGCTCCATGGGTATCTGGGATGTCCTCAAACGGAAAAAAGCGAGCTGCAGAACAAAGGCATTGAGGGCTCTGAGGGAACTTGTGGGAAAAAGACTCGAGGCATTACCCAGTTCAAAAAAAGGAAGCCTTGAAGTATGCCTCAAAAGCGTCTCTGAGATATTCAGCTTCAGCGAAGATGAAAAGGAGTTTTGCGCCTTTTTCTACCTTATAGCCAACTACGATCCAGTCGAGAGCTTCTTTGTGAGCCAACTGCAATGCCATCGGCCTTCGCGAAGAAGCCTGCTCTCCCATATCCTTGATCTAAAGCCCGGCCGGCTAATGAGCCTACTCGCAGGCAAACTCATGAAGCTTGGCCTTTTTGAATTTGACAGAAACTGCGTATCCATTTCCGAAGAGTTCCAGGAAATGCTCGATAAAGACCCAAAGGAGCTTTCATCCAAACACTTCAGCCCCGTTACAGTAAAAGACCCCCTTCCCCTTGAGGCCCACTTTATCCCCAGGGAGCAGGTCTCATTTGTGCGATCTCTTCTTGAGGGCAAACCGGTAGGCGCCGTAAACATCCTTCTCTACGGTCCTCCCGGAACCGGAAAGACAAGCTTTGCGCACGGGCTGGTAAAAACGCTCGGGGTTCCATCCTACTCCATTAACCGCAGCGCGGAAAATACCACTATGACAAGAAGGATGTCCCTTGTCTCATGCCTCAAGATGACCAACAGCGGAGAGGGTTCGATTATCCTGGTGGATGAGGCTGACAATATACTTAATACAGAAGATTCGTATTTTTCACGCGGGGAGACCCAGGATAAGGGCTGGCTCAACCAGCTCCTGGAAGAACCAGGAAGCAGGATCATCTGGATAACCAACAAGATCTATCGGATTGAGGACTCCGTCCTGAGGCGCTTTGCCTTCAGCCTTAATTTCAAATCCCTTGCCGCAAAACAAAGAGAGCTCATGTGGAACAACATCGCAAGGATGAACAAGGCTGACTCATATTTCAACTCTTCGGAACTAAAAGAGTTTGCCTCCCGTTACAGCCTGAGCGCAGGGGCAGTTGACCTTGCCTTCAAGGCTGCCTTCTGCGCGGGAAAAGCCGGAGGAAGGGAACTCCACGAGGCAATAGGGCTTGGCCTTAATGCCCATGAGATGCTCATGAACGGCGGAGAGGCACCACAAAGACCTCCAAGGCCTGAGAGGTTCTATTCCCTTGAGGGCCTTTCCATGGAGGGAGACCCTGAACTTGTTCTATCACGCCTTGAGAGCTTTGACAGGTTTATTGCAAAAGGAGAGGCCCCGGAGGGGGCCTGCATGACGCTTCTTTTCTACGGACCTCCCGGAAGCGGAAAGACCGAACTCGGCCGCTACATAGCTCAAAGGCTTGGCAGAGAGCTTATGGTAAAAGGCCCAAGCGACATCCTTGGCCCTTATCTCGGTGAGTCTGAGGCGAACCTTAAAGATGCCTTTGAGAAGGCAAAAAGAGACGACGCCATTCTCATGATTGATGAGGTGGATACATTTCTCTACAGCCGTGACCGGGCACAGCGATCCTGGGAGATGAGTCTAACAAATGAGTTTTTGACCCAGATGGAAAAATTCAGAGGCATTCTTCTCTGCACCACAAACAGGCTCGATGGCCTTGATTACGCATCCTTAAGAAGGTTCCATCACAAGATAGGCTTTAAATATCTAACTTTTGAAGGAAAGGTCATCTTCTACAAAAAGATGTTTTCGGATCTTGTTGCAGGATCACTCAATTCTGAAGAGGCAGAGCTTCTCAAGACGGTCCCGGATCTGACTCCGGGGGATTTCAAGTCAGTGCGAGAGGCCTTGAGGTACCAGAAAGGGGAACTCACTCATTTAACCATTATTACGGCCCTTGGACAGGAAGCAAAGATCAAAGCAGTCAACACCGGCAAAAAGGGCACTCCGGGGTTCTGATGGATTCAGTTTGTCGGACACTCATCTTCAAGCGGTTTCACAGGGCGCTCCTTGTACTGTCAACACAGACAGGGGCTTTCTGTAAGAGGAGGAAAAGACGATGGACAGACGCAAGTTCATAAAGGCTGTGATTTTGACAGTGCCTGCCCTTTTCATAAGGCCCCTGCCTATGCTCGATGCTATTGGAAGGATAGGAGAAAAGCGTCTTCCCACACCTGACTTTGTGATCTTTTTTATCGGTGATTACGGGAAGGCCTTATCGGGAAACTTCAGGACCCTGAAGGCAGAAAGCCCTGTGATCAGAAGATGCGACCACATCAGGATGGATGTGAACTCAGATGACGGATTTGTTGAGTTAAAAACCTCTGGCGAGGCAATGGAGGCTTTACCAAGACTCTCAGGCGTAAAGCTCGCGGTGTTTGTGGTTGACATGGCAATGCCGGAAGACCTTGCGCTTGCACGGTTTCTGGCAGGGGCTCTTAGGGCCGATGAGAGCCGCTTTGTCGCCATAACTCCCGCAAGGTTCGGCATCGAAGAAAGCTGTCCTTTTGATCTGGTCTTTGAGACTCAGACTCATCAGGGTGATGCGGCTCTATCTTTTCTCCTTACTCTCCACAACACGTATCTTGGCTGCGGCGGCATGGGGAGCATCATGTGCATGAAATACTTCCTGGACTATTTTCTGGTGGTGATGCGGTTCAGGTGCGGTCGGGTTGTATCAACAATGAGGACGAATTTGCAAGGGAAGGAAGGGAGGCTTCGTGCCGATACGGCAAGGGTGATTGAAGGTTTTCTTGCTCTTTCCCAAGGCATATCATCAGGTCCGGTTTGGGCAATTATTGAGACGCCCTTTCAGGGAATTGATCCCTTCATGGTGCATGAGGTGGCGAGCGAAGAACTTATGAGGCGTTTTACTGAGTGTACAGGGTGTTTGGTTCATCCTGGATTTGGTAAGAATATATTGAAGTTCACATTGATTGATTGGGGTTGATGATAACAAACCAAGAAAATTAGACGATTTGATTCGAATTCACTTTATTCTAAAGTACCGGTAGACTAAAATGCTATAGCGTAAGACAAACCCTATTTACCAATGTGGGAGATGCACCTGTCCTTTGATAAATTAGTGTAGGGCGGGTAGGAGATGAAGGATGCCAGATCGTTATGCCGGGACAAAGGCGATATTCTCCAAATCTTTCTGGCATGAAGATCTATTCCGCAATAAAATGTTTGGTGTCTGGTGTGGAATCTCATAAAGGCATTTATCCTGCATTAGGAGGAGGCCCTAAAAAGGTTTCGGCTCATAGGATTTATTGTTAAGAATGGGGCATAGCATGTCTGAGGGAAAAAAATTGATAAGCAATCCGATTTTATGTGGAGCAAGGGGCGCATAGGGGCGGCTATGCTCCCGCCCTCGAGATAAAGGGATATGCTAATGAGCAATGCTATGACCTACTGGTTCTCTCCCGCGCCAAGCGAGGTCACGTCCTCGCGGATCTCGCTCGACTTCGATCTGCGTGCGGCCGACCTGTTCTTTCGCGAACTCGTGGTGCCCGAGCTTGGTCGCATCTGGTTCGCGCGGCAGATCTCGTGGCCCCTGGCCGCACTTGCGCTCCACGAAGACCTGGCGAGGCACGGCTCGAACGCGCCGAAGCCCACGGCAATCTGTCACGGCATCGAGGCGCTCGCGTGCAAGCTGGAGTACTTCGACGACCCGCAGGACCCCTCGCGCCGCATCCTCGGGCGGCGCGCGTTTGGTCGCGACGCTGAGCGTGACGTGTGGTCCTTCCACCGGCTGCGCCAAGCGACGAACTACGTCCGCAACACGCACCGGCAAGCCGCGACGCGCGCACTCCGCGTCGACGGTGGGCTCGGCTTCGCGAGCGGCTCGCGCTTCGATCTGCTCGAGCTGGAACGGGTCGGGCGCGAGTTGGCCAACGCGTTCCTTGAGCAACGGGTCGGAAAAGGCGGCACCAGCCTTTGCAAGTGGCTGCTCGGGTGGATCGAGGGCGACCGCGAGATCTCGGGCTGGCCGAAGACCCTCCTGCAGGCTCTGTCGCCGGAACACCCCACCGATAACGAACGCGCCCTGGTCCTCTCACGGCTGCTCGGAACGTCGACGCCCGCGAGCGAGAAGCGGCAGCGCCTGGCCGGCGCGATCGGTCGCGCAGCAGATCTGCCGAGCATCGAGGATGGCGTCGTCCTTCGGCTTCGCAAGGACCGTCATTACGAGCAAGCCAACGAAGTCATCGCGGCGCGCGCTTTCGGCGCAGTGCTCGACCGAGCGCGTGACGCGGTTGCAAACCTGACCATTGCGGTCGAGCCCGAGCGTGGAGGTGCGAAGATCGAGACTCTGGTCAGTGACGCGGATCTCAAGAAGGCGATCAAGGACCTCCGGACCGCCTCGAAGAACTACGTCGAAAAGGCGAACACAGCGGCCGTCAAGGAGGCAACGAGCCTGACGTTCGCAGACGCAGTCGTCGCGGGCGATGACGCGGAAGCCATCCGAATCCTCGTCCGGCGTTCTGGGGAGGTGCTCGGGCTTGCCGACGGCTCCGTCACCCGTGGCCCGCTGTTCCGCGTCATCGACGGCAGTGATGGAGCGGGCGACCTCGAAGACGGCGCGGCGAGCATCGAGCCCGATCGGACCGGGCGAACGTTCCGCATCGCGAACCTCCACTCACTCCTGCGCGACATCGACCAGCGAGGTGCGCGATGAGCGCCGAAACGCTGCTCGACATCTTCGTGCCGCCGGAGGGCATGGTTGGGCACAGCGCCGCTCTCGTCGCCATGACCGCCTCCGAGGATTTCTTGGAAGAAGCCATGGTTCGCTTCACAGGGCTTGGAAAGACACAGCGTTCCCAGCTAGGCGTAATTTCCGCGTATCTGATGCTTGATGCGCATTTATCGGAGTCACGGAAAGAAGTTTTTCGTCCTGGGCAAATTCCTGGGTTGCATGAGTTCCAGCCGCGCTCGGTGAACCCAGGCTCACTTCTACATGCTAAGGTCGCGCTGCTGGCGTTCGCCCCCAACCGCACCGGCGCGCCCGTCCACCTTCGGCTCGCCGTGCTCACAGCCAACTACACGTACACCTCGGCGCGGCAGCAGCTCGAGCTGGTGTGGGTTGTAGACGTAACGCTCGACGGCACCGCGCGCCCCGAAGACCGTGCTGACGTCGTGGCAGCGGGGGCGTTTGTGAGGAAACTCCTCGAACAGCTTTTTTATCGCGAGCCGAAAGCGCATAAGCTTACGGAACGACTAGACGATCTCCTTGCGGTCGCGTCAGATTGTGCTGAGAGCCTGAAGCCGCTCCCCAAGAAACTAAAGGCCCGTTTCGTCCATTCGTTGGGGCAGAGACTGTACGACCAAATAAAGGATCGATTTCAGGCGGAATGGAAAGACTCACGAAGAAATCTTTTGCTGTGTGGTTCTGGCTTCTATGAACGACCATCCTCTAGTAGATCCAAGCCGGAGGTGCTGGTCAAACTTGAACAGTTGGACATCTTCAATAGCAGTCCCCGGCTCGTCGCCATCGTCGAGCCCAGCGAGGCCGGCGCGATGGCTAACTGGCTTTCCAACGGAAAAGCCAAAAGGAAAGAAAAGGGCTGGGAGCTTTACCGGAGCATTGATGTACTAAATCTCAATCGGAAGTTGCATGCGAAATTCATATATGCGGGCTATTTGCGCGACGGAGTCGGCTGGGGGTTCCGAAGTCTTTACGGCCGGCGTACCCGTGGTGCTACCGACGCAAGTCATGGGGCTGCATTTCAGAAATCCTCTGGGGCTTGCTGCCGGATTCGATCGCACGGGGAGGCTTCTCTTGGCCTTGGCGCCGCTTGGATTTGGGCACATCGAAGTCGGCACCGTCACGCGTCGCAGCGCCTATAGGTCTCTTCTGAGAGCCACGGTCAAAGACGTATGCGTGGGCGTGAGCATAGGCAGCGCGAGGGATGGTGTCGGTCGGCAAGTGATCGACGATTATGTCGCGACATTCTCGAA
>QZIK01000089.1 GCA_003599015.1 Desulfobacteraceae bacterium | reverse complement strand
CGTCTATCAGGTAAACGTCACCGGGGTCTGCCATGGCTATCTTGAGCGTGTTTCCCTGAAGAGAAATGGGTATAAATCTTGCCTGCTTCATGAATTTGACCGACAGATTATCAATTACCACAGGTTCCCTGGGGTAATCCTGAAAAGAAAGCTGCCTCATATCTAAATCCTCAGCGGCTCATTGTTTGAAGTATTCTATTACGGAGTTTATGATGGTATCGAGATCAAAGGAAGGCTTAAATCCTATAAGGTTCCCTATACGGGCTATATTGGGGCATCTGCGCTCCATGTCCTCAAATCCGGGCCCATAGGCCTTGTCGTAGGGTATGTGCTCTATTTCTGAGGCGCTTCCTGTAAGTTCCTTGACCCTTATCGCAAGCTGATTGATGGTCACCTCTTTGTCGCTTCCAATGTTGAAGACCTCCCCCTCTGCAAGGGGCTCATTCATGAGCGCCGTCATAGCCTCCAGGACATCCTTAACATGGGTAAAGCTCCTGGTCTGGTTTCCGTCTCCAAATACCGTGATCGGCCTTCCCAGAAGGGCGCTTTGCACAAAGGTGGGAAGCACCATACCGTATTGGCCCGTCTGGCGCGGCCCTACAGTGTTAAAGAGCCGGCCTATCACCACCGGGAGTTTTTTCTCTTCGTGATAAGCAAGGGCCAGGAACTCATCCAGGGTTTTGGAGCATGCATAGGCCCAGCGCCTTTTCTTGACGCTTCCCATGACACGGTTATCGTCCTCTGAAAGACTGTGCTCCACATGTTTTCCGTAAATCTCTGATGTCGAAGCAATAAATACCTTTTTCTTGAATTTGTTGGCCAGTCTTAGGACCGTCTCTGTTCCCTTCACATTTATATCAAGGGTTTCAACCGGGTGATCCATGATGTTTCTGACCCCGACAGCCGCAGCAAGATGGTAGATATGATCCACCTTGAAGATAAGCTCGTTCATGACCGCTTCGTTCAGGATTGTATCCACAACCAGATGGAATCTCTCATTTCCCTGTATTGACGATATATTTGATAATTTTCCGGTCCAGAGATTGTCTATTACAAAAACCTCATCTCCGGATTTAACAAGCCTTTCAGAAAGGTGCGACCCTATGAATCCGGCTCCTCCAGTTATCAAGACCTTCATGAATCCTCCTGTTCCAGAATCACTTTCTTCATTGTATTCAAAGCTCCGCTTTTTCGGTTACAGGAAACCTGACCGAATATCTTCTTGAAAATACGAGCATTACTGCCTGATTTGGGCAGATTTTCAGCTCGGGCTCCATCAAAAATGCCGCTTTAGACTAGCTTCTCCAGAAGCCAGTCATCTATTTCAACCGCCAGAGAGCGTTTAAGAAGCTCAACGGAAACAACTACCTTGTCCTTCTGTCCCTTGCGCCTCTGGTAAATGCCCACGAGCCCTGCAAAAGGGCCTTGCATGATCACAACCCGCTCACCCTTTCTAAGAAATGCCCTGTTCTGGACAGTGCGATCTGTACCGTCCAGGATCATGAGGGAGCTTATTTCCTGATCATTTACAGGCGCGGGAGTTCCCTCAAAGCACACCATTCTTACCACGCCAGGCGTTCGGATGATCCTGTGGTACTCCTCAGGGGCCATGGTGGAACGAACAAATACATATCCTGGAATCATGGGAACGAAGATCTTCCTGTGGCGATCCTTTCTCCTGCTCATAACCTGAATCTGCGGGAGAAACGCCTCCAGTGATTTTCCTGCCAGCCCCTCCCGGACCTTGTATTCAAAGCGGCTTCTTGTATAAAGGGCGTACCACCTGCGAGGATCATCGAGGGAAAGACTATCATAGCCGTTCATGACAAAGAAATCCTTTCAGGGGCCACCCCCCCCCTGACACAGGAAAGCGATAAATAATAAACCTTTTCTTTTTTTGCTGCGAAATCTTTATCAATTGCAAACTCCTGTCAAGGGTAAACTCGTTTGATAGTCGCTGTTGTGGTTTGCAAGAATTTTGCCACTGAAAGTTTTCCACTATTGGTTGACCGGGCCGGATTCCAACGATATATTTTTTTTACCGGTTTCCGATCCGAAAAGGCGAAAGGAGATAAATCTATGGAATGCAGCAAGGAAAAAAATCTCACCAGGTGTAACTGCAGTTATGAACCCTGTTCAAGAAAGGGAATCTGCTGCCAGTGCCTCCAATACCATCTAAAGGCCAGGCAGCTCCCGGCCTGCTGCTTTTCTCAGGACGCAGAGGCGACCTACGACAGATCCTTTGAGCATTTTGCTCGTCTCGTTCAACAAAGGAAGGTCTAAAAGGATTGGATGGTCGGGACGACTGGATTTGAACCAGCGACTCCCGCGTCCCGAACGCGGTGCTCTACCAGACTGAGCCACGTCCCGACACACATAGATATTAGTCCAGTTTAAGGCTCCAGGCAAGGAAAATCTATGCTTAATATTACAGCTGTCTCCCCCCATAAACGGCCAGATAGTCGTCGAAGATGGACTTGAGTTCAGCTCTCATGGGCGCTCTTTCTCCTTCAATGAGGATGGGAACTCCTGCGGTGTACAGATACTCCACGACCTCCCTTATACCGGCAACAGAGCGGACATCAATGCCCGTCTTTTCAATGAACTCGGAGACAGCATCCCTGCCCCTGACCCCTTCAATCAGCCTCCCATCTTTGTCGTATACAGCCGAGGTCTGCTCCCTGTCTATGGCTATCCCTATGCCCCGGACTTTTACATGAATCCCCCTTCTTGAAGCCTCACCTTTGATTTTTTCAATGAGCTCATATTTGGTGGTCATGGAAGTGGCCACATCATCCACTACAAAGACCCTGCATCCATCAAAAAATGTCTGGTTAACAAAAAGGCTTCCTGACGCGCTCGCCTCTCCATGGGCCTTGGCCTCCTTCCGGTCGTATTCAAAGGGGATGTCTATACCATGGTTGTTCCAGAGTGCGATAGATACGGCCTGGGCAATGGCACTTCCCTTGTAGGACGGTCCCAGGATTATATCAACATGTTCGATTATGCCCTTTTCCACCAGCATTGCGGCAAAGACCGACCCCATTTCAAGGCTCAGTCTTCCGGTCTTGAACATGCCCATGTTTACGAAATATGGGGTGGGACGTCCGTCTTTAAGCCTTAATCCCTTTTTAAAGAACAGTGCCCCGGTTTCGGCCAGCATTTGGGCAAATATTTCCTTGTACTCGTCCAATTTTTCCTCCATATTATTATTTATTATAGCACAATTTAAATCAAAATATTATAATTTAAATTTTATAAAGACTGGGCCAAATCAGGAATCATTTTGATCCGGCGGCCTCAAGCAACTCAAGGATCCTCTTTCGTAAAGCCTCGCTGGGCTCAAACCTCAAGGCCTCCATATAGTGCCTTATTCCTTCAGGCATCCTGCCCGTTTTTACCAGTATATCTCCCATGGCGGTGTGAACCGATGGATCCCGGGGGTTTAGCCTCAAGGCCTTTTGATATTCTTCAAGGGCGTTTAGCGAATCGCCTTTTCTCAAATAAATACCACCGAGAAGAAAGTGTCCCTCCCAACTTGAGGGATTTTTCCTCACAGTATTCTGGATATATTTAAGGGCCTCTTCAATTCGGCCCTGTGCCAGATGAATCTTACCCATGGCAACGTTTACCTGCTCGCTTCCGGGCCTTATATCATTGGCTCTCTTAAAGTGGTCCATGGCATCTTCAAACATGCCCTCCCCTGCGAGAATAACCCCCAGGTTATAAAGGGCCTCAAAGTCCCTTGAATTTCGCTCCAATACCTCTCTTAAAATCCCTCTTGCCTCATGGATCTTTTCCTGCCTTGCCATGGCAACCGCCAGGTTGATCCGGGTTGGAGAATGATCCGGTCTTATCTTAAGGGCTTCGTTCAGTTGAGAAACGGCATCAGAGACCGAACCCCTGTGCAGATAAGCCATCCCAAGGCTGTTTCTTGCCCAGTAACTGTGAGGGTTCTTGGATACAACATCCTGCCATAACCGGACTTCATCCTGCCAAACGGTATTTCTTGAAACAGTACCCCAGCCCAGGAGCAAAACAGCAAGGCAGGATAAAGCCGCAGTCAGGATTCGGCCCTTCAGAAAACCGGTTAAGACCAGATATCCTATTGCAACGGAAACGCCCGCCATGGGTAGATACAGCCTATGCTCAAAGACAAGATCAAGACCTATGACGGATGATTCCATCACCAGATGGATGAAGAACCAGAATATGCAAAAAGCGGCGAGGGGATTTCTTTTCCTGTAATACACGGCTACAGCAAACAGAAAAAGCAGCACTATAAGGGAAAGAAAAGTGGTCATTGGATCAAGAAGAGACCTTGAAACAGGCATGTAATGATCCAGGTTGAGTCTGGCCGGAAGGGGAAACAGGATAAGGCTCACGTAAAAGACAACAACCCTGAGCTGTGTCAGGAGCCGCTCCGTGACGGTGAATTCATAGTGCCTGTACGTCTCCAGGATCTCCCTGACAGGATCAGCCCCCAGAAAAACAAACACAGGGACGGCCGCTGCAACGATGACGGCAAGCCACAGGTAGAACTTCTTAAAACTTGCATAACCTTGGACGTCTGATGTCATGCACCACTCAAAGGCAAAAACAGCTACAGGCAGAGCAGCCGCTATCTCCTTTGATCCGAGGCCCATGACCCATGCTGAAAAGGAGCAGGCAAAAAAGGCCCATCTCCCGATTCCGATCCGTGACCGTCCCTTAAGGTATAAAATAAAGGCAAGTATGTGGAACATGGTTGCAAGGCTTGTCATCCTCTGGATGACATAGCTGACGGCCTGGGTCTGGATCGGATGCAGCACAAAGACCAGGGCTGCTACAAGTGAACCTATTGCAAAAGGGTTTAAAAGATATTTTTCATGTCTGATTTCATAGGCTTTAAAAATTTTGAGTAGATTAAAGCATAATATATACAATAGAATTCCATTTATGATATGAATAAATATATTTACAATATGATAGCCCTCAACAGAATATCCTCCTGAATAGTAATTAAGAGCAAGGGTGATACCGGCCACAGGACGCCTTGCGGATGCCCCTGTAAAGGCCGCCTTCCAGAGAGATGAAGGGCTCAGACCCTCAATTCTTATGGATTCGTTTTGAAGGATAGCCCTAAGGTCATCATACACAAAAGGGCCGTTAAGGGAGTTGGCATAGGCAACAATCCCTGCCAGGCAGATGGCCGCAACCGCAACTGCATGCACAAATGGCATGCTTCTTAGGGCTTTTGTTTCAATTTTTTTTCGTCCTCTTCGTACAGGCAAGTTCCATTCTCCAGGAAGGCTAAGATTCCTTGTATGCCATCATTTCCGTGAGGAGCCCGGGTATGAGCTTTCTTACAAAGGATTCCCTGTCAAAGGTATTCATGGCCTGATACTCCTTGTAGCGGGGATGAGCAGGACTCAGGAGCGGTATCTGGGCCTGCACTCGGGGTGCCAGGATCTCAAACTGCAGGATCATCTCCACCAATGGGATGTCCTGGCCGGGATAGCTTTCGAGCCATCCGAGCCTTTTCATGCATTCAAACCTTATCTGATCCAGCAGGAATAGGTATTGATCTATAACCGCCATCTTTTTTCTGGGTTCAAGCTCGTTGAACTCAAAGCCGGAGCCCCATTCCTTAAGGGCCATTATCAGGTCATATAGGTAAAAGGTCTCCCTGTCCTGTGCCTGGGCAAGAAAGGACATGGTCTTCAGGGAGATGTCGGACAGAGTTGTACGGGCATCGAACTCTTCCTGGAACCTGCTTATCCAGTTACGGAATCCCTTCTTGACAAGAAGCAGGAGCCGACCCTGCTCCATGCCTATCACCCTTGACATTATTCTTTTCCCAGACAGGCTCTGACAAAACCATAGAAAAGGGGCGAAGGCCTTTCCATTCTTGATTTGAGCTCCGGATGGGCCTGTGTGGCAGCAAAAAATCTGAGACCTGGAAGCTCTATAAACTCAACCAGCTTTCCATCCATGGAGATCCCTGAAAAGATAAGGCCCTTTTCTTTAAGTGTCCCATGGAACTCGGGGTTCACTTCATATCTGTGGCGATGCCTTTCGGAAACCACCTCAGCCTGATAAAGCTCTCTGACTTTGCTTCCCTCTGCAAGAACAGCCGGATACGCCCCCAGTCTCATGGTACCTCCCTTGTCACTTATCTTCTTCTGCTCAGGTAGTATATCAATTACCGGATAAGGGGTGTCAGGGTCCATCTCGGTGGAATTCGCACCCTTGAGGCTGCATATATTTCTTGCAAATTCTATGACCGCCAGTTGAAGACCCAGGCACAACCCCAGGAAAGGTATATCCCTTTCTCTGGCCTGCCTTATAACCTCAATCTTTCCTTCAGTTCCTCTGGCTCCGAATCCCCCTGGAACCACAATTCCCTCCACATCCTCAAGGAAGGATGTATCCTTAAGGTCTGTCGTTTCAACCCATCTGAGGTTTATTTTAACACCCAGATGAGCCGAGCAATGGTTGAAGGACTCTATGATGGAGGCATAGGAATCCTCCAGCTTGGTGTACTTTCCGCACATTGCCACGGTTATCTTACTGGCCGGATGGCGTATGTTTTCCACAAGGGTCTTCCACCGGGTAAGGTCAGGCGGGCTGTATATGTTAAGTTTTTTATGAATGATTGCAGGCAGTCCTTCCTGTTCGAAAATGATGGGGATTTCATAGATATCTTCCACATCAAGGCCTGTTATGACAGCATCCGGATTCACATCACAAAATCTTGATATCTTGGTCTTTATTTCTTTAGTGAGAAACTGGGAGCATCTGCCGATTATCACATCAGGAAATATTCCGCGCTGCTTGAGAAGATTAACGCTCTGCTGGGTGGGCTTGGATTTCTGTTCGTTGACCCCGTAAGGTATCGGCACATAGGTAAGGTGGACATAGAGGATATTCTCCCTTCCCACATCCTCTTTCATCTGGCGCATGGCCTCCAGGAAAAGTTCATTTTCTATGTCGCCTACCGTGCCTCCTATCTCTACTATCGCCAGGTCCGCATTTTCCTCCCTTGCTATCTCCTTTATGTGGTCCTTAATCACATCGGTCACATGGGGTATGTACTGCACCGTTTTTCCAAGGTAGTCGCCACGCCGCTCCTTTTGTCTCACCATGTCAAAGACCTTTCCCATGGTCAGATTCCACTTGGATTTGCAGGTAACCCCCAGGAAGCGCTCATAATGGCCAAAGTCCATGTCAACCTCTCCGCCGTCATCCAGGACAAATACCTCTCCATGCTCAAAGGGATTCATTGTCCCGGGATCAACGTTGAGATATCCGTCGCACTTTATGGGGATGATCTTGAGGCGTGAAGAAAGAAGGTGGCCTATGGAGGCAGCGGCAATCCCCTTGCCGAGACCTGAAAGAACTCCGCCTGTTACTATAATGTATTTAATCGGCATAGGATAGGTTCCTCAAAAATTCAAAACAGCCATCACCCGTCGGGCTCGCAGGCAAATAGATAAGGTTTTCAATCCATTAAACTTCCATGGGTTTTATTGCTGAAATCATGTTAATCCAGAGTGTGGCCGAGGTCAAGTAGACTTGCCCTCCAATATATTGAGCTTGACCGCGCAGCGAAAAGCCTTACACTGGAAAATTGAATTTTTACCTTAATGATCTGTTATGGAGTTTCATGTCGCCTGTTATTGCCATAGTCGGACGGCCCAATGTAGGAAAGTCCACCCTTTTCAATCGGCTTACAAGATCCAGGGGAGCGCTGGTGGATGACCGGCCGGGTATAACCCGCGACCGGCTTTACGCAGAGGCAGTCCTTGATGGAGTAACGATGACCTTTGTCGATACGGGCGGTTTTGACTCCATACCTGAAGAACCCCTTCTCCGGCAGGTAGTTCTCCAGATGGACAGGGCCATTCAAGAAGCCCATGGCGTTATTTTTGTGGTGGATGCCAGGCAAGGCCTCATGCCTGGAGATATAGATATGGCGGAAAGGCTGCGTGGTATAAACAAAAAGGTCTACTTAGCCGTAAACAAGATTGACGGCCCTGAGCTTGAGCACTTGATGGGGGATTTTTACAGCCTGGGCATGGACGATGTCTATCCCTTATCCGCATTGCATGGATATGGAATATCTGAGCTTATAGGACGTCTTTCCGAGGAACTGCCGGATACCAGTTCACTGGAAAGTTCCAGGGAGAGCATAGCCGTGGCAGTGCTCGGAAAACCGAATGTGGGAAAATCCTCCCTCATTAATCGCATCCTGGACGATGACCGGTTAATCGTAAGCGAGATTCCCGGCACCACAAGAGATTCGGTTGACATATCCTTTTCCATGGGAGGGAAGGACTATGTTTTCATAGACACAGCCGGCATAAGGAGAAAGGCAAAGGTTAAAGAAAAGGTTGAGAAATTCTCGGTCGGAAAGACCCTTGAAAGCCTGAGAAGATGCGATATTGCCGTAATAATCCTGGATGCCTCAGAGGGGGCGACAGAGCAGGACGCCCGAATCTGTAACTATGCCATGGAGCAGGGGAAGGGGACCGTTATCACGGTCAATAAGTGGGACCTTGTTCAGGGTAAAAGGGACCTTGTCAAGCGTCTCAAGGAAAGCATATCCCTTCAACTCAGGTTCATATCCTTTGCTCCCAGCCTTTATCTTTCCGCCATGACCGGAAAGGGCGTAAAGAGGCTGTTCCCTGTTCTGGACAAACTATATGGCGAGATATCAACGAGACTTCCCACCTCGACTGTAAACAGCGTGATTGAGGCCGCTTTCGCTGAGAATCCGCCTCCCAGGGCAGGAAAAAGGCAGCTCAAGATCTCCTATGCCACCCAGGCTGCAATCAGGCCTCCGACCTTTGTCCTTTTTGTAAACAACGCCGAGCTGATGCCCGACTCCTATGAGCGCTACCTTGTCAACAGGTTAAGGGCAGAACTCAAACTTTTTCACTCCCCAATAAAAATAGTGGCGAGGGAGAAAGGAAAAAAATATACCCGCAGTCAGGGTGGTCAAAAATGAACCGGCATAACGCTATTGTATCGGCCCTGGGAAAAGAGGCCCTTGAATGGATAACAACCCATTTCCGCAAGAGCACGACCCTCATGGACGTTCCGGAAAAGCTGCTCAGGAGATTGGCTTGCGTGGATATTACCATAAGGGACTACCAAAGGGATTCAGACAGCATAGCAGCCATAGCGCTTTTGACGTTTGCCTACAAAATGGGCGGAAAGACCCAGATCCCTCATCATGGTCCGAGGGATATCCTTTTATTAAAGGTCCTCTGCAAAGGAGAACTGGAAAGAAGAGAAAAAGGCACCGGCAACATGAACCCGTTCTGGCTTAGTCCCGTCTATGAACTCATCACAGGAGAGGTGGGAGAAAGGATAAGAAAAGCTTCCATCTTAAAAGGAGGCCACAAAAGAGGGGAAAACCATGGGGACTAGCAGTCTTTTTGAAGGAAGGGCAAAGGGGATTTTTGTAGGCCTATTGTCCCCCCTGATTGCATTTCTTTCCCGCCTGGGTGTCAACCCCAATGTACTATCAATTGCGGGTCTTTTTTTAAACGCAGCGGCTGGAGCTGCATACGGAAATGGATCTTTTTTTTCCGCAGCATTGATTGTAGCTGCTGCCGGGACATGCGATGTCCTGGACGGACAGTTGGCCAGAGCTTCGGGAAAGGTCTCGGCCTTCGGCGCCTTCCTGGACAGCACCCTGGACAGGATCGGTGAGGTCTTCCTGTTTCTTGGTCTTGCCTGGTATTTCTCAGGAGGTCCTTCCCAATCCCAAAGCCCTTTGACGATAATACTCATAATCCTGGCCATGGAGGGTTCCCTAATGGTAAGCTATACTAGAGCACGAGCGGAAGGGCTGGGCGTCACGTGCAACGCAGGACTGATGCGAAGGCCTGAACGCATGGTGCTATTGATAGCCGGCTCCCTTCCAGGGTCTCTCCCGGAGACCGGACTATCAATAATAAAGATAACAATTTTTCTCCTTGCAGTCCTGAGCAACATAACGGTAGTTCAAAGAATCTATCACACAAGAGCCCGGATCCTCAATCAAAGCAAAACCGGATAATGTACAAACATCAGCCCTCAAGATCCCTCACATGGAGGTTTTTCAAAGTGCTTCTCATGGGGGCGGCACTGGGAGGCGCTCTTGTATTGGTTGCCCTTCTTTGCGCCAATATCCTTATAAGAAATGCGGGAGTTCAGGCCTATATTTTAAGGGAAATATCCTCATCATTAGGATATGAGATAACAGCAGGACGGATTAATGTAAGCCTTATTCGCGGTCCTTCTCTCCACGGCATGATGGTGGGCATCAGCAGACCGGAAGGAGACAAGCTAACCATTCCGGACCTTTACCTTAATCTGGATCACAGGAAACTCCTCAGGGGCCGATTCGTTCCCACAGCTATTACCCTTGTAAACCCTTTAATTGAAATGGAGTGGAAAACCATTTTCGAGCGGGAACAAATACCGGCTCCATATCTGGCTCCTCTGTCATTTTACATTACCAGCTACCCTGCAAGCCTTCCGGAGTTGACACTTGAGAATGCTACAGTATTCATAAAAGATCTCTCCCTTGAGGCACGCAATGTAAACGGAGCCTTTTACGGGACTAAAGAAGGCTCCTCCGGCATCCGACTCAGCGGCTCTTTAGTGTCGGGCACAGGCCGTACCTCTTTTCTTAGGATTGCAGGAAACCTGTCAAGAGACAACTCCCCAGAGGGGCGTCTTTATCTGGAAGCTACACTGGAGTCAACCGGTATTCCGGAGGCATTGCTGGAATTTGCAGGACTTAAGTCCCTCAAGGAAGATCAGGGATATTTTTCCTTGAGCTTAAAGACATCTGAAACCGGCCCGGCTTTTCTTGAAGGTTTATTTGGAGCAAGGAGACTTGCGCTGGCCTTTGAAGGAGGTCGGGATAAAAAAGAGATCGATCTTCCTAGACTTGAGGCAGGTTTTTCTGCCCTGCTGGACAGGGAAAGCCTCTCCATATCGTCCCTGCGAGTAATCTCAGATGGTGTCCGGGTGGATGGGGAGGCCTTTTTAACCTTCAGACCTCAGAGTACCCCTCACCTGAGGCTGGCACTTTCAAGCCCTATGACCCCTGTCCTGGCAGCCGCAGATATTGTACCCGCCTTTCTCTATCCCAAAGTGGTCCACGAAAGGATCATTCCACTTGTGGCAGGAGGAAAGGTCAGGCTTGAAAGACTTTTACTGGACGGCCCCCTTGACAGCATGACGCAGCTTGATCTTCCTCAAAATGCAGGGGCCATATCCCTCAAGCTTGCCTGGCAGGAACTTGAAATTATTGGAAACGACCTCTCACCGGCCTTTCAGTCGGTTTCAGGTGAGCTTCTGCTTGAAAGGGGAGATCTTTTTATATCAAACCTATCAGGTTCCTCAGGCACATCCAGAATAGAAGAGGCTTCCATGCACATATCATCCATCTATGGGGGAGATGTGCTGTATTCCGTTTCCGGGCATGCCTTGTGTTCCATAAAAGACCTTGCGGCTGCTGCCCGGCTGGCTTGGTTCCCTTCAGAGTCAAGGGAAGCTGTTTCGTGGTTTTCCCCCGAGGGAGGTACGGCGGACCTAAGTATTGCCATGCACATTAAGCCAGGGATGGAAAAACCCCTGCTTAAAAAGGTAGAGCTTTTCCTCAGGGACTGTAAATTGATGCATCCGAAATTGCCCTTTGCGGGAGAGATAAAAAGCGCCGCAGCCTTAATGAACCAAAAGGGAAAAGGCAGTTTTACGGTTTCAGCAATACTTGGGGGTTCTGATATTGAAGCTGCGGGATCTTTCGAGGATTATGGTCAAAAAGTCCAGGTGGCTGCAGAGCTTAAGATAGACACAGCTCCCCTGTTGATGATCATTTCAGGCGGCAGGCCCTCCCCGATCACTATCCATGGCATGGTTCCGGCATCTTTGAAGTTGACCAGAGCTAACTCTACAATTGCCTGCCGGGGCACCATTCCCCTGAAAGGGATATCTGCAGGCTTAGGTGCCTTCAAGGCGTATCCCAAAGGAATGACTGACCGAATTGATTTCTCTTTTTCCCTTGAACCTGGAAAGGGGCTTTTACTTGAAAAAGCAGCCCTTACACTCGGCAAATCAGAGCTTCAATTCAAATCCAATGTGAGCCTTATTGATCCCTTTCAGCATAACTTCCACTTTAAAACCGAAAAGTTTTCCCTTGAGGACCTTGGGGTTAGTGTCGAAGGTCAGCCAGTCCGGTCCGCAGGCGTCCTGGCCTTTGAAATTGATCTCAATGCGGCGGGACCATCTACGACTTTTCTCACACCGACAGACGCCCTTGCTCCTTCAGATGGAAACCAGCCAATTTTTAAGTTGAAAGAACTCATGGGCCGCAT
Source organism: Desulfobacteraceae bacterium (assembly GCA_003599015.1). Taxonomy (GTDB): domain Bacteria; phylum Desulfobacterota; class DSM-4660; order Desulfatiglandales; family Desulfatiglandaceae; genus CG2-30-51-40. The sequence continues at coordinate 5,834 of QZIK01000089.1, read as the reverse complement.
GGAGGCATCCGGAATTTCCCCCGATCCCGGCATATTGCCTATATCTATTTATGATGGCAGCTTCCGAATCAGTTTTTCAGGAAAAGAGCTCCTTATTGACTCCGCTGACCTTAAATCCGGGGGCAGCAGACTTGAGTTCAAGGGAAATCTTAAGTTAGGAGATGGAATTAAAGGTGATATTGCCTTAAGAAGCAGCTTTCTGCGTATTTCGGATTTTCTGCCTTCGAGGGGCATCGAGATGTCCAATTTTAAGGCGGATCAGTTGCCTGCCATGCCGGGCAATTCAGATGTACGAATAGCCTTGGAGGTGACATCCGGCGTTTGGGGGGACACCTCCTTCGGCCCCCTTTCAGGGGATTTTTTGTTAAAGGATGAAGGAATTTCCATTAAAAAGATTCATGGTTCAACCGGATACGGTAACGTGGATCTGCATGGATCCATAAACAGGATAAAAACTCCGATGATTAACCTGGCCGGAACCCTGACAGTGAAGGACGGATCGGTCGGAGAGCTTCTGTCTCCACTGGGGCTGGAGCAGGGATACATGGAAGGGCCTCTCACACTTGAGGCGGAACTGTCAACCCACGGAGACACATCAAGTGATCTTCTTTGCCACCTTCATGGTGAGATGGGTGTGGCGGTGGGCAAGGGGGTAATAAGGAAATCCCATGTCCTTTTGAGTATCTTGCGATTTCTGAGCGTTGAGAAGATATTTTTCCGTCCGCCTCCTGACCTTGCCAGTGAAGGGCTTTACTTTGAAGGCATACAGGGACTTTTTAGGTTTGAAAACGGGATCGTATCAACAGAAGACCTTATTATGCAGAGTCCTGTAATCAATGTTGCAGCAACAGGCTCTCTGGATCTTTCAACCCGAGGACTGAAGGCGGAGATTGCCGTTCAGCCCTTTGGAACATTGGACGCAATTGCAAGCCGAATCCCTTTGCTCGGATACGTACTTACGGGCAAGGACAAAACGTTTATCGTGTATCATTTCCAGGTTGAAGGTCAGATAAAAGCGCCGTCAGTAAACTATGTTCCTTTCAAGAACCTCGGATCAGGGACCGTCGGCATCCTTCACAGGATACTTCTCACGCCGGGCCGTATAATCGGGAGGATTTCCAGGGCGGCGAAGGTAATAGGCAATGAGCGGCCTCTTTCCCCTGAAGAAGACCCCGAACGGTCTCCTCCAAGGCAACTCCCCTGAATCCTAAACCCTTTCCAGGAGCTCACGGATGGCCGGTTTTATATAGGTATCGGAAAGATCAAATCCTTTTACCGCCCTGGCCAGTATATGCATCCTTTCTCTTTCCGATGCCTTGCTGTTTATAATTATGACAGGCCTCCCTTTGACCTTGCAAAGTCCCCCCGGATAGAAGGCAATATCCCCGGACATCTTCTCATAACGCACCTCCACCCCTGCCGCCTCTGCAAGCTCCGTAAGGCCTGCCGTCACCGCCTTTTCATCCACCTTGCGACTCCGGGCAAAAGCAAGACAGCAATCCGATCATGAAAGTCGCTTCATATCCTCAACAAGCTTTCTTACGGCGTCTGCCGAACGGTTAAGGGCCTCTCTTTCGCTGTCTGTGAGGGTTATCTCTATTACCTCCTCTATGCCGCCTTCCCCGAGTTTGACCGGGACCCCTATGAAAAGATCTTTAATGCCGTATTCACCCGTAAGGAGGGCCGCACAGGGAAGGATCTTCTTTTTGTCCTTGAGTATGGCTTCTGCCATTTCCACCGCGGCTGAAGCAGGGGCATAGTAAGCACTGCCTGTCTTTAGAAGCCCTACTATCTCTGCACCACCGGTCCTTGTCCTTTCAACAAGGGCTGCAATTCGATCCGGCGGCAGGAGCTCTGTGATGGGAATTCCTGCCACGTTTGAATACCGGGGAAGAGGCACCATGGTATCTCCGTGGCCACCAAGCACAAATGCATGGGTGTTTTCCACCGAGACCTTCAACTCCATGGCTATGAAGGTCCTGAACCGCGCCGAATCAAGAACGCCTGCCATTCCAATGACCCTGCTCTTGGGAAACCCGCTTGCCTCGTAAGCAACGTGACACATGGCGTCAAGGGGATTGCTCACAACTATCAGTACCGCCCTGGGGGCCACTGCAGCAACCTCCCTGGTCACAGAATGCATGATCTTCATGTTGGTTGCCAAAAGATCATCGCGGCTCATACCGGGCTTTCTGGCTATCCCGGCCGTTATTATTACAATATCCGAATCCCTGGCGTAGCTGTAGTCTCCCGTCACTCCTACAATCCCGGCGTCGTGCTTTTCAATGGGCGCAGCCTCTGCAAGATCCAGCGCCTTTCCAGCCGGAACTCCCTCCAGGACATCTATCAGTACCACGTCCGCCAGTTCCTTTTCCGCAAGACGCATGGCCGCAGTGGCCCCTACGTTTCCAGCCCCTATTACGGTAGCCTTTTTTTTCATATCAGTGCTCCTTTCCCTCACCCATTTTGGTTAAAAAAATCTGTAAACCTATATAGCTTATTATATTTGGGAGCCTCCATGGGGTCAAGGCTGCCATGTTGATCTGCCGCAGCGCTCGCACTCGACAAAGGGCTCTCCGCTTCTGATCTTTACAAGCAGGATAAAAACCAATGAGATATAGTGATCAACCCTCCTGAGGCTTGCCCGGTAAAGACCGCAGGATGAGCACAGCCTTGGATGATCCTCAAGCTGAACGTGCCGCCTTTTTCCTTCAGTTTTGACCTCTTGTTATACTTTTGAGCATGGACTGTATCATATTTTTTAAGGTATAATACATTTCTCTGGCAGTCCATACAGAACAGCATGGCCACAGAAGAAAAATATCGCATCTGAAGAAGTTTCTTCAAGGCATGTCAAGGAGCAATACATGAAACGCATTTCAGAAGACATATGTTTTATACAGGGGCAGGATGAGTTCATACCCGACTCGCACGTTTATGTTGTAGGAAGGCCTGCCACCCATGATCTGACCCTTGTTGATGCAGGTCTTGTGGGAAAGGGAAATTACAAGCTGAATTCCATAAAAAAGCTGGGCATAGATACCAGGGACATAACCCGTATCATAATGACCCATACCCACTTTGACCATATAGGATGCCTCAAGGAAATCACCTCAGAAATCCCCCATGCAGAGCTTTGGCTCCACAGGGTGGAGGCAGAAGAACTTGAGTCCGGCGACGACCGCACGGTTTACGGAATGGAGATGTTCAGGGCCATGTGCACATCCCAGTACGGAATCCCAAGGGATGCATTTCGTTTCACTGTTAATAGAAAACTTGAGGGAGGAGAAGTTCTGTCACTGGGAGGTATGGAGTGGCAGGTCCTTCACATACCCGGTCATTCGGCAGGGAGCATCGGGCTTTATAATCCGGCGGAGAAGGCGCTCATCGCAGGCGATGTGGTTTATGCCGACTATGCCATAGGAAGATTCGATCTGCACGGTGCAGACGGCCGTATGCACCGGGATTCACTATTTCGCCTGGCAGAGCTGGATGTGAAGTTGCTCCTTCCCGGGCACAACCGAATCATGACGGATGTCCAGCCCGGCTACATAGCTGAAACCGCAAGACAGTGGGAAAACTACCTGATCTGATTCCTCTGATGCAAGATCAACGGTAGCGGTGGAACCTCTCCACTTCCCTTAGCAGCCAAACCGGCCAATGGGATTCGGAGATTGGATAACTCGCGTCCAGGGCTTGAAAAGAACCCTCGCCGGCAACCTTTCTGATCAGCTCAAGGCTGTTATAGCGAACCTCATCCACCCCCACAAGCCTTGCAACGGCCGTGTTTATTTCATCCAGGCCCTTATCATAAGGGTTATCCCCTTCAAAGGCCCGCCGCACTGCCAGCTCCTTGAGGCAGTCAGGTCCCCTGTGCCATTCCTTGAAGGAGGGAAATATCATCGGGGCATAGGATACCCAGAATTCCACATACTTGGCTCCGGCATTATAGACAACCCACACGCTCCCGCCCTGGCTCACGCTCCCCCTCACGATACTGTCGTCACCCATGGCAACATTCTTATCTTTAAGCAGGGAGTCCACACCGCCGAACTTGAGTCCCACCTCGTAGGATCTGGTCTTTCTCTCCCCCTCCTGAAAGGTCCTTACCGCCTGGGGCAGCTTGATGAGGGCCGGGTATAGAGGTTTTTTAAGCCCCTCTGCTATCCCCACAGTGACACCCCAGCCGGACTCGGGATTTGGGATGACCACATCAGCCGCTGAGGTCCCGTATTGTTCAACAAGGCCAAGGCCCAAACCTCTTCTTATCTGGAATATTTCTTTACCCCTGAAAAGAGAGCCCACATTCCCGTAATAGACCGCCTGGAATATGTCGGGCATTGCCGGTTCCTGCCTTACTCTTGCCCTTTGTATTCCTTTTGATGAACAAATAATCATCTCTGCGCCGTCAAATTCGTGGTCTGTAAATCCATGGAGTCTCCTGTGGGAGCATGACTCGGAGCTCACTACCACGGTCCCCTCTATAACGGCAAAGCAAAGCGGCTCAAAGGCCCTGTCATCCGTTATGGCGATCAGCATGCTCTCAGTTCCATCATGGACGATTGCCACCAGGGAAAAGGTTGCTCTCCCGTGAAGCCTGTCCACAAGCCTTCGTCCGGCCTCAAATCCAATGCCTTCTTCGTTTAAATACTTATGCAGGAAGGCACCCACAATCTCGGTCTTGTTGTCGCTCCTCAGGTTGTATTCGGGCTCCAGTTCCTCCCTCAGTTCCCTATCGCCTATCAGATACCCATCCATTGTAACCACCATGCGGAAGGATCCGGCAGCCCGCGGGTATATCTCAAGCGGTTCGGCGTTGCTTTTCTCGGCGATTCTCCTTTTGGTATAGCCGATATTTGCTATTGCCGTTTCCGGTTCAAGCCCCTTGAACAGTCTGTTGACATCGTAGTCGATTACCTCCGCAATACGCCCTATGCCCTTGTGCACATAGAGACCCGACCGGTTCCCGACTGCAATGCCTGCACTGGCCTTGCCCCTGTGCTGGCAAGCCCCTGTGGCGAGAAATGCCTTGCTTACAAGTTCCCGGTCTCCAGGCCCATAGAGCCCTACAACACCATCCATCCCCTTACCCCCCAAAAACCGTCATATCTGGCGTCATCCTTCCCTTCGGGATGCCTGTTTTCAACGCTGGGCTATATCCGCATGGTAGCTTTGAAGCGACTTTACAGTGCCGTGCCCCCTTCTCACCGCCTCGATCCCCCTGGCGGCTGCAATGGCCGCGGCAAGGGTCGTGATATAGGGCACCTTGTACCTGATGGCAGCCTTTCTGATATAGGAATCATCGTATTTTCCCCTTCTGCCGCTGGGCGTGTTTATTACCAGATGGATCTCATGGTTCTTTATTCCGTCCACTATATTGGGCCTGCCTTCATGCATTTTGAGCACGAGATCGGATTCTATCCCGTGTTCCGACAGGAACCGGCGTGTTCCGTTGGTGGCCTTTATTCTGAATCCCAGCATCTTAAACTGACTGGCTACCTCCAGGACCGCAGGCCTGTCGGATTCCGCAACCGTAATGAGCACGGTTCCTTCTGAGGGCAGGGTCTGCTGGGCGGCCTCCTGGGCCTTGTAGTATGCAAGGCCGAATGAATCGGCAAGGCCCAGGACTTCTCCGGTAGAACGCATCTCCGGTCCCAGCACAGGGTCCACCTCCGGAAACATATTGAAAGGAAAAACCGCCTCCTTTACCCCAAAATGCGGGATAGGCCTTGTCTTTAACTGGAGATCGCTCAGCTTTTTACCCAGCATGAGCTGGGTGGCTATCCGGGCCATCTGGATATTACATACCTTGGATACCAGGGGTACTGTCCTTG
>QZIK01000004.1 GCA_003599015.1 Desulfobacteraceae bacterium | reverse complement strand
ATCAGGACTACTGTATTTATGAAAGGATGCCCTCTTTCATGCTGGTGGTGTCAAAACCCGGAGGCTATTAAAGCGAGAGAGGAATTAATATATCGTGAATCAAGGTGCTGTTTATGTGGCAGTTGCGCAGGAGTATGCCCTATGGGCGCAATAACCCTTGACCAGGAGCAAGGCTGGAAGATTGACCGAGCAAAGTGTGATGGCTGCTTTGACTGTGTGGAGGTGTGCCCCACAAGAGCGCTCGAAAAAGTGGGCGACCACATGACGGTTGAAGAGGTTGTCCGGGAGATTGAGAAAGATGAGATGTTTTATGCCAAGTCAAACGGCGGTGTGACTCTCTCCGGCGGCGAGCCTCTTTTCCAGGCGGATTTCAGCTATCTGATACTAAAAGCATGCAAAAAGAAGGGGTTTCACACCGCCTTAGATACCTGCGGTTATGGACCCTGGGAGGTTTTTGAAAAACTTCTTGAGTATGTTGATTTGGTCTTATTCGACATTAAACATATGGATCCCATACGTCATGAGGAAGCTACGGGAAAAGATAATGATCTCATCCTCAGCAACCTGCGTAAGATACCAGCGGGGAAAAGCGTTTGGCTCAGGATCCCGATAATACCGGGGTTTAATGACACAAAGGATAATCTGGACGCCGTGGGAGCGTTAGGGAAAGAAGTGGGTGCTGAAAAAATTTCTATTCTCCCTTTTCATAAGCTGGGAGAAGCCAAATATCAGCAATTGCATCAGGAATACCGTGCAGCAGGACTGAACAACAGCAGTAAGGAGGAAATTAAAGAAATACAAAACAATCTACAAAGGTTCGGGCTTCAGGTGGCGATCGGAGAATAGTACATTCATAACGAAGGCATTTGTGAGTAAATGTAAGGCCTTCGGTGTTTGCTTTTACAACAGAATAGAAACGTGCACACGGAAACTGCGATTGGGAGGATCAAATGGTGCCGATTAAGTTGCTGGGGGTTTCTGCTACCCCTATAAAAGACGGTAATTGTGACAGTCTGGTTAAAAAGGCGTTGGAGTTTGCTGAGGAGCTGGGGGATGTGAATACCGAATTCATGAGCACCGCCGGCAAAGAAATCAAGGTCTGTATTCATTGTCAGTGGTGCATTGAAAACAGGGCGCCCTGCAGATTTAAGGATGATGTTCATGAGATACTTGATGGCATTGAAAGATGCGACGGCCTGATCATAGGCAGTCCGGCTTGGATCAATACGCTCTCTCCTTTTGTGTTGAATATATTTTCCCGCGCCAGATACCAGGTCTTCTTCACCAATAAATTCAGGAACAAGGTTGCAGGTCTGCTCACTTTAGGTTTTTTCGGAATCGGATTGGAACATGCTCTCGATGTCTTGCGCAATGTGGTTTCATGTTTCAATATCATCCCTGTGGCGGAAGCTTCGGTTTTGGCCAGCACCGCAGCATACGGTGAAAGGCCCGCCTATCTGGAGCATGGTGTGCTCGATGACAAAAGGGGAATGCGTCAAACAAAGGCCGTCGCCACTCGGGTCGTTGAGTTGACCAGGATGTTGAAATATGCCAGGCAAGCCGGGGTAGGCCTTCCTGAGCGCTTGCAGTTGACGGCCATCGGCGCTCAAGTAAAACAGGCGGATCAGAAGGTCTTCGTCGATGGCGTCTGGAGAGACAAAGAAGATTAGGTTTGGAAAGAAAGTCGATAGATAGGGATGGCAGAAATGCTCAGACAAATTAATCTTTTAACTTAGGAGGCACAAAATGAACATGAGGAAAATGATTTTGATTCTTGTAATCAGCACGGCGGTATTGGTTGGAGGCTCTTTTTCGTCGGCAATGGGGGAATCCAGGTGGAAGATGGGATCTTGCTGGTCGCAGGGCAATGCCCTTATTCAGCCTGACCTGCATTTTGTTAAAACGGTCAATGACCTCTGCCAAGGTGAACTCAAGATAAAATTTCATCCTGTGGGAGAAATCGTCAGTGCTTTTGAGCTTTTTGGGGCTGTTCAAGAAGATGTATTGGAGGCGGGTGGAGACTGGGCAGGGTACTGGGTAGGCAAAAACACAGCCTTTAATGTGCTTTCAGGTTTTCCTATGGGGCCTACGGTAAGGGAATTCACCTCGTGGATTTATCAGGGTGGCGGATTTGAGATATACAATGAAGTTTACGGCAAATACGGTCTGGTCTATCTGCCATACGGGGCCGCATCTGTTGAATCCGGCGTTCGCGGAAAGAAAAAGTATTTGGAGCTGAAGGATTATAAAGGCTCCAAGATCCGGATGTCGGGCATGATTCAGGGGAAAATCCTCCAGGATTTGGGGGCAGTGCAAACGAATCTGGCTGGGGAGGAATTGTTCGACGCGTTAGACAAAAAGATCGTCGATGGTGCAGAATACAGTGTTCCGGTCATAGACTGGAGTGTTGGCCTTCAGAATGTAGCAACAGAATGCAATGCTCCGGGATGGCAGCAACCCGGCGGTGTCACCGGCGTCATGATAAACAAGAAGGAATGGGATAAGCTGCCCAAGGGCGTACAAGACAAGCTTAAGTATGCGGCCCAGGTCACCATGATGTGGTCCGTTACATACTTTGACTATCAATCGGGCATAGCGGCCCAAAAATTTCTGGATAAAGGGACAAATGTCCATATACTTGATGATAAATCTTTGGATAAGATAGAAGAGTTGTCCCTTGGCCATCTCATGGAGGAAGCCAAAAAAAACCCCTTGTTTGCAAAAGCTCTCTATTCCCTTTACCAGACCGTTGGGGAATTAGCCCCTTATAGAGATATAGAGCGTCCTGTAATAAAACGCGCCATTAAGTCTCCGGATATGAAGGCCTTGGCCGGGGCGGCCGGGATCGAAAAGAAATAACCGCCTGCTGGTTGGACCCGGGTTGGAATCCGCGACAGTTCTTCCCTCCCCCGATTTCCACCCGGGTCTCTTAATGTGGAGGAATTAATAAGACAATGGAAGCTTTTTTCAAGATTATTGATAATGTTAATGAGTGGGTTGGGAGAATATTCTCCTGGCTAATCATACCTCTCGTTGCAATTGTTGTTGTCGAAATTCTGTTAAGAAACCTGTTCAATAGCCCGACAACGTGGAGTTTTGAAGTAAGTAAACAGGTCTATGGACTCTATTTCATGATCTGTGCGGGATATACCCTCAAGCATCAAGGTCACGTGGCAATAGATGTTTTCTCCCAGAGTTTTTCTCCGAAAACGCAGAATATCGTGGAAGTGATATGCTATTTGTTGTTCTTTTTTCCGTTCTGTCTCGTTTTATTGTACTATGGTGCTATTTTTGCCGCAAAATCATGGCAAATGCTCGAAACAGGATGGGGGGTGTTTGCTATTCCCTTGTACCCCATAAAAACAATCATTCCGATCACTGCATTGTTGCTTCTTTTACAAGGCGCTGCAAGTTTTATTCGAAAATTAGCTTCTATTGTTTCTGGAGGAAATAATGTTTGAGATAAGTCCGGAGATACTGACAATTGCAATGTTCATAGGCCTCTTGGTGGCAATTTTTTTGGGACATCCCCTGGTCTTTGCCCTGGGGGGGTTGGCCGTCATTTTTGGAATTATCGGTTGGGGTCCGCAATGCTTCCCCATGTTTATCAGCCGAATATTCGGAACGCTTATGGAGAATTATGTCCTTATTGCCATTCCTTTATTTATTTTCATGGCGCTATTGCTGGATCAGACCGGCATCAGCAAGGAGCTGTTTAAAACCATGCAGCATCTTACCGGTGGCTTAAAAGGGGGATTGGCCGTAGGGGTGGTAATTATGTCAGCCGTGATGGGCGCCAGCACAGGTATTATCGGAGCTTCGGTTGTAACCATGAGCCTTCTTTGCCTGCCGGTAATGGTAAAATCCGGGTACGACAATAAACTCAGTACAGGAGTCATTGCAGCGGGAGGTACGCTCGGAATTCTCATTCCTCCAAGCATTATGCTCGTATTTATGAGTACTCAGACGACCGATATATCTGTGGGGGCCCTGTTCGCAGCAGCAATGGGCCCCGGACTTCTGCTTACGGGTCTTTACGCGTTATACGTACTAATTCTGTGCTTTTTTAAGCCGGAAATTGGACCCCCATTGTCCGTTGAAGAGAGGGCCGCGGTCTCGAAGGGCGAACTTATGGTGATGTTTTTTAAGTCATTTGTCCCGCCCATGTTTCTAATATTAGGTGTATTAGGTTCTCTTCTGATAGGAATTGCAACGCCGACCGAGGCTGCGGGAGTGGGGTCGCTACTCACCTTAATTTTGGTTTTCTTCTATGGCAGATTTTCTTGGAAGTCCCTATATGGGGCAGTATTGCAATGCGCAAAAACAACCTCAATGGCTCTCATGATTGTTGCCGGCGCTACAGGTTTTGTAGGCGTATTCATGGGTATAGGGGGCGGCGATGTAGTCTCTGAGTTCCTGCTTACCCTGGGCCTGGGCAAATGGGGCACCTTTGTTGTAATGATGGCGATCGTGTTTTTGCTCGGCATGTTTATAGATTGGCTCGGTATTCTGCTCATCAGCCTTCCTATTTTTCTGCCAATCGCAAATCAGTTGGGATTTGACCAGCTCTGGTTTCTAATAATGATGGCGATCATTTTGCAGACTTCTTTTTTGACGCCCCCTTTCGGGTATGCTTTGTTTTATCTCAAAGGAACTGCCCCCCGTGAGGTAAGCATGGGCGATGTCTATCGAGGGATCATTCCTTTCGTGTTTATTATCATTATAGGGATGATTCTTTGCATACTCTTTCCCCAAATCATTGCTTGGCTTCCCGCAAAAGTGGGCATGTGACGGTATCGGTCTTGTTTATCTTATGAAAGGACGAGCCCAGATTAGGAGGTGAAATATGCGAACGTTTGATGGAATGCTTGGCTTGACTCATGGATTCAATTTGCGGCGGAATGCATCCAACTTTCCGGATAAGATGGCTGTTATTGATGTGGAGCAGGACAAGCGTTACACATATCGACAGTTTAATGAACGGGTTAACAGGCTCGGAAATGCCCTGTTAGAGCAAGGTGTATCTAAGGGTGATAAAGTAGCCATGCTGATGGGAGATCGGGTTGAGTTCCTGGAATTTATGTATGCGTTGAACAAAATTGGCGCTGTATGGGTACCCATGAATTACAGATCTTTGGCAGATGATGTGGAATATGTTGTCAATAACTCGGATGCCGGCCATGTGGTGTATACGGGTGAATTTGCCAACATCATCGACGCCGTAAGGGATAATTTCAAAAATGTCAAGAGAGACGGTTATATATGTGTGGGAGATAAGGCGGTGGAAGGGAGCCTTTTCTACGACGCCATGATGGAAGGCGGTTCGGCCCGAGAGCCTGATGTCGATGTGCTTGACAGCGATCTTTGCAGCATGATCTACACCTCGGGGACCACAGGCGGGCCCAAAGGTGCAATGCGCACTCATCGAACGTCTCTCGGCTGGGCCTTTGACGCCATCATAGGTTTCGACCTGAGCTTTTCAGATGTAATGCTCAATCCCTTTCCCTTATTTCACCAGGGCGGATCTGTTCTATCGCTGGTGCCCCTAACTTTGGGGGGAACGGTTGTGATTCCCGGGCCTTTCGATCCGATAAAAATGCTCAACATTATTCAAACGGAAAACGTGACTTCGGCGGCGTTTGCTGCGACCATGAGCAATTTTATGATGAAGTTGCCCGAGTCCGAACTGAATAAGTATGATCTTTCTTCAATGCGTCGGTACATAAATGGCGCTTCAGCCCTCTTGACCGACACTAAGAATGCTTTGTTGGAGCATTTCCCGAATATTCAACTTTATGAACACCTGTCGACAACGGAGGCTTTTTACGTTGTCCTCCCTTTTGAAGAAATCAGATCAAAGGATCGGTGCGTCGGATTGCCCGCCTTCGGCATGGAGGTAAAACTTCTCACCGATGGTGGTGGGGAAGCGCCGCGGGGAGAGGCAGGGATCATCTATGGCCGTGGGATATCCGTGTTTAACGGATATTACAATAATCAGGAGGCCAATGAAAAGGCTTTTCAGGGAGAATGGTTTACGGCGGAAGACGTCGGCCGCTTTGATGAGGATGGATATCTGTATGTGGTGGATCGTAAAAAGGATATGATCCTTACCGGAGGGGAAAACGTGGCGTCAATTGATGTGGAAGATAAGCTGATCAATCATCCCAAGGTGGCGGAGGTCGCAGTGATTGGTGTCCCAGACGAAAAGTGGGGTGAGCGGGTTCACGCTGAATTGGTCCTGAAACCCGGAGTAGAAGCTTCAGAGCAAGAGATCATGGAATGGTGCCGTGACAAGCTTGCAGGATACAAAAGGCCGCGTTCTGTGGAGTTTGTAAAGGGGTTACCCAAGAATCCCGCCGGCAAAATCTTGAAGAGAGAACTGCGGAAAAAGTATTGGGGTGATTCCGATTTGATGGTTCGCTAGGGGCATGGGGATTGGGTATGGGCTTGGATGCCGGCAGGGGGGGAACTGGAAATCGGCGCAAAGGTTGCGAGGGCGCCCAGCTCAGCAATAAATTGGGGAAAATTTCATTGGAGGCATGAAGATGTTCACAATTGCAGAGATGTTGGATAGAGCCGTTCGTTTGGTTCCAGAAAAACCATTCCTCACCTTTGACAACGAAATTATGACCTATAGTCAACTTGGTTCCTTAACCAGCAATGTGGCCCACGGCCTGAAAGACCTGGGCATTGATAAGGGTGATAGCGTTGCATATCTTTTCCCAAACAAGCCGGTAATCCCCGTCTGTGATTTGGGCGTTCAGAAGATAGGCGGAGTGGTTGTTCCGATCAATTCCATGGCAAGGGCGCCAGAGCTGCGCTACATTTTGAACAACACAAAAGTCAAAGCGTTTTTTACGGATGCAAATGGGTATGAGATTCTAAGCAGCATAAGAAATGAGGTCCCCACACTGGAACGGGTTATTGTGAAGAGTGAAGGCAAGCTTGAAGGCTCTGTATCACTGGACGAAATGTTAGGAAGCGGAAGGGATAGTTTTGAGTCGGTAGTTTGTGAACCGGATGATGCGGCGGTGGTTCTTTATACATCAGGCACTACTGGATCCCCCAAAGGCGCTGTTCAGACGCAAAAGAGCATCTACTATGGTGTTTCACATGCTTCCTCTGCATTTAAATTCAGGTTCGGGAAGGAAAAATTTCTGTGTCCAATGCCTCTTTACAACAACTTCGGTCACACGGGCAGTATGCTGACGGCGCTTTACAATTGCGGAACCGTAATTCTAATAGAGAGATGGAACACCGAGAAGGTTCTTGAGGAGATGGCCAGGTGGGATGCCACCTGGTTTGGCGGCACTCCCACAATGTATATTTATCTTTTGGATGGGTTCCAGGATGATAAACATAAGATGACCCTCAAGACGGCAATGGTTGCGGGCGCCAAATGCCCTTCCGACGTTCTTGACAAATACAGCAAAAGATTTCCTTCGGTCGCGCTTGTTGAAGCATATGGCGCAACCGAGCTGTCAGGCATCTGCACGCTTAATCCGGTCGCGGGACCGAGGAAAATAGGCTCGGCAGGGATAGCCCTAGGAGATGCGATAATTAGAATTTTAGACGATAAGGGGAATCCTCTAAAGGCAGGGGAGGTTGGTGAAGTGGTGGTTGATGCCGATTCGGTGTGTAAAGGTTATTGGAACGACGCAGAAAACAGCAAGGCCGCGTTTCGCCCGGAGGGTTGGCTGAGCGGTGATGTAGGATATCTTGATGAAGACGGATATCTGTTCCTTGTGGACAGAAAAAAAGACTTGATAATCAGGGGCGGGGCAAACATATTCCCTGGTGAAGTCGAGGAAATACTATGTTCCCATCCAGATGTTTTGCTTGCGGCGGTTATAGGCATCCCGGACCGGGTTAAGGGGGAATTGCCCGTAGGTTATGTCATCCCGCGGAAGGGCGCCTCTGTTACGGAGCAGGAATTAATCGCCTATTGCAGAGAAAATCTGGCGGCTTTCAAAATTCCCGTCTCTTTGAAATTCGTGGATGCGTTGCCTTTAAGTGGGGTTGGCAAGGTATTGCGCAGGCAATTGCGCGAACAGGAGATTGGGAAAATAGGGGGCGAATGACGGAAATGCCTCAGTGCATTCCGCGCTTTTCGTGGATGGCCTTCCCCCTGGAGCCCCGAGGACAAGCGATCTTGAGCCCTATAGCCGATTCAGGATGGAACAGGGAAGATTGTCTATGAGAACCTTAGCGGATCTTATCAAATACTCGGCCAGATATTACCCGGACACGCTTTCAACCATATACAAAGATACGCGGCTGACGTACAGGGAGCTGAATCGTCGGGCCGACATGCTTGCAAATGGCTTGCTGAAGGAAGGGGTTGGCAAGGGCGACCGTGTGGGCATCATCTGCCATACGAGCCATTTTTTTCAGGAGATCTTTTTCGGAATCGTCAAGTCCGGAGGCGTTGCCGTTACCGTGAATTGGCGGTTGTCGCCCCGAGAGACCGAGTTCGTGCTGAACGACGCGGATGTGAGCGTTTTGTTTATCGCTGAACGCTTCTGGGGGAATATTGATGCCATCCTGAGCAGACTTCCAAAAATCAGGCGGATTATTGTCATCGGAAACGATGTTCATGGCGCCGTAGGGTATGAAGCATTTCTGAGGGCCTCTTCAGATAACGAGGCATCAGTCGATCTGGCTCCGGAGGATCCGGTTTGGTTGCTATACACCAGCGGCACCACCGGGAAGCCCAAAGGGGTCTTATTGACTCACAGGAGCATTTTGGCGGATGCGGAACATAATATCATTGGAAACAGGCTGAACAGAGATAATGTGGTTTGGCTGCATGCCCTGCCCATGTTTCATATCGCTGGAAAATTGATATTCACAGCAGCATATGTACATGGCACAATGGTATTCATGGATCGATTCGATTTAAAAGAGCTGTGTGAAACCATTGAAAAAGAAAGGTGCAGCTACCTGTTGGGCGCCCCACAAATGTGGCAATGGATTATGGATTATCCTGAACTTGATAAATATGACCTGAGCAGTCTGCGATTCGGCACCTATTCTACAGCGCCGATGCCGATGGTGACCATAAAGAGGCTCAAAGAAAAATTTCCTGATATTACTTTTTTTTCAACCTATGGATTGACGGAGGCCGGTTCATCTCTGACCATACTGCCCGCGGATCAACACATCACCGAGGGGCCTGATCATTTACGCAAAAGGTTGGGGTCGTTAGGACGACCAATGTACGGCGTTGACGTCAGGATTCTCGATGATAACGGCAGGGATTGTCCCCCTGGTGTTGTTGGCGAGATAGTCGGACGCGGAGACAACATTATGAAGGGTTACTGGAACTTGCCTGAAGAAACGTCGAATACGGTAAGAGATGGCTGGTTGTTTACCGGTGATATGGGATATTGGGACGAGTATGGATACATCTATATGACGGATAGGAAAAAAGACCTCATCATAAGCGGCGGTGAGAATATAGCTCCGAAAGAGGTTGAGAATGTGATTCGGGAAATAGAGGGCGTGGTCGATGTGGCGGTTATCGGGGTTCCGGATGACAAATGGGGTGAAATCGTCAAAGCGGTCGTCATAAAAGGTCCGGACTCCGAACTGAGCGAAGATGACGTGATCCGTTATTGCGCGGAAAACATCGCAAGTTACAAGAAACCAAGGTCCGTGGTTTTTACGAGTGCATTTCCGAGGAGTCCGGTCGGAAAGGTCCTGAAAAAGGATTTGCGAGTGAAATATGGAAACAAAGAAGTATCGGACTGAGCGCCGGTCCCGATGATGGTGTAATATGGCGGGAACCGACGTCGTTCTCCCCCAATCGAAAGGAGTGACTTCGACAGATGCTGATTGACAAGACAATCAAAGAAAATCTGGCCCCCCTGTTCGATCCCAAATCCGTGGCGGTTATCGGGGCCTCCAATAAATGGAACAAATGGGGTTTTTCCACTTTCGCCTCCATCATCAACAGCTTTAAGGGAGCGTGTTATCCCGTCAACGCCACGGAAAAAGAGGTCCTGGGCCACAAGGCGTACCCGAGGGTCACGGATATCCCCGTAGACGAACCGGTGGACCTCGCCGTTTTCGTTATTCCCCCCGAGGCTGTTTTGCCGGTCATGGAAGACTGTGTTTCGGCCGGAGTTAGAGCCGGGGTCATCATCACGGCTGGCTTTGCCGAAACCGGGCCGGAAGGCAAACGCCTTCAGGATCAAGTCCTGGCGGTTGCCCGAAAAGGCGCGCTCCATTTCATCGGTCCGAACTGCATGGGTTTTTGGAGCGCCTCCTGCAACCTGAAAGCGTTCATGTTCCCTTTTCCGGTTTTGGAAGGCCCCATCGCCTTTGTGTCCCAAGGGGGCAACGTCGGGGGAGCGGTGGTTAGGTTGGGGTATGACAGAGGCCTGGGGTTTTATCGGTACGTCAGTTGCGGATGCACCGCTGATATCCAGATTGAGGATTACATCGAGTATTTTGGCGCGGACCCCAATGTCAAGGTTATCTTTGCATATGTTGAGGGCCTGGGGGACGGCAATAGATTCATTGACAAGGTGCGGCGCGTTACGGAAAAAAAGCCGGTCATCGCCTTGAAACCCGGCCGGTCAGTGCCCGGATGCAAGGCGATCAGTTCCCATTCGGGTGCATTGGCCGGTTCAAGTGATCTGTATGACTGTGCCTTCCGAAAGGCGGGAGTGGTTCGGGTTGATACGGCGGAGGCGCTGTTGGATCTCGGTTTTGCCTTTATCAAACAGCCTTTGCCTCGGGGTCGAAACGTGGGCATTATCACGCCTGGAGGAAGCTATGGCGTTATCAGCGCCGACGCGTGCGCGTCGGCGGGGTTGAATGTCATTGAGCTCCCACCGGAAACCATCGATCAATTCGACCGTATCTTTCCGCCTCGGTGGAGCCGGGGAAACCCTGTGGACCCGGCTGGAGACAGGAATTTCATCGCCTATATGCAGGCTCCGGATTTGTTGTTAAAGCTTCCGGAAGTCCATTCCCTCATCTTTATGGGCTTTGATAGCTTTTCCAGTTTCAGTTCTTTTTTCCCTGCCCTGAACAAGGATTTGGCCAGGGAATTGGGAAAACACGTAAGGGAGTTCTCCAGCATGATCCCCGAAGGGGTAGATGACAATAACGGGAATTCTGACAGGAAATGGGTTGGCCAGGTCGTGGGGAGAATCGCGTCGGTATTCTTCTCTTTCTTTGGAACGTCATCGCCCTCGGAAGTGGCGGCCTTCGGTCGCACACAGGCCAAATTCTTGGAAAGCGGAAACATCGGCGGCCGAATGGAGAAAAAACTCCTGCAGGTTTTGAAGTCGGGTGACAGCGAAGATCTTGAGAAAATCGGCGGCCTTTTTGCGGAAATACTTCAGCCCTTGATGGAGGTGCTTGTGGATACATGGATCGAGAATTATCAAAAACCCGTCCTCACGACTTCTTTTGTGGGCACGGCTCCGAAGATTTCGGATCTGGGGCATTATCCGTATCCGTTTGCCGAGCAGGCCGCCGGTGTCCTGGCAAAGATGGTTGAATACCGTGAGTACCTGGATAGAGTCGAGGCATTCCAAGAACGGAAGCCTTAGGTTTTAAGCGGTCCTC
This sequence comes from Desulfobacteraceae bacterium, assembly GCA_003599015.1. Classification (GTDB taxonomy): domain Bacteria; phylum Desulfobacterota; class DSM-4660; order Desulfatiglandales; family Desulfatiglandaceae; genus CG2-30-51-40. Next base: position 6,819 of record QZIK01000004.1, on the reverse strand, counting down.
TCGGGGGACCGTCCGGATTCGGGTGAAACAGATTAAATTCAATGGAACTTGGCGCAGAAAAGGAAGACCATGGGGCTTTACGATTACACGGTTTACAACGTCATTCAGCGAAATGCAAGAATTCAAAAAGACCGGGTGGCCTGGATATCCGGCGACGAGAAGATATCCCATCTGGAATTCCTCAAGAGGGTTGATTCGTTGGCTTTTGGGCTTTTAGAGGCGGGCCTGAAACATGGCGACCGGATCGGGGTGCTGTCTCAGAACTGCATGGAATACGTCTACCTCTATGGGGCCGCCGCCAAGATAGGCGCGGTGATGCTGCCCATTAACTGGCGTCTGCAGCTCGAAGAGGTTGAGTACGTCATTTCGGACGGCGAGCCGAAGATTTTTTTTGCCGGGAGTGAATTTCAGAAACTCGCGGGGGAGATAATTCCCAAATTCGACTTTGTCAAAAACCAGTACGCCATGGGGCCGGCCGACGGTTATTTCGCGGCCTTTAACGGCCTTATGGAAAATGACGGCGTCTGCCCTGAAGTGGAAGTCAAGACCGATGACCCGTATGTGATTATACATACCGCTGCGGTGGCGGGCAGGCAGCGCGGCGCGACCTTGTCGCACGGCAATCTTATCACGGCCGATATGCAATGCATGTATATGTGGCATCTGACCAACGAGGATTGCCACCTCTTAATGCTGCCGCTCTTTCACATAGCCGGGCTGAGCGCCTGCCTGAGCGTCATGCAGGCCGGGGGGAAAAACATCATCCTGCCCAAGTTTGACGCGGACCAGGCCCTTCAACATATTCATGACGATAAGGTTTCGATCTTTGTCGAATTTCCACCCATGCTGACCACCCTTTTGGATAGAAACGAGGAGCTGAAATTAGATATCTCCAGCCTGCGCATCCTGGGCGGACTGGACAGTCCGGAGACGGTCAAGAGGTATGAAGAACTAAGCGGCGGCGTCTATTGGACTGCCTACGGGCAATCCGAGACAACGGGTTTTGTCGCTCTGGCTCCTTATTTTGAAAAACCCGGTTCAGCCGGATTGCCGGCCTATATGGCCGATGTGGAGATCGTGGACCCTCAAGGCGAATTTGTTGAACCGGGCGCCCCGGGCGAGATAGTGGTCCGGGGCCCCATGGTTTTTAAGGGCTATTGGAACCTGGACAAGGATAATGAATATACTTTCCGGGACGGCTGGCATCATACCGGCGACATGGGCCGTTTTGACGAAGACGGTTACCTGTGGTATGCGGGCCGCATGCCTGAAAAGGAACTCATCAAGCCCGGAGGCGAAAACGTTTATCCGTCCGAAGTGGAGAAGGTCATTTTAGAACATCCGGCGGTGATGGAGGCAGCGGTCATTGGTGTTCCGGACAAACAGTGGGGAGAGGCCATCAAGGCGGTCTGCGTCTTGAAGCAGGGGGAAAGCCTTGAAGAATCCGAATTGATCGAATTCGTGGCTGCCAGGATCGCCCGCTTCAAGAAGCCCAAGCATGTTGTCTTTGTCTCCGAGCTGCCAAAGGCTGAAGATGGATCCATAGACAGGACCAAGGTGAAAGAGGCCTGCGGTCAAGACTGAACCGGACCACCTGTTCCCGCCCCACAACATTTATGACGTCGTACGTCTTGTTTGATGGGCGACAAGAAAGAATTGGCTGATGTTTAAAGTCAAGAAATATGACGGGTTCACCCTGATAATGATGGGTTCCTCCATAGAGGGCCGGGTGCCCTATCATGTGGCCCTCTACCATGTGGACGGTGTCCTGATCGACACCGGAAGCTACCTCGGGCGCTGGGATTTGTTGGACTACGCGGCCGGTCGGGATATCCTCATGGCGGTGAACACCCATCATCACATAGATCATATCGGCGCCAACAAATTGCTTTTGGACAGGCTTCGGATTCCCATCTTTGCTCCCGGTTCCGCCGTTCCCGTTATTGCTAAGACACAGGATATTTTCCCCTACCAGATGGAGCTTTGGGGAAGGCCGGAGCCCTGTCCGGTGAATCCCTTGGGTCCCACGGTCCACACAAAAAATCATATCTTGAAGGTGTTGCACACGGGAGGGCATTCCCCCGATCACGTTGTTTTTTTTCTCTCGGAGAAGGGGTGGCTGTTTACGGGTGACGAATTCATAACGGAAAGGCCAAACGCCGCCAGAAAAGATGAAGACGCCAGTCAATCCCTGAGGGTCTTGAGGATGTTGCTGGAGTTGAATCCTGAATATTTGATGACGTCCTCCGGCACGGTCTATGCGGACGCCTCCGCCGTCTTGAAAAGGAGTCTGCGCTATTTGGAGGGAATCGATGAACAAATCAGGGCAATGAAGAAGAAAAATATGAGCGCCGCTCAAATGGTGGTGGCGCTTTTTGGCGGGGAAACCCCTCTCAAGGCTTTTACCGGGGGCCAGTTTTCAAGGGAGAACTTCGTCAAGGGTTTTTTGAAGCGTTGCCGTTGAAACCGGCTTTCTCGACCCGGCCCAAGGCGGGTTTCAAGCATCAAGCGACGCCGCGCGGGCCATAGCGGTTTCCGAATGTTTACGACCCAGCGGCAACCGAGTAATGAAGCGAGTGATAGCATTATAAGGAGAGATGACGATGAAGGGGGCATTATCGGGAATAAAAGTGATCGATCTTTCGCGTATGTTGCCTGGGCCCTATTGCTCGATGATTCTCGCGGATCACGGCGCCAGGGTGATCGGCGTTGAAAGCAAAAGGTTTCTCTCGGATGATCTTTATTTGGCGACCCTCAATCGCAACAAGGAACATATGTCATTGGATTTAAAGACGAAAGAAGGTTTGGATATCTTCCTTAAGTTGGTTGAGGACGCAGACGTTCTCCTTGAGGGTTTTCGACCCGGCGTGACCGAGCGATTGGGCATCGATTACCCGAAGGTCAGCAAGATAAATCCGAGAATCATTTATTGCGCTATAACGGGTTATGGCCAGAAAGGTCCTTATCGCGATATGGTGGGGCACGACGTGAACTATCTGAGTTTTGCCGGAGTGCTGGATCTGATCGGCGAAAAGGACGGGCCTCCATGCATCCCCGGAATACAGATTGCCGATATCGCCGGAGGGGGAATGAACGCCGCGGTAGGGATTTTGCTGGCGCTTTTCGCCAGGGAAAGAACCGGAAAGGGTCAATTTATCGACATATCCATGACCGACAGCATGGTCGGTTTTTTGCCGGTTCCCCTCAGTATGTTTCAGCGATACGGGATAGTTGCAAAGCGGTCGGATTCGCAGCTTTCCCACCGGTACGCATGTTACAACACCTATGAAACGGCCGATAAGAGATTCATCTCCATCGGTGCGGTGGAGAACCGGTTCTGGAAGAACCTGTGCGAACTGTTTGACGTCCCTGAATATATTCCCCTGCAATACGACGATGATCGATCCGGAGAGATCATCTCCTTCTTTCGCGCCTCGTTCAAGAAAAAGTCCTTGAATGAGTGGGCCGACATTTTGAAAGACCAAGAGGTCTGCTGGGGAAGGATTCAGAGCCTGCCGGAGGTCTTGGAAGACCCCAATTTTTTGTCCAGGGAAATGGTCGTCAGCATCACCGATGGGAACGGAATCGCTCAGAAGGCGCTTGGCATACCCGTGAAACTCAGCGATACCCCGGGCTCCATCCGGACGTCGCCTGTCGGCTTTGGAGAGAACACGCTCAAGATTCTGGAAGAACTGGGCTATACCGAATCCGAGGTTGAACGTTTCAGAGAAAGAGGAGTGGTTTAGACTGTGATCGTTTTGGAACGATGCCGCATTCATTTTAAAGAAAGGGAAAGAAAATTTAAAGGAGGATCCAAGAAGAATGAACTTTCAATTAACGGAAGCACAGAATATGGTCAAGGATACGGCTTATAAGTTCGCCGTGAATGAAATGGAGCCCATTGCCAAGGAGTGCGACAGGGAAGAGCGATATCCAAAGGAACTCCTGAAGAAAGCCAGGGACGCGGGCCTTCTGGGGGTTTTTGTACCCGAGGAGTACGGCGGGCCGGGTTTTGGATTCATGGAGGTGGCCTTGGTAACCGAACAATTGAGCCGGGTGGATTTGGGGTTATGCGCGGTTGTCCTAACGACCACTTTTGGCTCTGAAAACATCCTTTTTTTCGGGAACGAGGAGCAGAAAGGGAACTACCTTCCCCTCCTGGTAAACGGCGAAGCCGTATCCGCCGGGGCGTACACTGAACCGGATGCGGGCACCGACGTGGCCGCGACAAAGACCCGGGCGGTAAGAGAGGGGGATGAATATGTCATAAACGGCAACAAGATGTTTATTACCAACGGAACGGTATGTGACTGGATGGTTGTCCTTTGCGTGACGGATCAAGAGGCTGAAAAACGGCATCAGCGGCAAAGTCTGATACTGGTGGAATCGGATCGAAAAGGCGTTGCCGCGACCAAGATCAGGGGGAAGATGGGAATCCGGGCGAGCGACACCGCGGAAATCTCTTTTGAGGACGTCCGTGTTCCCGCTGGAAATCTAATCGGCCAGGAAGGAAAAGGCTTTCACCAACTCATGCACTTTTTTGATGTGACCAGAACCATGGTTGCCGCTCAGGGGGTGGGCCTGGCCCAGGGCGCCCTGGATAAAACCGTCCGTTATGTTCAGGAAAGAAACGTTTTTGGAAAGCCGCTGGCGTTTAATCAGGGGGTGCAATTTCAGTTGGCCGAGATGGCCACCCGGATCGAATTGGCCCGTAATGTTACTTACAAGGCCGCTTACGAAATCGACCAGGGCCGGATTGATCCGAAGCTCAACGCCATGGCCAAATATTACTCAGGAGAGATGGCCGTATGGGTATGTGACAAGGCCCTGCAGCTGCACGGAGGCTACGGGTACATAGACGAATATGATGTGCAGAGGTACTACCGCGATGCGAAAGTATTGGAAATCTATGAAGGGGCGAAAGAGGCCGAGAAACTGACTATTGCGAGAAGGCTATTTTAGGGTCCGGGGTTTTTGAATTTGCACCCCAATTTGGAGAAAAAGGAGAAGATCATGAAAGATGTAGTGGTTATTTCGGGATGCCGCACCCCTATCGGGGTTTTTGGGGGAACATTGAAGGATATGAATGCGGCCGTTATCGGGAGCGCCGTTATGAAAGAGGCTATCAAGCGAGCGGGGATAGAGCCCGGGATGATTGACGATGTACGCTTCGGGTGTTGCATGGAGCCCGCGGACGCCCTAAATGTTGCCCGCGTTTCAGCGCTGATGGCCGGCATACCGGAGCGGGTTACGGCCGTCACCATCAATCGGGTCTGTACATCGGCCATGGAAGGTGTCATTTCAGGGATGGCCATGATCCAGGCGGGCATGGCGGACATTATTCTTGCTGGTGGCACGGAGCACATGTCCGGCGTCGCATACACCGCCCCGGGGGCCCGCTGGGGGTGCCGGCTTCAGGACAATGTCCTTGTGGACACCCTGATTCGAGGCCTTCATTGCGGATCCCATTTGTTGCCTCATCCTGAGGAAGGTCCTCTCAAAGAGGGGATGCCCCTGGAACTCTTCAAGGGGAAGCCGTACATTATGGGGCATACCGCCGAGTTTGTGGCCCAGTTGCACAATATCAGTCGGGAAGAGATGGATGAAGTGGCGCTCCGGAGTCACAACAACGCGGAAAGGGCAACTCTGGAGGGCGATTTCAAGGAAGAAATTGTACCCATCGAGGTGCCTCAGCGGAAGAAGGCGCCCGTTATCTTTGACAAGGATGAGCACTTCCGTCCGGGACTGACCATGGATGATCTGGCCAAACTGCCCCCGGCCTTCATCCCCAAGACGGGCAAGGTCACCGCGGGGAATTCCTCCGGCATCAATGACGGGTCGAGCGCCATGGTCATCATGTCGGCGGATAAGGCGAAGGAATTGGGGATCCAGCCCATGGCGCGGATACGGGCCACAGGCAGGGGGGCATGTCACCCCTCGGTCATGGGTCTCAGCCCTGTGCCTGCGGTCAGGAATCTCTTGGAGCGCCACCCCGATCTTAAGCTGAGCGATTTTGAGTTGATTGAGTTGAACGAGGCGTTCGCCGCCCAATACCTGGGCTGCGAAAAGGAATTGGGCCTCAACCGGGAGATCAGCAATGTAAACGGCTCCGGGATCGGCCTGGGCCACCCGGTCGGATCCACCGGGGTGCGAATCATGGTCACCCTCCTCTATGCCATGAAAAAACGGGGCAAGACCCTCGGGATGGCCACCCTCTGCGGGGGCGGAGGCGTATCGCTGGCGTGTGCATTGGAATTGATCTAGTGCGGGCAGTCTCGTACCGGTCGGGGGCCCCTTTGAAGCGCCGTTATGGGCGTTTGCTCGTAAAGGCGGGCCGATAACTCCCGCCGGTGAGAAAATATGTAACCGTTCACTGGTTCAAAGGTTCAGGGGTTCAGGGTTCTTCCTCACTCAGTTGCAGCCCTGTTTGGCGATTTTTGATTCATCAACTCGCCCCACTCGTCGCTGAAAACTACAAAAAAGGCCATCGAACGGACAGAAAGCGCCCTCAAACGGGAACCTTGAACCGGGAACCTGTGAACGCTTACGAAAATATGAACCTGCGGGAAAATGTTACGGTGGAAATTCCAACAAGGTTTGAAAGGAACTGTGTTGAATCACTTCCGTAGAGTATTGGGAAACCGTGTGCAACAAATTGAAAAGTGGAAGGACAAAAGACCATAATGGCAAAAGAAAGCGTTTTGAAGGACAAGTTTATTTTGGTGGTGGATGATGAGCCTGATGTTCTGGAAACCTTGGAGGGAGTATTGGACATGTGTCTGGTTCATAAGGCATCGGATTATGATACAGCCCTGCAAT
>QZIK01000014.1 GCA_003599015.1 Desulfobacteraceae bacterium | reverse complement strand
ATACGAAGCAATGTTGAGCCCGGATGGTTTTGACACCGAGGGTTTGTTGCCCCACATGAAGTTCACCGAGACAGAAAGAAGGGGCATGTGGAAAACCCATATGAGAGGGGTAAAAGATGGGAAGTTTGTCCGTATAAGTGAAGATTTTACTATCCCTGACGTAAAGCCGGATGGACCGTGGACCCCGAAAAAATAGTCGCTTGGGTTATTATAATGCTAAATATCAGCAATGTTGAAGTGAAGTACAGTAACATTATTTTGGTACTCAAGGGGGTCTTTCTGGAGGTCGCCGATGAGGCAGTCGTATGCCTCCTGGGGGCAAATGGGGCCGGGAAGACCACCTTGATCCGCGCGGTATCGGGGATGCTTAAGACTCAGTTGGGAAAGGTGACGGAGGGGGCCATTGAAATAGATGGTCAGAGGATTGAAAACAAGAGCCCCGAGTACATAGCAGCCCTGCAGGTCGCCCAGGTTATGGAAGGCAGGAGGGTACTCGAGCATCTTACCGTGGAAGAAAATCTGAAATTGGGGGGATATACCGGTCCTGGTGGGGGCCGGTTAAAGGCCCACCTTGATGTGGTCTATAGCTACTTTCCCAGGCTCAAGGAGTTGAAGACCCGAACAAGCGGTTATATCTCCGGGGGCGAGCAGCAGATGGTGGTCATTGGCAGGGCCTTGATGGCAACCCCTAAGCTGATGCTCCTGGATGAGCCCTCTCTGGGCCTTGCTCCACTTATGATAAAGAGCATCTATGAGGTTCTTAGAAGGATAAACAAGGAAGAAAAGACCAGCATGCTCGTGGTTGAGCAGAACGCGAAGATTGCCCTCTCCATTGCGAGTTACGGCTATGTAATGGAATCGGGGAGGATAGTGCTTGATGGGCCGGCCGAAACGCTGAAGGATAATGAGGATGTTAAGGAGTTCTACTTAGGCCTGTCTGCTGTGGGTGAGAAGAAGAGCTACAAGGATATCAAGCACTATAAACGCAGGAAGAGATGGCTGAGTTAAGTCTCCCTCCTGTTCCCGACTGGCGGTATTTTCCCGGTTTCGATTGTCCCATAGAGGGCTAAGGGTATCCCGGGATCCCGAAAGGACAAGCCGTTCTGATTGCCTAAGAATCCCCTGTGATAGCGCAGCGGAACAAAATGATTCCGGTCTTTGTGCACGGACTGCTTGTTAGGATTGTTTACAAGGAAAAAACACCCGTGCTGGGTGGTGTTTAATTTGAATACAACTAATAAATAATGAGGAGGCTTTATATGGAAGAAGAGAAGTCGATAACTGTGCCTGGATACGAATCTGCAATAACTGATGTGGGATTTCATAAGATAAATGTTCGCGGGTATCCACTCGCGGACATTATTCGAAAACTGACTTTCACGGAAACGGTTTTCCTGACAATCAGGGGAGAGCTTCCCACTGAAAAGCAGAGAAGGGTGATGGATGCGGTCCTTTGCGGTATTGTTGATCATGGATTGTTTGCGCCAACCAGCCTCGCTGCAAGGGTGGTGGCATCTGCGGCGCCTGACAGTATTATGCCTGGGGTTGCGGCTGGGATGCTTACAGTAGGGGCTGTGACGGTCTCTCCACAGGATACGGCTAATGTGATTGATGAGGCCCTCAAGATGGTGAAAGAAGAAGGGCTCACCAAGGAAGAGGCGGCCAAAAGGATAGTAGAAGACCACAAGGCGAAAAAGAAGAGAATGCCTGGGCTCGGTCATCCCCTCCATCCGACAGGAGATCCAAGGGCCATTGCGCTGAAAGAGGTGGCCGTGGAAAACGGCGTTTGGGGAGAAAAGGGGGAAATCTACGAAGAGATCCACAAGGCATTTGCTGAGATAACCGGCAAGAGATTTCCCATAAATATAGATGGGATGATGGGATGTGTTTTGAGCGAGTTAGGATTCGCACCCAAAGAGATGGCGGGAATCGCCGCCCTCTCATTTATGCCGGGGATGATTGCCCATGCAGTTGAGGAGAGTGAAACAATCAAGCTGCGGGTTGCCGAATGCAAATATACGGGGGCGCCGGAGAGAAAGTTGCCTTAGGGCTTAAAAAACAATCATTCATACGTCGAATGATGTGGTTCATCTTGTCGTAAAAGCAGAGGAGAACAAAATGAGATATTTTGATGACTTTGAAATAGGAGAAAAAATCATAACCAGGGGGAGATCTATCACTGAGTCGGATATTGTCCTTTTTGCGGCCTTTAGCGGTGACTGGCACCGGCTTCACACAGACATTGAATTTGCAAAGAAAGGGCCGTTCGGCGAGCGGATAGCACATGGATTCCTTGTCCTCGCCGTATCTTCCGGGCTGATGCCTTTGGAGGAAATGGCTATTTTGGCCTTTTACGGAATGGACAAGGTCCGGTTTTTGGCCCCGACAAAAATAGGGGACACCATCCATGTGGAAATGGAAGTTGCGGAGAAGCAGGAAAAGGATGAAAAGAGTGGCGTCGTTTCATTTATGAGCCGCATAAGGAATCAAAGAGAAGAAGACCTGGCTATTCTTACCATGAAGGTCGCTCTTCACAGAAAATAGAGGCTACAAGAGGCAATGGCGGTGTTAAAGCATCTCTTCGCCCCCATAATGATTGGGGGCATGGAGGTAAAAAACAGGTTGGTTATGCCCCCTATGGGCATCAACTTCGGTGTTGATGAAGACGGATTCGTTACGGACCAGCTCAAGGAATATTTCGTAGCAAGGGCTAAGGGGGGGACAGGAATGATGATCGTGGGGGGGGCCGCTGTTCATCCGACAGGCCTGGATCTCCCCAGGCTCCCGCGAATCTGGGCCGACGAGCATATTCCGGCATTCAGAGAGATAACCAGCGCAGTTCGTCAGTATGACGGAAAATTCGGGATACAGCTCCTTCACGGAGGGAGGCAGTGCTATCACGGCAAAGGGGTTGCGCCCTCTCCCCTCCCGGCCCAGGGGGTGGTCAAGGGGATGCCCCGTGAACTGACGAAACCCGAGATTGGGGAGATGGTGGAGGCCTTCGGAGACTCGGCCCGAAGAAGCGAGGAGGCGGGTTTTGATTTCGTGGAAATCCACGGGGCTCACGGCTACCTGGTTACCGAGTTTCTGGCCCTCAACTCGAACAAGCGGACGGATGAATACGGCGGTTCTTTTGAAAACAGGATCCGCTTCCTTTTGGAGGTCGTAAGGAATATCAAAAATAAAACCAGCCCTGATTTTCCATTAGGGATCAGAATAAACGGCGATGACTACATTAAGGATGGGTGGGTCATTGACGACGCAAAAAGGATCGCCCCCATTCTTGAGAAGGAGGGCGCTGCATACCTCCATATTACAGCCGGCATTTATGGATCTTATCCGCCAGGCATAAGCATCCCGTCCATGTATGCCAAGCATGGAGTGTTTATTCACTTGGCCGCAGAGATCAAAAAGGTGGTGTCGATCCCTGTAATAGGCGTGGGGAGAATAAAGAATCCCGAGCTTGCAGATCGCCTCATAAAAGAGGGCATCGTGGACATGGTCTCCATGGGCCGGGCACACCTGGCAGACCCTGAACTGGCTGATAAGGCGAAGGCAGGGAATCTCGCCGATATCAGACCCTGCCTCGGCTGCTGTTTGGGTTGCGTGGACAACGTCTTTCAACTGGAAGCCGCTACCTGCGTGATGAATCCCGAAGTAAACAGGGAATATCTGTTCAAGGGCCAAAAAAAGGTCGTGACCCCAAAGAAAATATTGGTAATTGGAGCGGGCCCCTCTGGTTTGGCCGTAGCTAGAATTGCAGCCATTCGCGGTCACAACGTTCTGATATGTGAGGAGAAAGGGTATGTCGGCGGAATGTTGCGGCTGGCCTCAATACCTCCCGGGCGTTCAGAGTTTATGGATTTCATCGATTACTATCAAAGGGAAATGGATAAACTGCGTGTTGAGATAAGGCTAAATGTAAGGATTGATGACGAACTTGTGCATTCAATTGAGCCGAATGTGGTCGTCCTTGCTACGGGCAGCCTTCCTGAGATGCCGCAGATCGAGGGGCTCTTTGATACTGATATGAATATACATACCGTAGTCGAGGTGCTTAAAGAGGAGGTATGTCTTGGTGATCGGGTCATTATACTTGGCGGCAATCAGATGGGTCTTGAAACCGCGGATTTCCTGGCCGAAAAGGGTAAGGAGGTGGTCGTTCTCCATAGAGACGGACACTTTGCAACGGAAATGGCCGCAAATGACAGGGTCTTCTTGATAGAGAGGCTGAAACGGCCTAATGTGAGGCGCTATAAAGGTGTTTCCATAAAAAAATTCCTGCCGCAGGGAGTTGTATTCCATGTAAAGGATGAAGAGATCATGCTCGATGCTTTTGAAGACATAGTCCTTTCAGATGGGATGAAATCCATCAGGAACCTTGCAGGCCTCTTTAAGGGCAATGGCCTGGAAGTCCACATTATCGGAGACGCCAAGAATCCGAGAGGCCTTCTGGAGTCTCAGAGCGAGGCGGATGAACTGGGACGCTCGCTCTAAAGTATTGCGTTGCAAAGCGCTTTCCAGCACAGGAGGTAGATAATGGAAAAGATCGGAGTCAGGGCCATCTACGACCTCGAGTTGAGGAAACAAATTGGAAAGAATTTGGCCGGCATCAAGAGTTGACGCCCGAATTTTATTTTAGATTCAGCAGGAACAAATATTTTAGGCGACATTGGAAGCCATTCCTTTTTTGCAGGAGACAAAATGCTGTTTGAAAAAGTAGACCGTGACGAGTATACGCAGGATCAGCGCATTATAGCCGATTTTGTAAGCAAGCTTGCCGATCGGTATGGCAGGGAATACTGGCTCGCCAAAGCGGCGAAAAAGGAGTTCCCACAGGAGATGTGGGATGAGATCGCTGATAATGGATATTTCGGACTTGTTATCCCCGAGGGATATGGAGGAGCAGGCCTTTCTTTCAGTGACCTAAGAGTCTTTTTGGAGGAACTTGCAAAAAAGGGTCTGTTCACCCTTCATTTTGTAAGCTTCTTCATGGATAGTATTATGCTCCTGCATGGAAGCGAGGACCTCAAAAAGAGATACCTTCCACAGATGGCCCGAGGCACATATTTCAGCTTTGCGCTGACCGAGCCTGACGCGGGAACGAACTCCCTGGCGATCAGGACAACTGCTGAAAGGGATGGAAATTTCTACCGGATCAACGGCCAAAAGCTATTTATCACCGGCGCAGACGAATCAACATATATGCTTCTTGTGGCTCGTACAATTCCTTACAGCGAAAATAGCATAGAGACACGAAAGCACGGGATCAGTCTGTTTGTCCTCGATTCACACGCCGAAGGCGTATCCATGCAGGCCCAGGACATTGACATCGTTACTCCTGATAAGCAATATACCGTTTTTTTCGACGACGTCAAGGCGCCTGCAAAGGATCTGATCGGGGAAGAAAACAAAGGTTTTTCTTACCTGCTCTCAGGCCTCAACCTTGAGAGAGTGATCATCTCCTGTTTTTCTTTAGGCATGGGAAAATATGTGCTTGAAAGGGCCGTTAATTATTCGCGTGAGAGGAATATCTTCGGCGACCCCATCGGCAGGTACCAGGGTGTACAGCATCCCTTAAGTCGCGCCTTCCTTGAGCTTCAACTGGCCAGTCTCGCAAACCGTAAGGCATCTCAGGCCCTGGATGGCGGTGAAAACTCCGGCATTACGGGACTGTATGCCAATATGGCAAAACTCGCCTCCAGTGAGGCGGCCTTTCATGCGTGTGATGCCGCCATACAGGCACACGGCGGCTATGGCCTTACCAGGGAATATGACGTAATCAATTTTTCCAATGCAATACGCGCCCTTCGGATTGCCCCTGTCAACAATGAAATGATTCTCAACTATATTGGGGAGCATTTTCTGGGTCTGCCAAGAAGTTATTGACATAAAGCTTATGTTATCAAGTGCAGTTGAGAGAGGAAATAAGTAATGATAGAAGAACTGTTCGGTTTAGAGGGAAAGTCAGCCCTTGTGGTTGGAGCAAGCAAAGGTCTGGGAAAGGCAATGGCCTTGGCTCTTGCAGGCGCAGGCGCAGCCGTGGCTGTGGCAAGCAGATCACAGATGTTGATCGAAGAGGTCAGGGATGAAATCATTGCCTCAGGCAGGAAGGCGTTTGCAGTAAAGACGGATATAAGCAGGGAAGAGGATATCATCGGTATGGCACGCCGGGTGATTGACTCTTTCGGGAGGATAGACATACTCGTAAATAATGCAGGGATATATATCCCTGCAATGGCCCTTGACATGACTGCCGAGGATTGGGACAAAACTCTCAACATCAATCTCAAAGGCTTTTTCCTGAGTTGCAAGGCAGTGGGAAGACATATGGCTGATCAGAAAAGCGGAAAGATCATCAATATAGCGTCTGTTCTCGGAAAGCGGGCCGCTCAGACGTCTTCCGCCTATTCAGCCTCCAAGGCGGCGATAATTCAGCTCACCAGATCACTAGCGCTGGAACTTGCTCCTCACAATATCAATGTAAATGCGATTAGTCCCGGGTGGTTTGAAACTGAAATGGTTGAAGAGGAGCTGAGTAATCCGAAAACCAGAAAATTTTTCCTAAAGAAGACCCCACTTGGAAGATTCGGTGTGCCTGAGGAGTTGGGAGGCGCGGTGATCTTTTTAGCCTCGAAGGCATCAGATTATATGACGGGAGAGACAATCACCATAGATGGAGGGTTCTCAATATGTTAGCGACGTATCCGATTCAGAGATTTTGAACAGGTACACCGGGGAGGATTTTCCTTATAAGGGAAACCAACGCCCGTGCTATTATTATTTACCGGGACCCTCAAAGAGCTTGACTTATATACTTCAACTCAATTGTTGTTTTTTAGGAGCACAAAAATGCTAGACCTGCTGGTTGATGAAAGGGATCAAGCATTCGTTTTATACGAAATGCTTAAAATCGACAAACTATGTGATTCACCATTGTTTGCCCAACACTCAAAGGACCTGTTTGACATGGTCCTCAATGAGGCCCGGAAGTTCGCTGTCGCCGAATTGGCCCCTATCGCCTCAGAGGCGGATCGACAAGGTTGCAGCTATGATCCTGACAAACATTCAGTCAAGGCCCCTGAATGCTATCATTCTCCATATAAGATATTTAGAGAGGGTGAGTGGATTGCCATGTGCGACAGCGCTGATGTGGGGGGGCAGGGTTTCCCCCTTTGCCTCGGGACCGCAGTGTCCGAGCTCTTTTATGCCGGATCATTCTGCCTTTATGGCGCCGCGGAATTGACTCATGGCGCCGCAAAACTTATTGAGGTCTTCGGCGATAATGGTCAAAAAGAGCAGTTCATGAAAAAACTGTACTCCGGCGAATGGATGGGCACTATGTGTCTTACGGAATCAAATGCGGGAAGTGATGTAGGGGCTGTAAAGACCAAGGCAGTTCAGAACAATGACGGGACTTATTCAATCTCCGGAACAAAAATATTTATCTCCGCGGGCGAGCATGATCTTGTGGAGAACATTGTTCATATGGTTCTTGCGAGGGTTGAAGGCGATCCGGTCGGATCGAAAGGCATTTCCCTATTTATTGTGCCCAAAAACCTTGTAAACGACGACGGAACCCCTGGGGAACGCAACGATGTGTTCTGCACCGGAATCGAACATAAGATGGGAATACATGGGCTCAGCACTGCCACTCTCAATTTCGGCGATAACGGAAAATGTACGGGCTATCTCCTGGGAAAACAGGGCAGAGGGCTGATGGAGATGTTTCACATGATGAATGAACAGCGATTGTTGGTGGGGATCGAAGGCCTCGCAATTTCATCTACAGCCTATCTGAACGCCGTCGAATATACCAAGACCCGCATTCAGGGAGCATCCGTGTCTGCAACTCCGGGACAGGAGGGGGCATCAGTCCCGATAATACAGCACCCGGATGTAAAACGAATGCTGTTGTGGATGAAGGCCTATGTGGAGGGATGCAGGGCGCTTACCTATTTTACGAGTTTTTGCATTGATAACACCTATATTTCCGACGGAAAGGAGAAAAAAAAGTCGCAGGGACTTGTAGATCTGCTTATCCCGGTTGTAAAGGCCTATAATACAGACAGGTCCTGGGAGATAACGGGGACGGCCATTCAGTGTGCAGGAGGGTATGGATACTGTTCCGACTACCCTTTCGAACGACTTGCCCGGGATTGTAAGATCACCTCCATATTCGAAGGAACCAATGGCATTCAGGCAATGGATTTGGTGTTCAGAAAACTCGCTCGGGACAAGCTGGTCGCTTTTGGAGAATTGATTTCAAGAATCACTAAAACAATTGAAGAAGCTAAAAAGATTGAGGCTATAGTACAATATGCAAATACGGTTCAGATGGTAAAAGATCAGTTGGTGGAGATAGTGGGATATCTCATGTCTATGCTCAAGAATGGAAAAATGGTGGATGTATATGCCAAGGCAACACCTTTTCTTGAGGTTATGGGCGACCTTGCCTTGGGATGGATGCATCTGTGGCAGCTCAGTCTCTCTTATCCTAAACTGATCGATCTCGTTGGTGTTGCATCTGGTGAAGAATTGGACCAAATGATTGATGAAAGCAAGGAGGCTGCCTTCTACCATGGAAAGGTTTTAACTGCCCGATATTATATCGGTTCGGTTCTTAAAAGGAGTTTCGGTAAGATCGAACAGTTGCGATCAGATGAATTCCCCGTTTTAAATATTTCAGATGCATCATTCGCGTCTTGACACTCCGGGCGCCCCTCTTTCAACTAAGGATGTCCGCAGAAAGGAATCGCCGGGGCTGGTAAGAGATGGATCGTTTGCAACAACCGTTCTTGGTAAAAATAAATGATATTGCAGGAGATGTTTTATGGATCACAAATATGTTCTCTTTGAAAAAAAGGACGGGTTAGGAAAAATCAGGCTAAACCGGCCCGAAAAGCTTAATGCATTGAATCCTGACGTGTATGGCGAACTGGAAGACCTCTTCATTAAATGCGAATCCGATCCTGAAATAAAGGTCATTTTGGTCGTGGGCAGCGAAAAGGCCTTTGCCGCAGGAGCAGACATAGAGGCCATGGCCAAAGGCGATATTGCGCTGGCTTATCAGATGACCGATCAATCCAAGAGGGTATTGAATAGGCTGTCAGACATGCCCAAGCCGACTATTGCGGGGATTTCGGGGTATGCATTAGGGGGAGGGCTTGAGCTTGCCCTATGCTGCGATTTCAGGGTTGCCTCTGATAATGCCGTTCTCGGACTGCCTGAGATAGGTCTGGGGATTATTCCCGGAGGAGGCGGCACCCAGAGATTGTCAAGAATGATCGGCGCCGGCCGGGCATCCGAGCTTATTTTCCTTGGGGAACCTGTAAAGGCTGAGAGGGCTGAGATTTGGGGCCTGGTCAACATGGTAGTCGGAGTGGACCAGATGGAGGCGGAATGTGAAAGACTCGCGGAAAAACTGATGGCAAAGTCTCCCATGGCCCTCAGGGCAGCCAAGACTTCCATGTGCAGCGGAATGAATATGGGGCTGAAAGACGGCCTCACGCTTGAGCAGGACCTCTTCTGTATGCTTTTTGGGACAGTTGATCAAAAGGAAGGGATGGCCGCTTTCCTGGAAAAACGAAAAGCCTCTTTTAAGGGCATGTAATATCTTAACACAGTAAAAGGAGGTAGAGAAAGTATGGAAATCAATAAAATCGCTGTATTAGGCGCAGGTATTATGGGAAGCGGAATTGCTCAGGTTGCTTCCATGTCAGGGTTCCAGGTTGTGGTCAGGGATGTGAAGGACGACTTCCTGGAGTCGGGCCGCTCAAAGGTAGAAGGCAGCTTACAAAAAATGGTGAAAAAAGAGAAGATAACCGATGATGAGTCGAGGCAGATCCAGGACAATATTAAATGGACGACTGATATTGGAGGTCTATCCGGGGCTGAATTGCTTATTGAAGCGGTTCCGGAGGTAGAGGAATTGAAGAAAGAGATGTACCGAGCTACAGAAAAACTGCTGGCCGAAGACGCCATTATCGCGTCAAACACGTCTTCAATAAGCATCTCCCTGCTGGGATCAGCGGTTTCAAACCCTGATCGATTCATCGGCATGCACTGGTTTAATCCTGCTGTTATCATGAAGCTCGTGGAAATTGTTCGGGGGGTCGCGACTTCTGATGAAACGGTGAACACTATTGTTAATTTGTGCGAGAAAATGGGTAAAGAGACCATAGTGTGCCGTGATTGCCAAGGCTTTATTACTACCAGGATTTTGACAGCGTTTCGGTTGGAGTGTTATCGCGCTTATGAAGAAGGGATTGCCAGCAAGGAAGATATTGACAAGGCATGTCGCCTCGCTTTTGGCCATCCCATGGGTCAATTTGAATTAGCAGATTTTTCAGGGTTGGATATTGAAGTAAACGCGTTAAAGGGGATGGTGGAGGTCTACGGCGACCGATTTAGACCCCCTCAACAGTTACTGAATATTGTAAGGGCAGGCAGGTTAGGCCGTAAATCAAAACATGGCTGGTATGACTACGAGTAGGGATATAGCAGGCAATTTGCGAATGCTCTATCCTTGCCAATCAATACAATTACAAGGAGGCA
Organism: Desulfobacteraceae bacterium; assembly: GCA_003599015.1. Classification (GTDB taxonomy): domain Bacteria; phylum Desulfobacterota; class DSM-4660; order Desulfatiglandales; family Desulfatiglandaceae; genus CG2-30-51-40. Next base: position 7,852 of record QZIK01000014.1, on the reverse strand, counting down.
ATCAAAAATGGTCGGTATAACATCATATGGGGCATACATACCCATATTTAGGCTTAGTCGTGCCGATATCTCCAAAGGTTGGGGAGGCCCACCCTATGGTGGAGAAAAGGCGGTGGCAAACTTTGATGAAGATAGCATAACTATGGCTGTAGCAGCAGCGAGAGACTGTATGAACGGTATGGATTCTAAAACGATTGATGCACTATACTTCGCATCAACAAGTTCCCCTTACAAGGAAAAGCAGGCGGCAGCTACTATATCTGCAGTTTTGGATATGAGATCGGAGATATTCAGCATGGACATTTCCCAATCTTTAAGAGCTGGGACTAATGCATTAGCAGCCGCAATGGACTCTATTAACAGCAAATCAGCTCAAAATATTATGGTATGTGCAGCAGATATTCGTTTGGGTCTTCCTAATGGACCAAGAGAACTGGCTTATGGGGATGGAGCAGCAGCCTTCATGTTGGGTAGTGAGAATTTGATAGCTACTATAGATGGAAAATACAGCATAAGTGATGAAATTATCGATGTATGGAGATCGGATAAGGATACCTATGTCCGCTCTTGGGAAGATCGGTTCACAAAGGATAAAGGATACAACAAGATAGTCTTCGAGGCTGTTTCAGGGGCCTTAAAGAAATATAAACTGAAACCTAAGGATTTCTCCAAGGCCGTTTTTTATAGCCCTGATGGTAGAGCAGTTGGTTCTGTGGCCAGGAAATTGGGGTTTGATATTAAAACCCAAATCCAAGATGCCATGTATGATACGGTCGGAAATACAGGTGCAGCTCTTGCACCCATGTTATTGGCGGCAGCCTTGGAAGAGGCAAAGCCAGGAGACAGATTGCTCTTAGTTAGTTATGGGGATGGTTGTGATGTTTTTATCCTGACCGTCACTCCAGAGATAGAAAGCGCTAAAAATAAGAGAGGAATAAAAGGACATCTGAAGTCAAAAAAGATGCTTACCAGCTATGAGAAGTATCTGCGATGGCGTGATATCATATCTGTAGAACCAGCTCCCAGACCACCCCTCCAGGTGCCATCAGCAGTGGCCCTATGGAGGGACCGGAAAGGAGGTTTGGCGCTTTATGGCAGCAAGTGTAAAAACTGTGGAACGCCTCAATATCCGGCACAGAAGATATGCATCAAATGTCAGGCTAAGGACCAATTTGAGGATTATTGCTTTGCCAACAGAAATGCTACCCTTTTTACCTTCTCGCACGACAATCTTGCGCCTGCAATTGACCCCCCGGTTACAGTGAGTGTTGTTAATTTTGAGGGAGGGGGTAGGATTCAATGCGACATGACAGACAGGGAAATTGGAGAGGTTCAAGTGGGTATGCCTGTAGAGATGACATTCAGAAAGATACGGTATACCGGAGGCATATATGATTACTGGTGGAAATGCATGCCATTGCGAACATAAAAGGAGGGAATATAAATGGGAAGTATCAAAGATAGGGTTGCCATTATTGGTATGGGATGTACCAAATTTGGTGAGCTCTGGGATATGGACTGCAAGGATATGATTATTGACGCTGCTTATGAGGCCTATGAAGATGCCGGAATAGATCCCAAGGATATACAGGCAGCCTGGATGGGAACTTACGTATCTGGCTATACAGGATCAATGATAGCGGAGCCTTTAAAATTAATGTACAAGCCTGTTACCAGGGTAGAGAATATGTGTGCTACAGGGTCAGAAGCCTTGAGAAATGCCTGCTATGCCGTTGCAGCGGGAATATATGATATTGCCTTGGCGATAGGCTTTGAGAAGTTAAAAGATACCGGTTACAGCGGTCTTCCAGACAGTGAGTTGGCTGTTGAGTTTGTTCTTGGCAAAACGGATACTTACAGGGCGCCGACTTTCAGTACGCCGGCTCAGTTTGCACTGATGGCGAACAAGTACTTTGCTGAATACGGGATAGATCCTGATGAAGGGAGAGAACTTTTAGCAAAGATCGCGGTAAAAAATCACCACAACGGCGCCCTTTCCCCAAAGGCCCATTTCCAGAGAGAAATAACCATAGAACAGGCATTAAAGGCCCCTATGGTTGCCTACCCACTTGGTTTATATGACTGCTGCGGAGTAAGCGATGGTTCAGCAGCCGCTGTTGTAGTGCGAAGTGATATGGCAAAAAAATTTAGGGATGACCCAATTTACATTAAGGCATTACAGATCTGTCAAGGCCCCAGAGAAGGCTCCCTCAATTACGAATGGGGATATACCAATATGGAAGAGACCTATCGTGCCGGTATCGCTGCCTACAAAGAGGCTGGGATAAACAATCCAAGAAAAGAGATTAGCATTGCTGAGGTACATGATTGTTTTACTATTACAGAGGCAACGATTTATGAAGATCTACAATTTACGCCCAGAGGAAAGGCAAAAGAGGATATTGAGGCCGGAAGCTTTAGCTTAGATGGGGAGTTGCCCATAAACACAGATGGTGGATTAAAATGCTTCGGGCATCCCCTCGGAGCGAGTGGATTAAGAATGATGTACGAAGTGTATAAGCAGCTTCAGGAGAAGGCCGGCCCGCGGCAGGTGAAAAATCCATCGCTCGGCCTTAGCCACAACATAGGAGGTGTGCCGGGTTCAGGTGTTTGCAGCATCATTATTGCCGGCAATTAGGCCTGCAGATGGACAAAAACCCAGGAGTTTGTTGAGGGAATGAACCACTCTCCCAATTGAATTGGATATTCCGTTTCGACACACACTCAAGAAATTCCTTTTAGGGAGGACAATGTTGCAGTGGAAATCTATGATTACACAATCTATGACATGCTGAGCCGGAACGTCATCAGCTTTAGAAAAAATCCGGCGTGGTTTGAAGCCGAAATGAATGAGACGTTTACCTTTGCGCAGTTTAAAAAAAAGGTTGATCGCTTAGCCGCTGGTCTTCAAAAAAATGGCGTAAAAAAAGGTGATCGGATTGGAGTAATAGGCAAAAATAGTATTGGGAATTTTCTTGTGTGCATTGCAGCGGCAGCCGTTGGAGCTATCGTGGTACCTTTGAACTGGAGGTTATCCGCTGAGGAAATGGGTTACAATTTGACTGATTGCGAACCGGTAATTCTATTTTCCGATAAAGAATTTCAGGAAACGATCGAAGGATTGAGGAGCAAATTACCCTCGGTAAGAAAATACTTTGACCTTGGTCAGGAAAAAGGCAGTTTCTTTGAATTTGATGCCCTTATGGACAATGAGGGCAACTTTAATCGACCTGAGTCCCTTTCTTCTAATGATGGTTTTGTCATTATTTATACCGCTGCTGTCGCAGGCCAATCGAGGGGTGCTCTATTAAGTCACGTTAATGTTCTTCTCGCATGTTGGGGTTTTACAGACTATTTGAATCTGGGGCCGGCAGATGTCCATCTAAGCATTCTGCCTTTTTTTCATGTAGCAGGGCTATTTTCTTCCATAATCGCCCTGCAAGTGGGTGCCCTCAATGTTAACATGAATCGGTACGAGGCAGATGCGGTTGTGAAGCTGATTAAACAGAAAAAGGTATCGGTTTTATTCGAGTTCTCGCCAATCCTTTCCCAAATCCTGGAGCAAAACGAAAAAACCAGGGGAGATATCTCGTCTCTTAGGGCTGTTGCCGGACTGGATACTCCGGAGACAATCGAAAAATACCAGAAAACCACCAAGGGGACCTTTTACTCGGTATACGGCCAGACAGAAGTTTCCGGGTTTGCCACGTTGGCTCGGTATGACGAAAGGCCCGGTTCAGCAGGGAAGATGCTTCCATTCGTGGAATTGGGTCTTGTGGATGATTATGATCGTCAAGTCCAGATAGGCCATACAGGCGAGATCGTCACCCGAGGCCCCATGGTCTTTAAAGGTTACTGGAATCTCCCTGAAGAAACTGAATACACCTTCAGAAACGGATGGCACCATACAGGCGACCTAGGGCGTCTCGATGAAGATGGCTTCTTGTGGTACGCCGGGCGCAAGGCAGAAAAGGAGCTGATCAAGCCGGGAGGCGAAAATGTTTATCCTGCAGAGGTTGAAAAGGTAATCCTGGAACATCCTGCAATAGAGAAAGTCGTTGTTTTTGGAGTCCCTGATCCAAAGTGGAAAGAAGGGATCAAGGCTGTTTGTCAATTGAAAGAGGGAAAGAGACTTAAGGCTCAGGAGCTGATCGATTTTGTTGGAGGAAAGATCGCAAGGTATAAAAAACCCCAGTATGTGGAATTTATTTCTGAGCTGCCCCTTCTTGAGGATGGATCGCCTGACAGAGTCAAGGCAAAAGCATTGTATGGGGGAAGGCTAAAATGCCGGCGGAGAGCTGCCTTGAAAAGAATGTATGCTACAAACGGAGATCAGAAAACACCCCCTAGCTGCTGACTATGAAGAGGGTCATTACAGCCTTGTTGTATGATAGAACCTTTTTATTACCGAGGGTAAGGCATCAAAAACCTATTGCCTGTGCACCCGATAATGGGCAATTATTCCCCTAGCCTCTCTCCGGGATCCGAAAAAGCGGGTCGATGGCCAGGCAAGGTTTCTTTTAATCAAAAGGATTCCTCGATGCTCTGTTGCGGGGTAATTCATGGAGGGTAACCAATGTTCGATAGATCTAAATGTGATATGTGTGGTGATTGTTTCGTACGGTGCCATTACCTTGACTATGATAAAGAAAGAGCTATACGTGAAATTTCTTCTCTCATACAAGGGGAAAATGCTCCGGTTTTAAGAGAGTGTGTAACCTGTGCAGCTTGCAACGAATATTGCGAAAAGGGAGCAAAGCCCTTTGATCTTATTAACCAACTTCAGGAGAAGTTCGAAACGCTTCCTATACCGGAACGTATGGTGAATTGGTTCGCTAAACTTTCTTTAATGCCCAGTGAAATCATTGAAGGAGATCCAAAAAAACCGGCATTATCCATTTGCACTCTGGAACCTACACTTCCACCAGGGACGCTGGAAAGCAGACTTTTTGAGGGCATGACGGTGGCCAAAGGCGGTGATTTCTTTTGTTACATCGGGGAGGTCCATATCGGAAAAGAAAAGCCCGTCAGAGAAAATGCTCAAAAGTTTGTTGATTCAATAGCGAATTTAGGCCATAAAGAGGTCGTGTTCATACATGATGATTGTAACGCCATGATAGCCAAAGTCAGTGAATACGGGATAGAAATGCCATTCACATCCATTCACATCATCGAATATCTTCTCAATTACCTGAAAGAACATCAAAACGAGATCATCAAACTAAACAAAAAAGTCGCCTATCAACGCCCTTGCGCCTCCAGGTATACGCCGGGAAAAGAACCCATGCTTGATGAACTCTTTGAAATCATCGGAGTAGAGAGAGTAACCAGAAAATACGACAGGACCGATGCGCTTTGCTGCGGAGGGGTGTTCACTCGCATTATGCCTGAAAAGACCAGGCGGTTTCAAGACATGAACCTGGAAGATGCCAAGGCAAATGGAGCAGAAGCTATGATTTTTCTCTGCCCCATTTGCCAAATGAATTTGGAAAAGATATGTCATGAGTTGGGTTTGCATCCCATGTTAATTACAGATCTCTGCCGAATGGCCCTTGGTGAAATCCCAATAAATTTTTAGTAACTGGAATGCACTTTGCTATTTTATCTAACTAGCTGTGATCCAATAGAATTAAGAAAATGAAAGGAGTCGGGTTATGTTGAGGACCAAAGACCAGTATCATGAAGATTTGTTTAAGATGAGACCTAATATATATATAGGAGGTGAGAAGGTAGGCAGGGATGATCACAGGATCAGGCCCGGGATCAATGTCCTTGATTTGACCTTTGACGTAGCACAGGATCAAGAATGGAAGGGGCTTGCTACGGCAAAATCATCCATAACAGGTGAAGAGATCAATCGCTGGGCTCATCTTCCCCAGAATCCATATGACTTGCTGCAAAAACAGAAGTTGATTCGTCTAACTGCACGCAAGGTTGGTGGCTGTATACAAAGATGCATGGGCCATGATGCAATAAATGCCCTTGCAATTTGCACCAAAGAAATAGACGCGACAAAAGGCACTAATTATCATAAAAGGTTTATGGACTATCTTAAGGTTTATCAGGAAAAAGATCTGGATGGTTGTTGCGCTCAGACAGATAGTAAAGGGGATAGGCTAAAACGGCCTTCTCAGCAAGAAAACCCTGATGCATATGTCCACATAGTTGAAGAAAGAAAAGACGGGATTGTGGTAAGTGGATTCAAGATGTCCATTACCCAGGCTGCCTATGCTGATGAAGTAATAGTTATTCCAACACGAGCCTTGAACGAGGATGACAGGGATTATGCGGTTGCATTTGCCCTTCCAGGTGATTGGGAGAAAATGAAGTTGATCACGCGGCCTATCTGGCTAAGAGAGAAGGATGATAAGGACGCTGCACCTATCTGCAAATTTGGCGGCTCGGACTCTGTTATTGTGTTTGACAATTGCTTTGTCCCAAAAGAGAGGGTTTTTATGTGCGGGGAGTGGGAGTTTGGCAGAAGGCTTGCCTTGCTTTTTGCTGATTCCCACAGACACAGCTACAGCGGATGTAAGCCCGCCATATCAGATGTGCTTTGTGGTGCGACAGCCCTGGCAGCAGAGGCAAACAATATTCAGATGGCATCCCATGTTCGGGAAAAATTATCTGAGTTTGCTGGCGCTGCGGAACTGGCATATGCCGCCGGTGTAGCTGCTGCTATTTATGGAGAAAAGACGTCAAGTGGCGTCTTTTTCCCCAACGAGATCTATGCGAACGTGGGAAGGAGAATGACAGGTGAGTCAATCTATCACGAATTCAATCTCTTAACCGAGATAGCCGGTGGTATATCTGTAACCTTGCCATTTAAGCAGGATTTTCAAGCCGAGGATACTAAGAGAAGCCTGGAACGGTTCATTGTAAGAAACTCTAATCTGTCGCCGGATGTTTCACTCAAGATATGGAAACTTGTCGAAAATTTAGGGGCATCTCCCTTAACCGCCTGGTACCTGATTGCAGGGGTTCATGGCGGCGGTTCCCCTGTCATGGAAACCATCGCGTTGAGTATTGGATACGACTATGAGGAAAAGAAAAGATTGGCAAGATATCTTGCTGGTATTGATAAAGCATTTGACGATTCGAAGGCCCTGGCAATAGAACCTATTTTGGAAAGAGCTTGATAGAGGAAAGGTAAAATTTGAAAGGAGGATTTTGCTTTTGATCAAGGGAGTTGGTATGCGGATTGGACAAAGGATCGAACTTAATTCGCTTCGCTCACAATTGGAGTAATGGTACGGTGGAATGATGGAATCTTGGGTTTCTGTTCATCTTGTTGAAAAATGTAAACCGAAACCGATAGGGACGCCCTTTATATTTTTATATTTATAGGCAACGGTCCGATATGATATAGGCTGTGGATGCCGAGAAAAGCCCGAATAGATGCCCCAGGCGCCTTGCGCCATGTGATGGCGGGGGGGAAATGAAGACCGCTCTGGCGGATCAGGGGATCGATCTGCAGAGAGTGATAGATCTGGCGGCAGACCTGATGTCCATGCCGCGGGAACGGATGGTTGGTTCGGGGAAATCCGCGGATCAGGTGAAGGCGCGGCATCTGATCTGTTACTGGGGAACGACCCAACCGGGTATGACCATGACCGGTGTGGCCAGCGCCTTGAGGATTTCAGTGCCGACGGCAAGCGTTGCAGCCAAAAGGGGTGAGCAGATTGCCCTCGAACGCGGGTACTTGCTCATAGATCTGCTGAATATAAACATATAAAGGGCGTCCCTACCCGAGCTCCGTCCTGTTCGCCACCGCCGTTATCAATACACTGGCCGCTGTCACAGGCTGCAAGGCGGATGAAGCAAGAGTTGAAAAAGTATACCCGACCCGCAC
>QZIK01000103.1 GCA_003599015.1 Desulfobacteraceae bacterium | reverse complement strand
CTAGATGGGGTATGTCAGCGTGAACCCCTGCAGATCCTCGGAAACCAAAGGCACCACCAGATATACCGCCGCGACAAAGATAGCGACTACGGAAAGAAATATGATTACGGTCCCAAGGATTCTCGGGATTTTATGCCTCTGGAACCAGCGAATCGCTGGTTCCATGGCCGACGCCAATACTACCGCGAATAACAGCACTACCACGATATCGCGCAGATAATACAGCAGGATAATACCAAGCAATACCGCAAAAAAGCGGACAATCGAGGAAGTTGACACGTCAATAATGGTGCGCTCGCCCATCAAAATTACCAGCGGAGAAGCTGTAAGAACTTCTCCCGGTTTCCATAAGGCCCGACCAGAGCCATATGCAGCCGTTCGGGCTTTATAATCCCCCCCGCAACGCGGAGTATATCTTCAGCTGTTACACCGTCAATCTTAGCAAATACCTCATCAATCGTCAGGGGTTTCTTGGAGAACTTACGGATGGTGATCGTTGGGCCGCACAACGCGATAGGCCGGATGACCGCATTCACACGCGAGCCATCTGGGAGACGCGCATCCACCGTAGGGGAGCTTTCGTCCACACGACGGCCCAGTGGTGCCACAATACGATCCAGAATACGCAGCACATGCTCATCATTTTCAAAGGCGACATTCGCCCGTGAGAGCTGCCCCTTCTGCTCAAGGGGGAACCGGGGACCGGAAAGACAATGCTGGCACATGCGATTGCAGAGGCCCTTTCCATGCGCCTGATTGTCCTCAATGTCAAATCCAGCATGAAGCTAATAGAAGCGCTTTACCAGTATGACACCCTTACCAGGCTAAACGACAGCCGCTTTGGTGACTCCAAGCGGGATGTGAGCAACATCGAAGAATATATAAAAATGGGAAAAATCGGCCAGGCATTTGTATCTTCTGAAAAGGTGGTCCTCCTTATTGATGAGATAGACAAGGCAGACACTGATTTTCAGGACGACATGCTGGATGTGCTTGATCAGATGGAGTTCGATATAATAGAGATAGATAAAACCATCAAGGCCAGGCAACGACCCGTGATCATAATAACCTCAAACGCCAAGAAGGATCTCTCCGATCCATTTCTGGGCCGGTGCAACTTCCACCACATAGCCTTTCCTGAACCTGAAATGATGAAAAGGATAGTTCACGTTCACTTTCCTGATATAAGCCGGGATCTAATGGATAATGCCGTTCAGGCCTTCTACAGGCTTAGGGATATAAGGGGTATTGAGAAAAAGCCTGCCACAAGGGAGCTGGTCAACTGGATCAGAGCACTCAGGAGCGACCCCGATTTTAATCCCAAGGACCTTATCAAGGGCAACATCCCCTATCTGGGGGTCCTTTTCAAGAAAAGCCCTGATTATTCCGTTGCAAGAAACTCCATGTCCCGGTCGAGGATTTAGATGTTTACCAGGTTTTTTTATCTTCTCAGGGAAGTCGGCATACCTGCCAGCCCCACATCTTTTCTGAGGCTCCAAAAGGCGCTTGCAATGGGTCTCATAGTATCGGTGGATGAGTTTTATACCGCGGCCAGATCCATCCTTGTAAAGAGCGAAAGATATTTTGATTTATATGACCAGGTGTTTGCACATCATTTCCAGGGCGCAGAACTGAAGGCCCCGGAGGAATTCGAACTTACCGAAGTTGCCAAGGCAATGCTGGAGCAATGGCTGAGGGATCCGGAAGGCCTGGCAGAGGCACTGGGCCTTGATGAAGAATCCCTCAACAAACTGACTCCCGATGAGTTGCTGCAGTATTTCCTGGACCGCCTTAAAGAGCAGACAGAGGAACATCACGGCGGCAGCAAGTGGATCGGCACAAAAGGGACATCGCCGGTGGGGCATTCCGGACATCACCCCGGAGGCATGAGGGTGGGAGGTGTTTCAAGAAACAAATCCGCTGTAAAGGTCGCCCTTGACAGGAGGTACCGGGATTATTCCCAGGAAGGCCCCCTTACCCAGGCCCAGATGGGAGAAGCCCTTAAGCGTTTGAGACACATGGTTCCGTCAGGTCCCAAAGACGTGGTAAATGTGGATAAAACCATCTACCAGACAATGAAAAATGCAGGCGAGATAGAAATCATCTTTGACCGCAGCCTCAGGGATCGCCTCAAGGTCATTCTGGCCATTGACAACGGAGGCTGGTCCATGGACCCGTATGTGGAGGTGGTACAAACCCTTTTTAATTACAGCAGGACAATGTTCAAGGAACTGAGGACATTTTTCTTTCACAATACCATTTATGATTATCTGTGGGAGGACCCCGCCAGATTCAGAAAACCCTGCAAGGTTGACGACCTTTCAAGACTTGACCCCGAAACACGCTTTGTGATAGTCGGGGACGCAAGTATGGCGCCATATGAGCTGATGGCTACCGACGGCTCCATCCATATAGAGGAAAGATCAACCAAGGCAAGCTACATGAGACTCCAGCACATCGCCGCAACCTTCCAAAAATCTGTCTGGCTAAATCCCAGAATGGAAGCAGAATGGCCCTACACCCGGACCATAGGTATGATCAGGGAGATCTTTCCCATGTATGAACTCACCATAGACGGCCTGGAGGCGGCAGTCACCTATCTTATGCAAAAGAATTGAACCGGTAAGAGAATCATGGGAGTTACCTTTCTAAAGGCCTCCACCTGTTTCAGCCAGATCCCTCAATCCGTTCAGGTCCTTTATACTTATTTTTGACCCTTCACTGGCTATGAGACCCCTTTTATCCATTCTTCCGAGGACCCGTGACAAAGTTTCCGGGATGGTTCCAAGAAGGCTGGCAATCAGGTTTTTTGGTATGTCCAGTTCCAAGACCATGGTCCCGCCGCGAACCTCCTGCATATAAAGGAGATAGGCTGCAAGCCTTCCCGGGACCTCCTTGAGGGAGAGGTCCTCAATAAGCGCCGTAAATTTCCTGAGTCTTTTCGATAGAACAGCCAGGAGATTAAGGGCCAGGTCGGGATTCCCACGGATGAGAGAAACGAAGGATTCCCTTGGGAAAAAAACCATCACGCCCTCTTCCATGGCCTGGGCGCTGGCAGGAAAACGATCCCCGGCAAAGACTGAGACCTCGCCGAACGGTTCCCCCGGGCCTAGCAGGTGCAGTATCTGTTCCTTACCATCCCACGAGACCTTGAAGATCTTTACCATCCCGGTCTTGACAACATAAAAGCCAACCCCTTCGTCGCCGTCTGAAAATATCATCTCCCCTCGGAGGACTGCCCTATCCTCGCAGATCTGCGCAAGACCATTGAGTTGATCGGTGGAAAGACCGGCAAATAAAGGAATCGTGGAGATCCAGGATTTCACCTATCCTACCCGCATCCTATGCTTCGCTTAAGTTGGGATTCCATGGCGTCATTTATCTCTTCCGGGGTTGCCTGTCGCAATCCGAGAATCTCAATGTCAAGAAAAACGTTTATTCCTGCCATGGGCTTGTTGAAGTCTGCTAAAACCGTTTCAGGTCGCACCTCAAGGACTTTGAAACAAACCAGGGTTCCTCCCTTTATCTGGCGGTAATAATGTTTTTCCTGAAGGCGTTGTCTTATAAGGCCCTTCTTGGGTATCTCCCTTATCAGCGACGGATCGTACTCCCCGTAAATCTCACCTGGAGCGACATTGACCTTTAAAAGGTCGCCCACCTTAGCCCCATTTAGAGCATCTTCCAAAGATGGCACCTGTCGCTCCACACCGTAAATGAACTCCAGTTCCTCAGTGGGTCTTTCTTTGGTTTCCCCATCCATGAGCCTGGTCTTCATGGTGTATTTCAGGCGGACTGCCATATCCTCCCTTACACATTCATCCATCTGGTTTCTACCTTATCTCCAGGATCTCGAACTCCTGCATCCCTTTGGGAGTTCTGACCTTAACAGCATCCCCCTCCCGTCTGCCTATAAGCGCCTGGCCAAGAGGAGAACTGACGGATATCTTGCCATTCTCGGGGTCTGACTCATAAGGCCCCACAAGCTGATATGAGACCTCCTCCTCTGTCTGAACATTGTAAAGGACTATGGTCCTTCCAAAGACCACCCTGTCTGGTGGGTCTTCGTCAACCCCAATGACCTCGGATTTGCCTATGACCACCTGAAGCTCATTGATCCTTCCCTCCAGGAAAGACTGCCGTTCTTTTGCGGCATGATATTCGGCGTTTTCGCTGAGATCCCCGTGACTCCTTGCCTCGGCTATTGAATGGATGTTAGCGGGTCGTTCAACACTCAGGAGATGGTTCAATTCCTTTCTCAATTTATCTAGGCCATCCTTGGTGAACGGAATCTTATCCATGAAAAAAATAACCCCTCAAATCATTAGTGAATGTTTACCTTATAACTTTTAACACCTTTCCATCCCATTTTCCAACCAAAACCGTCATGAAAAACGGGCTACTTTTTGCCTTGCTAAACGCCAAGCCCAAGGATTCTTCCAGCCTGACTGCAAATCATTGCGACAAGATAGGCTACAGTAAGATTGAAGACTAATGAAAAACCGACCCACATCCAGGATGTTTCTTTCCTTATACTCATAAGGGTGGCCATACAGGGAACGTAGAGCATTACAAATACTATCAGTGTGATCGCCTTAAGGGGGTTCCATCCGGGATCATTCCTGAGTCTCTCCTGAAGAGAATATTCCAGTTCCTGCTCTGAATCGCTCAGGGAGTAAGCCGTGCCAAGAGTGGAAAGAATAACCTCCTTTGCCGCAAATCCTCCAATCAGGGATATGTTGACACGATAGTCAAATCCCAAGGGTTTAGTAATGTGCTCAAGCAGGCGGCCAAGGCGGCCTGCAACGGTATGACCAAGGGCATTTTGACGCTTTTCCGCCTCAATACTTTTAAGATCTATTCTAAGTCGGAGAAATCCTGTTGCAATACCTTCGAGTTGCGGACCAATATCCCTTTCCGGGTTGCTGCCGCCGGTTATCCGCAACACTGCCATGGCCAGAGGCAAAAGAGGGTCCCCCTGCCCGAATTTAGAAGCCTTTATCTCACTAATAAGAACTTCCAGCCTTTTTAAGGAATCCTCATCTTTCAGGTATGCATCCACCCCCTCTTCCTTCAGGAATACATTAATCCTGTCACTCCTTGCACGCTTAAAGAAATCCTCTTTTTCCTGCGGGAGACCCGGGAATGTCATCGCCGCCCACAGAAGTATCGAGAAGCCTAGTATCACGGTTCCTGCCTTCTTCACATACTGGGCGGTCCTTTCCCAGGTATGGATGAGAAGCCCTTGAAGGGTTGGAAGTCTGTAGGGAGGCAGTTCCATGACAAATGGAGTTTTTGGTCCTCTAAGCACCGTCGAACGCAGCAGTTTGGCCGACAAAAGGGCAAAGGCCCATGCCAGGATAGTGAGGAGGAACATAACCCTGGTTTGATTATTAGAAAAAAAGGCCGCTATAAGCATGGCAAACACAGGCAGCTTGGCCCCGCAGTTCATGAACGGAACAACCAGAAGTGTAGCTATACGCTCCTTGGGGTCCATGAGGGTCCTGGTGGCGAGGACCCCCGGCACGGCGCACCCACCGGAGATGCCTCCGCTTACTATCATTGCCATTACTGAATTGCCGTGCAGGCCGAACCATCTCATCACCCTGTCCAGCATATATGCCATCCTCGCCATGTATCCTGAATCTTCCAGAATGGCGATCGCGAAAAACATGCACATTATAAGCGGGACAAAACCCAGAACACCGCCGAGGCCGTCAATGATGCCTGAGACGATGAGGGACTGAAGGACTCCCTCGGGCATAAAAGAGTTTACCATATCCTTTGTATAGGAAAAGAATGTCTCCAGCCAGTTCATGGGCTCCTCGCTGGCCCAGAAGGTGAAGGCATATATGGCATAGAATATACCCATCATTATAATGGGACCAAAAAATCGGTTCGTCAGCACCTTGTCGATCTTGTCTGAAAGATCCAGTCGGGACTCTATCCTTCGTTTTACCGTATTTCGGGTTACTGCAGCTATGTAGCCATATCGGTAGTCTGTTATTATTGCCTCCGGCTCATCTCCGAGGGTGTCAATAATATGTCTGGTGGTAACCTTGCAAATCTCCTCTATCCTGAGGCCTATGACTGGATCTCTTTTTAGAAGAGATATCATCTGGTTGTCCCCTTCAAGGCACTTAAGTGCACGCCAGCGGGCTGGATATTTCCTGTCATAGACCTCAGACTGCTCTATCAGGGCTGCTATCTTATCAAGGCTTATATCAATGTCGCTCCCATAAGATATGGTTGCAGGCTTCCAGCCTGGCCTGGTTTGAGCCAGCTCGATCACCTTGTCCAGAAGTTCCTGTATCCCAACCTTTGACCGCGCCACCATGGGAACAACAGGAACCTCAAGGAGCTCGGAAAGACGCTTGCAGTCAACGGCAGTGCCCCTTGACTCGGCCACATCCATCATGTTGAGGGCCACCACCAGCGGTATGCCCAGTTCTCTGATCTGAACAGCCAGGTAGAGGTTGCGGTCAAGATTGGACCCATCCACTATATCAACGACCACATCGGGTCTCTCGTTGATCAGAAAGTCTCTGGCAACTATCTCCTCAACGGAGTAGGCTGTAAGGGAGTAAGTACCGGGCAGATCAACCACATTCACTTCGTGCCCTTTGTGGATGATCTTGCCTGATTTTTTTTCGACCGTTACCCCGGGATAGTTGGCAATGTGCTGCCTGGCCCCTGTCATGGCGTTAAATACCGTGGTTTTTCCGGAGTTGGGGTTCCCCGTAAGTGCTATGGTTATGCTACCGCTCAAGGTCATAAATCATCTTTCAGGCATATCTACTTCAACCATAATGTGACTAGCCTCATCATTTCTGAGTGTGAGGACAAAGTCGCGAACCTTTACCGCCACAGGGTCCTTCAAGGGAGCCCTTCCTCGTATCTGTATGGGGGTATCCGGAACGAGGCCCATCTCTCTTATCCTTTTTCCCATCTGCCCGGACGCGGAAATCTTCCGTATTATCCCTTCCTGATCATCCTGCATCTGGCGCATGTTGATTACCTTTTTCATCTCCCCATATCCAAAGACGACAGATTCAAAAAAAGTCCGGCTGCTGAGTTGGGCTTTGTCTGGATCATTTTACCGTTCAGTCCCAAACTTAATTACAGTTCATCCGGTTTTTGCGTACTTTCAGTCTTTCACATGCCTTGTTCTTCTGTTCGTCATTCCGGTGCAAACCGGAATGACGATGGGGCCTGAATGACGGCATTCTTCACTTTTCTCATTTTCAGATCTTAAAACCAATAAGTATGCAAAAGTCGGATTAATCTTAATTACACAACCATCAATAATGCGTCAAATCCATAGGAGACGCACCAGCCCCCAAGTCAATAGCATGGAGTTTAAAACAAGTAAAGCCGGGTTTGCCGCCTGATCAGATCCGGTTCAGATATCCCCGTACCTGCGAAAGGGTTCGAGGCGGCACTGCAAGGAGATGTTCCGAGATCCTCTTGCCATCCATGAAGTTACTGAGGAAAAACTCCTCTCCTTCCACATTAAAGAGCTTCCCCCCCGCAGACTCCAGGATAACCGCTGAGGCTGCCAGTTCGGAAAAGGACTGATTGGCAAGTATTGCAGCCTCCGCCCTGCCCATGGCCACATAACATATATGCGCGCCTGCACAGCCCATGGTCCTTATCTTACCGGGAAAAGTGGTTCTGTAATGCTGATTGAAACGTGAGTAGGTGAAAAGAAGGCTTTCATCTGATACCGTATCCTCCATGGAGACAGATATCTCCTGTTCTCCTCTGAAAGCCTTTCCCCCGGCCCATGCGTGAAAAATATCACCGGTTACAGGCATGTAAAAAACGCCGAGCACCGGCCAGAAATTTTCAAGCACTGCAATGGAAATCCCCCATATGGGAATGCCTGCCTGGAAATTAGCAACTCCATCCAGAGGGTCCAGCACCCAGAGATAGCGGCTCTCCTCGTGGGAGTATTGTCTGGACAACTGGTTGGTTTCATTAAATATCCGATGAAATGGATAAGACTTGCGGAGCTCAGCTTCAAAGAATTCCCGCACGCTTAACTCCGCCTCTGTAACAACTGAGTCATCAAACTTAATGGATGGATCTCCCTTACCGTAATAGGAGAGTACTTTTTGTCCCGCTCCTCTTGCGGATTTGACGGCAAAGTCCTTAAACTCGTTAAGCGAATGATCTCCCATCAACATTCCCCTTTCTTATCCTGATCGCTACACTCCGGTCTACGTAAAGTCCAGAACACTCCCAACAGAAGCCACAAAGAATCGGCTGCCGAACCTCCCGGCCAGTTCAAGGGTAGCCTTCATGCCTGTGCAGTGGGAAACCCCCACAATTTCCACATTGAAATCATCAAACTGGTCCATGACCTCTGCAAGGGATTCCTGCCCGTAGAACATCAGGTGGGTTCCCCCCAGAACCGCCTTGAGCCTTTTGACTCCAAGTTCATTCCTGATATAGCCCAGGATGTTGAGAACGCCGGCATGGGCACACCCCAGGAGAAGCACGGGATGCCCGGCAGTTTCAATAAGCAGACTGGCGTCATCCTCCATGGAATCTATTGTAAGGCCCGCTCCGTAGGGTACGACGAGCCTGGAGTCAAGGGCTACCTTTTTGGGGTCAAGGGCATAGCCGGTAAGGAAAGTAATATCATCGTCTATCTTTTTGGTTTTATCCGTAAATGCAAAGCCGGCCCCCCAGGCTTCAAGCTCCTCCCTGCTCCAGGGACAACCAATAAACCTTGCTGGCGCCGAAGGTTCCTGGGAATCCTTAACCATATGCCGTGCAAAGATACCGGGATGAGCCACCACCTCCACCTCGCCGGTCCTGCTTAGAATCCATTTCAGGCCCCCTGTATGGTCGTAATGGCCGTGGCTGATTATTATTTTTTCAATCTTTCCAGGGTCCTTTCCAAGGGTCTCAAAGTTGAGGGGAAGGGACATGCCCGGTCCCGTATCAAAAAGAAAGGTCTTTCCATCCCTTTCAATCAGCGCGCTGAATCCATGTTCGCCCACCAGTCCGGGTCTGCTTATGCCATTGTCGCACAACACCGTAATAGTACAAGCCATTATGCCCTCCTTTAAAAAATATGGGCTTTGCTCCAGCCGATTTGGTGCTGACTTGAAGTAAAGTTTATGAGCCTGAGATCCTTTTTCGTCAAGGGAAATAAGTCAGAATCCCCATACCTTGAGTTGTTCTTCCATATTCTTCCTGTGGGAGCCGGGCCAGAACAGCCTCCGGCAGGCGGGACATCTCCTGACTTTTCCCTTCATGGTCAGGTTGATATACTCCGGAAGCGCTTCCTCTGAATCTTCAGGATCAGCATCTTCAAGGCAAACGTTACATTCGAGGCAGCGGCTGAACCGAAGTTCCCGGAATCCCCTCAAGTCCACCTCTCTGTTTACCTCAAGAAGTTGCTCCCCAACCTTGTCAGAATGAATAAGTATAAAAGGGATGCCCTCAGCCAGGAGCTTTTTGTCCCTTGAAAGGACTATTAGACCTTTTGAGGCGAGCACCCCAAGCTCTCCTGTCTCGTAAAAGGTCCGATATTGCGCATCGTGACCCATCACCCTGAGCCACCTGGCAAGCTTCCCAAGCATGCTGTCAACCACAAACCGCATAGCCCGTCACCAAAGGGGAAGATTTAAAAAAGCTGAGCTCTATTTCTGTCATTCTAGCACATGCACTCAACCTGAGGCCAGCAGGCGCATAAACTTATTTTCGGCTTCTTACCTTTCTTCTTTGTCTGCTATAATCGCCCCCAGTCTAAACAAAAAGGAGAAAGACTATTATATGGACAAGATGATGATTACCGGCGGAAGGCCCCTCAAGGGGACCGTGAAGGTGAGCGGAGCAAAAAATGCCGCACTGCCTGCCATAGCGGCATGCCTCCTTGCCCCGGGGAAAAATATCCTCCGCAACATACCCCGCCTGAGAGATGTGGACACAATAAGGAAGATCATGACCCAGCTGGGAGTTGAATTCACAGATCATGACGGCTTCATTGAAGTGGATGCCGGGACTGTCAAGGGATATGCCGCCCCCTACGAACTGGTTAAGACCATGAGGGCCTCCATACTTTTGCTCGGGCCGCTTCTTGCAAGAAGCGGCAGGGCAAAGATTTCCCTTCCAGGCGGATGCGCCATAGGGGAGCGCCCTGTGAATCTTCACCTTAAGGCCCTTGCAGCAATGGGAGCAGACCTTTATCTGGAACACGGATATGTAAACGCAAGGTCCTCTGGGCTTAAGGGAACGACCATATTCTTTGACATCCCCACTGTAACCGGCACGGAAAACATCATGATGGCCGCTGTGACTGCCCATGGAAACACTATAATCAAAAATGCCGCAAAAGAGCCTGAGATCAAGGACCTTGCCGAAATGCTCCGTTCCATGGGAGCCTTTATTGAAGGAGATGGAACCGATACGATCTCGATTCAGGGCACATCTGGGCTCAAACCTGCCGAGCATTTCGTGATCCCTGACCGAATAGAGGCAGGAACCTTTGCCATAGCAGCTGCCATGACAGGCGGGGATGTCACGATTGAAAAATGCCGTCCCGAGCATCTTACGGCAGTCATTGAAAAGGTGGAGGCATCCGGTGCAAAAGTCATTCAGAATGAAGATTCCCTTTCCGTAAAAGGCCCTTCGACAATTGAAAGCGTTGATGTAAAAACCATGCCTTTTCCGGGGTTTCCCACGGACCTGCAGGCACAGTTCATGGCCTGCATGTGCATTGCAAAGGGCTGGAGCATGATCAGGGAAACCATTTTTGAAAACCGGTTTATTCATGTAAGCGAACTAAAAAGAATGGGCGCAGTGATTGAAATCAACGGCAACCAGGCCCTTGTAAAGGGACAGAATCAACTCCAGGGAGCCCCGGTAATGGCAACGGATCTAAGGGCAAGTGCATCCCTTGTTCTCGCGGGACTGGTAGCCGGTGGAACCACCGAGGTGCATCGAATCTATCACCTCGACAGGGGCTATGAGGCCCTTGAGAAAAAATTCGCTGCCCTCGGGGCATCCATATGGCGAGAGAAGGTCTGATGTGTCGGCTAACCGGCCTCTGATCCTCATATTCTTTTCCCTTGCAGCAGGAATCCTTTCCATTCAATGGATTGCACCTGATCCGCACCTTTTCATTGCTGGTGCGGCAGCCGCGCTTATCTGCTTTACAGTTGCCGTTTTTTTATCAGGACGCCTCCCGCCTGCCTTGATCTTGGCTGTTTTTTTCCTCCTTGGGGGGATGTTGGACGCAACTTCCCACAGGGATTCCGTCGTAGCCCCCTACGCCAGGGCAAGGACGCTTCTCACCGTAGACGGGACAGTGCTTGAGCCTGCAAGGACAGAGGACGGCGTCGGGAAGCTCACGGTCAGGACGTCTTTTCTTCTTCACCAGGGCCATGCCATTCCGACTTCCGAAGTGCTTGCTGTGACAATTTACGGAAACGTGCCTCAGCTTTCACCCGGAGACAGGATAAGGTTCCCGGCCAGGTTGAGACCTTTTACAAATTTCAAAAACCCCGGCAGATACGACTATGAACAGGCCATGAAAATGAAAGGCCTTTCATGTTCTGCCTCGGTTTCCGACGGGAGATACGTCGTCCCGATGGGCAAAGGAAACCTTAATTTCCTGGAAGGTTTTGTCCAGTCTCTTAAAAGACCTGTAAGGGAATTTTTAGCTAAAAACCTCGCCGAAGACCGGCTCCCCCTTCTCATGGCCCTTGTCCTGGGAGAAAGACACGACATTTCAAATAATATTAGAGATCATTTCAGCCGAACAGGCCTTAGCCATGCACTCGCCGTCTCAGGGCTGCATGTGGGCATGGTAGCCTGGGCGGCATTCTTCGCGCTCAAGTGGCTCATGCTCAGATCCTACCGCCTGGCACTTGCAGTTGATGTCCAGAAATGGTCGGCCTTTTTCACCTTCTTTCCAGTAACCGCCTATGCATTGCTCGCCGGATTCCAGGTCTCAGCCCAAAGGGCTCTCGTAATGGTTGCGGTGTTTCTTTTCTCACTTATCGTGGGGAGGAGCAGGGACATCTGGTCAACTCTGTCTCTTGCCGGAATCCTGGTACTGGTGCTGGACCCTCACGCGATATTCAGCATCTCCTTTCAGCTATCCTTTGGGGCCGTTACGGGGATATTACTGCTGGGGCCTGTCCTCATGGGTTTGGCCTCGAAAAAGAAACTCCCCAGAATAATCGTCTATCTCTGGGGCATTGCCTCAGCCACAATCTCGGCAACGGTTTTTCTGCTCCCGGTGACATCCTTTTATTTCAATCAGGTTTCCCTTGTATCCATACCCGCCAATCTGATTGCGGTCCCGATACTCGGTGTCCTGGTGCTTCCCATGGGGTTGCTGTCCGTCTTTCTTCTTCCGCTTTCACATGCGCTCTCCTTGCTTGCACTCAAGGTGTCGGCCTTTGGAGCTGAGATGATGCTCTTGGTGATCCGGTTTTTTTCCGGATTTGACCGGGCCGTCGTCTGGGTTGCAACGCCCAATATCGCTGAGATCATAATTTTCCTGGGCATATTGATCTTGATTCCGATAGTGAAAATTAAAACCTGGGCCAGACCAGCGATTATGGTACTTCTGATTTCCCTGGCACTGGATACCGGTTACTGGATTTACAGGCTCCACGGCACGGACAATCTGCGCATAACCTATCTGGATGTTGCCCAGGGAAATGCGGCACTGCTTGAGATGCCGGGCGGGAAAAGAATGCTCATTGACGGGGGCGGATTCGCAAGAGACACATTTGACGTGGGAAGATTTGTTGTTGCGCCCTTTCTGTGGAGTCAAAAGATCAGGACCGTTGACTACCTTGTACTGAGCCACCCGCAGGCGGATCACATGAACGGACTACGTTTCATAGCCAAGACCTTTTCTCCCAGGGAGTTCTGGCACAGCGGAGCAGAGATCTCAACTCCTTCCTTTCAGGAACTCATTTCGATCATAAAAGAAGAAGGAATAAGAGAAGTTAGGCTTCCCGAACTGCGCGATACAAAGGAAATGAAAGGGGTTGTTTTTGAAATACTGCATCCATCTGAAAATACACCCATTCCAGGCGCCTCTGATCTAAGGGCAAACCTCAACGACTGCTCCCTGGTAATAAGATGCTCCTTTTCAGGGAACTCATTTCTTTTCCCCGGAGATATCGAGGAGGCAAGCGAAAGGCATCTTGTTGAAACAAAAGGAGTAAATCTTGCATCTGATGTTCTTCTCGTCCCCCATCACGGAAGCAGGACTTCGAGCACCTCTGAGTTCCTTGCCAGGGTGAAACCAAGACTTTGCGTTATTTCATCAGGCCGGGAGGGTCTATTCGGATTTCCCCACAGGGAAACCATAAGCCGCCTGGAAGCCGTGGGCGCCAGGATACTTAGAACAGACAGGGATGGCGCTGTCCAGGTGGTTTCATTACCCGGATTGATAGAGGTAAAAACCTTCTCGGGCCTTCGAGAAACCATAAGAAAATAGGCTTGTTGGCTCATTGCCTCCCCATGTCTTTCCTTTTTGTGAAAAAGTGTTAAGCTTAGCGCCGCCGTAAAAGATTATCTCTGAATGAAATCCAACGGGTTATGGAGACGAAGGTTTTTAAATTTTAACACAGTTTAATTTAAGGAAAAAAGTCATGAAACATGTATGCCAGAGTTGCGGGTACCAAAGCCCCAAATGGATGGGAAAATGCCCTGAGTGCGGCGAATGGAATACCATGGCTGAAGAAAGTGAAGCCCCCAAAAAAAAGGGACGCCGTTCAAGCCTCAACCAGGACCCCCAACCCATAAATCAGATAAACCTGGCGCCGGAGATGCGCCTTGCAACAGGCATAAATGAGTTTGACCGCACCCTGGGCGGCGGTCTCGTCCCGGGGTCCCTCACCCTTATTGGCGGTGACCCGGGAATAGGGAAATCAACCCTGGTCTTGCAGGTCCTTGACCGTATCTCGCAAAAGGGCATCCGATGCATCTATCTCTCAGGCGAGGAATCAGCTCTGCAGATAAGGCTGCGGGCCGACCGGCTTTCCGTGTCAGCCCCCGCCCTCCATGTGATGACAGGCACATGCGTGGAGGAGATCCTCGACATGGTCCGCACTTTCAAGCCGGGTCTCCTTGCCGTTGACTCAATACAGACCATGTACACGGAGGACGTCCCTTCGGCCCCTGGAAGCGTTGGGCAGGTAAGGGAGGCCGCGAGCAGGTTCATGGCCTACGCAAAACAAACAGGGGTACCTGTATTTCTCGTGGGGCACGTTACAAAGGAAGGGGCAATAGCAGGCCCCAAGCTTCTGGAACACCTGGTTGACACTGTGCTCTATTTCGAGGGAGACACGGGTCACGTCTTTCGAATCTTAAGGGCCGTCAAAAACCGCTATGGCTCCACTAACGAGATAGGAGTATTCGAAATGAAGGACGCAGGGCTTGCGGAAGTTTTAAACCCTTCCAGGATCTTGCTGGAAGAAAGGCCGGGCGGGGTATCCGGTTCCGTGGTCACGCCCTGCCTGGAGGGAACTCGCCCACTTCTTCTTGAAATACAGGCGCTTGTGGGATCAAGCGCCATCGGCATACCAAGGCGCACGGCCGTTGGAGTGGACCATAACCGCATTTCACTTCTTGTCGCCGTGCTGGGAAAAAGGCTTGAGATGCAGCTTGGTGACCAGGACATCTTCGTGAACGTGGCAGGAGGCCTAAAGGTGGATGAGCCTGCAGCAGATCTTGCCATTGTCTCGGCCATGATGTCGAGCTACTTGAACAAACCCCTTGAAAGGGACGTGGTGGTATTCGGCGAGGTGGGCCTTGCCGGTGAGATAAGAGGGGTAAGCCAGCCAGATCTGAGGGTGAGGGAGGCAAAAAAACTGGGATTTAAACGCTGCATCATGCCCAAAAGCAACGCCGAGGGACGTGGCGATTTCGTTAAAGACATCTCCATTGAAGGAACTGCATCCCTGCAGGATCTTTACAGGATCGTTTTTTAAACGGCATCTCCCTTCAACCCTCGCCACATCCCCTGTTTTTTGATCTGATTGCAAATCTTTAGTCTTCCATTTTTCGGAAAAATTGTTATCCTCTTTGTCCCATGAAGACCATCACCAATATTAAAAACAAAATATCTGAACCAACCACCAGGGCTCTCAGGCCTTTCGGCACCAGCATCTTTACCGAGATGACAGCCCTTGCCAGCGAATTCGGCGCAGTGAACCTATCCCAGGGATTCCCTGATTTTGAAGGCCCCCTGGAGGTAAGACAAAAGGCTGCTGAGGCAATAATCCGGGGCCCCAATCAATACCCTCCTTCCATGGGAATACCTTCCTTCAGAAAAGCGATCGCCCGCAAGATGATGCGCTTTTACGGCGTGGAGGTGGACCCTGACACGGAGATAACCGTAACATCAGGTGCAACAGAGGGCCTTTGCGCGACCCTTCTGGGAATCCTTGAACCTGGCGATGAAGTGATCCTGATCGAGCCTGCCTATGACTCATACGCGCCCATCTCCGCCCTTGCGGGAGCAAAGATTCGTTTCGTCCGGCTTACACCGCCTGATTTCAAACTTCCCATGGACGAGCTTGAGGCGGCCTTCAACCCCGCGACAAAGGCAATCCTCATCAACACGCCCCAGAATCCCTGCGGCAAGGTATTTACAAGGGAGGAACTATCCTTTATCGGAGATCTGTGTATACAACACGACTGCTTTGCCATAAGCGACGAGGTTTACGAGCACCTTGTGTACTCGGAGGGCGGACACGCGACACTGCTTTCAATTCCCTCGCTCCGCAACAGGGGATTTCTTGTTTCTTCAACCGCCAAAACCTTTTCCATGACCGGATGGAAGCAGGGTTACGTGATCGCCGCGCCCTCCCTTTCCAGGGCCGTCCGCATGAGCCATCAATTTATAACCTTCAGCGGTCAGCCTGCCCTTCAGGAGGCCATGGCCGCCGCCATAGATTCCCCGGACACATACTATGAATGGCTCCTTGACTCCTATACAAAGAAAAGGGCCTTTTTGTGCGACGCGTTAAAAGAGCTGGGATTTGACGTGCTGGAGCCCGAAGGCTCCTATTACACCCTGGCGGACGTGCGGCCCCTTGGCTTTGATGATGACTACGCATTCTGCAGGATGCTTCCCAGAGAGGCAGGGGTTGCGGCCATTCCATCCTCCTGTTTCTGGAGCGAAAGAAACTGCGCCAGGGAGTATGTGCGATTCTGTTTCTGCAAAAAGGATGAAACCCTTGAAGAAGGCGTCAAGCGCCTGAGAAAATGGCTTGGAAAGTAAGGTGCCGTTGTCATGAAAGTTGCCGGATTTCAGATGGATATTGAATGGCACAACCGCGATGCCAATCATCAAAAGATAAGCGATGCCGCAGCAAAGGCAAAGGAGCTGGGTGCGGAACTCCTCGCGCTTCCCGAGATGTGCTCCACAGGTTTTTCCATGGACACAAACATCACCCCAGAAACCCTTGACGGACCCACGCCTTCCCTTTTCAGATCCATCGCCAGGGAAAAGGGAATAGCGGTTGCCGGAGGATTTGTGCTTTCCCGATGGAGCGGAAGGCCTCAAAACGTATCCCTTGTCGTGGACAGAAACGGCAATGACCTTGCCCTTTACGCAAAGATTCACCAGATAGCCATTCTTGATGAGCACAACCACTACGATCCGGGCACAAGGCCCGTTACCTTTTCCCTTGAGGGAACCGGAGCAGCCTGCTTTGTGTGCTATGATCTTCGCTTTCCAGAAATATTCCGGGCCGTTGTTGACCGCTGCGGCCTCATGATGGTAATTGCCTCATGGCCCGCAAGCCGTCAGCTCCACTGGGACGTCCTCCTCAGAGCAAGGGCCATTGAAAGCCAGTGCTTTATGATAGGCGTCAACAGAACTGGAATAGGAGCGGGGCTTGAGTTCACAGGCGGCTCGGCAATCATTGACCCTCTTGGAAACATCCTTGCCCACGGAGGGGAAAAGGAAGGTCTTGTAATTGCGGACCTTGACCTTAAAAAAGTGGCAGAGGCAAGATCCACAATGCCTTTTCTCAAGGATCGCATCCCCGACCTTGCCCTCAGATCATCTGAGTGATATTTTCGCGCTCCCACAAAAAACAGGCAACATTCATCCAGTTTAATTATCACCCATCCAGGGGGCTCCTTACGCCCAGCCTGTTTTTTGTGGCCACATGGGTATAGATCATGGTGGTCTGTACATTGCTGTGGCCGAGCAGTTCCTGGATCGTTCGAATGTCATAGCCTTTTTCGAGAAGATGCGTGGCAAAGCTGTGCCTCAGGGTATGAACCGTAACCCTTTTGGAAAGCCCCGCCTTCTCCGCCGCGACCTTTACCGCCTTCTGAAGGGTGTTCAGATGGACATGGTGGCGGCGGATCTCCCGGGTGCGAGGGTCAATGGAGAGGTCTCTTGAAGGAAACACCCAGTACCAGATCCACTCCCTGCCTGCACTGGGGTACTTCCGTGAAAGGGCATCAGGCATAAATACCCCGTCCACCCCGCTCGATCTATCCTTTTCATGCAACACCCTCACGGAGTCAAGGTGCTCCCTTAGCCTCTGCTTCAAACTCTCAGGCAGGACCGTAACCCTGTCTTTGTCCCCCTTTCCAGCTCTGACCGTTAAACAGCTCTGTTCAAAATCAAGGTCCTTTACCCTGAGCCTTATGCATTCACTCACCCTCAGTCCGCAGCCGTAAGCAAGCTCGGCCATGAGCCTCACAGAGCCTTCCATCCTGTCAAGCAGCCTCAAAACCTCCTGCTTTGTGAGGACGACCGGAAGTCTCCTCACCCTTTTCGCGCGGACGGCGTCGTTCAGGTCAAGGATCTCCTTGTTCAATACGTTGCGGTAGAAAAACAGTATCGCGTTAAAGGCCTGGTGCTGGGTGGCCGCGGAAACCTTTCGTTCAACCGCCAGATTGGAGAGGTAATCCTTTAGATGTGCGCTCTCAATTTGCGCCGGATGCCTGCCCTTATGAAACCGATAAAAATCCCGAACCCAGGCAAGATAAGTCTTTTCCGTGCTGAGGGAACGATGCTTGAGCCTCAGTATGCGAACCATTTCTTCTCCCAGACTCTTCCAGGCTTCGGCAGACTCTTTGCTTTCAGGAGAATCCTCCGGTGAAGCCCTGTTAAGAAAATAACGGTAAAGGTCAACTGCCTCCTTTGCCTGATTGACCTGCCAATCCTCGTGGGTCTTCGCCATCTCCTTCAGGAAGTCCGCAACCTGAGATTGAGTGAATTCACTGCCGGCCTTTATACCGCAGAAACCCTGAAACCGTGACACCCAATTGACATAGTAGGGAATCCTCTTTTCCGGCATAAACCGCTTTGCGAGAAGGAACTCTTTGAAACTTTCCATGCTGATCTCCGACGACTTAACAATATAATATATTTCCATATAACACTTT
>QZIK01000132.1 GCA_003599015.1 Desulfobacteraceae bacterium | reverse complement strand
AGTTTCTGTACTGTTCATGAAGAGAGGTTCTTCCTTATGGGCCATCCCCGCGTTGTTGACGAGTATGTCGAGCCTCCCGAAATGCTTCCTGATATGTCTTTCTACCTGCCGGATCTGTTCCGGCTTTGTCACATCGAGCATGACGAACTCTGCATCAAGACCCTCAGCCCGCAGTCTTCTGGCAGCAGCCATTCCGCGTGCCGTGTTTCTGCATCCCATAAGAAGGGAAATCCCCATCTTCCCAAGCTGACGGCTTGTTTCGAAGCCGAGCCCCCTGTTTGCCCCTGTGACGAGCGCGACTGTCTTCTCTGTCATGGTCTCATCCGCCTCCTTGCACCAGATGTCCTGCCGATATCATATTAGCGACCCCTGATCCGGGGCCAGTTCAGGTCTGCTTTCCTGATATAGTCTTCCCTGTCTCTTTCCCAAAGCCGCTGGACTTCAGTGTTGAGGTTGAGATAGAGCCTTCCTTCCACGACTGTCCATGCATGCGGGTCGATGTCTGCAGTCTTTCCCTGGCTGACTGCATACGCACAATATCCCCCGTACCTTGGAGCATAGCGTTCAGGGTCTGCCATGAAGAGGTCACGGTTTCCAGCTGTAGAAAAACGCCATTCGGCGCCGTTCCAGACATGGGAAAAATCAGGGCTCCCTTCGACAGCTTTTTTGACGGTGAAATATGCAACAGGATCGTATCCCTTAATCGCGAGGCCATCCGTTGTCACGTTGACAGGCGAAACCGGGGACTTCGGCGAGCAGGAGACGACTATGATGAGCATGAAAAGGATCGCAAGAATCTGTCTGGTGCACTGTCTGATCTGCATGCAATTCCGTGATATCGGAGAATACGGTGTCCAACCCAATTGTATCACAGGTCAACTGTTTTCCTCGAAATCTTCCAGGTCTTCTTCAGAAAGGCCGAAATAGTGGCCGACCTCATGGAGCATGGTCATGCGAATCTCGTCCATGAGCTCGTCTTCGGTTTCTGAAACCGACTCGATATTCTTCTGGTAGAGAAAGATAGAATCGGGATACGGTGAGGGTATGGCGAAGAACGCGTCCTTGTCTCCATAGGCCTGACCCCTGAAGAGACCCATGAGTCCATGCCTGTGGATGCCGGTCTCCTGTACCACATCGTCCGAAGGATAGTCTTCCACTATTATCGCGACGTTTTTGAAATACCGGCGGTATCTTTTCGGGATCTCCCTGAGCGCCTTTTCTGCAAGATCTCCCACGTCAATTCCTGTTGTGTCCTGGAACCAGACAATCGGGACCCTGTCTCTTCCGCAAAGGGTCACAAATTCATTCATCTTGATAAGTCCCTGCCTGTATAGTTTTCCTCCGATTCCGGGGTAGGGAGCGTATTCCGGGTACTTTGCGCCCAGAAAACCCTGCCTGTTGCCGATAAAGCCCATGAGAAGACCGTTGATCTTGGCGAGACCTGTGTAGACCTCAGGGCCGTAGCCAGGCCTGAACTCCAGGTGTGAGCTGTTGTCAAAAATGCGCCCCAGGACATCGTCGAAGCTGTAGCCTCTCTTCTGGTTAAAGGCTACAATGTGATTGAGGTCAGCGGAAGGGTAAATGGGCTCCTTGGGGGTGTCCACCCTGAAAAAATCCGGATCATATGCAGGAACCATGTCCATGTATTTTTTCAGGGCATCCAGAACTCCGGTCTCCGTGTCGTAGACCTCCTTAAAAAACCCTGTCTTGTTGTAATGTATGGGAACGCTTCCGGGAGGAACCTCCTTGAAGTGCCTGGTGGCTTCAATGATCTGCTCGGCTCCTGCCAGGTCAAAGGCCCCCCTGGGACTCATGCCGCTTACTATGCCTCCTCCACCAACGGCTATGTTGGCATCCTTGTGCGCAATGAGGATGGTTGGGCTTATCCCCTGATAACCGCCCCCTGCCGGGTTTGTGCCGTAGATGCCTGCCAGTATGGGAACGCCCAGTTTCTCAAGCTCAGAGTGCCTGTAGAAGGTGGTTCCGTTCCCCCTTCGGTTGGCATATACCTCTTCCTGTTCCGTGAGTTTAACGCCGCTGCAGTTGACCAGCCACACCAGCGGGACATGAAGCCTTTTGGCGATGTCGGTTACCCTGAGCTGATTGTCGGCCTGGCCGGCGATCCACGCCCCCGCCATCACCTTGTTGTCAAAACCCACCACAACGGCCCATTTCCCCTTTATCCTTGCAAGCCCGTCTATTACTCCTGTGGTGCCTTCCTCGTTGAAGGCAGGGTTGTAGAGTGTGTGAAGCGGGCACCAGGTTTCCGGGTCTATGAGATACTCGATCCTGTCCCACACCGTCATCTGACCTCTTTTTCTTATCAAATCCGCGGGCAGTCCGGCTGACTTTACGGCTTCAACGGCCTCGGCAACTTCCTGTTCCACCTTTGCAATCTCTGCTGCGTTCTCCCTTGAGGACTGTTTCTGGCCTTCTGAAAGGGGCTTTCCTATGGGGGTCATATTCTCAAAATACGGTCGCATCTCTTCCTCCTTAGCTTAAATCTCCTAATTTCTCAAATGACAGGCCGTTGAAAAATGCCCATCCGCTGCGTTTTGTTTATCCCACACCTGCCTGTGCGCATGCACCTGCCTGCGTCGCGACCGCGACAGGAAGGCGCAGAGCTGATTGTAAAAAGGCGAACGGGGAGATCCTCTCTCCCCGCGGCCTCCTTTTGATGCATGGATTTCCTGAAACGATCTACTTATTGGCCTTCCTGATCCCCAGTTGATCCAGGGCTATTATCCACTTGCAGATATTGGTGGAGCCTTCCACTATCTGATAGGTGGGGGCGTCCCTGTAGAACCTGGCAACCGGGTACTCCGTTGAATAACCGTATGCGCCAAGGATCTTCATGGCTACATGGGAGGCCTTGACTGCAACCTCTCCGGCCAGGTATTTGGCGTGGGCCACCTCCAGGGTGTTGTTGAGATTGCCTTTGTCCTTCTGCCAGGCCGCCTTGTACACTATCAACCGTGCCGCCTCTATCTCGGCGGATATCTGGGCGATCAAGTCCTGGTTCATCTGAAAGTCCCCTATGGGCTTCCCGAACTGCTGTCTTTCCTGACAATATGCCGTGGCAGCATCAAGACATGCCTGGGCAACACCAATACCGCCTGCCGCCGCGGACAGACGGGTCTGGTTAAGGGAGCCGAAAACTATTTTGGCCCCGTCGCCGGGCTTTCCCAGGATGTTTTCCTTTGGGACCTTTGTATCCTCAAGATATATCTCTCCGGTGGGTGATGACCTTGATCCCAATTTGTCAAGGATTGTTGTGGAAATGCCGTTGAAGTTTTTCGGCTCAATGACAAAGGCTGAGAGGCCTTTCCCTCTGGCATCCTTATCCGTGTATGCATAGTAGATAAGTACATCCGCAACATTGGCGTTGGATATCCATGTCTTGGAGCCGTTAAGAAGCCAGTGATCTCCCTTGTCCTCTGCGGTTGATTTAAGGGCCATGACATCCGAGCCTGCGTTCGGCTCGGTAATGGCGAAACCACCCAGGAATTCAGCGCTCACGAGTTTTGGAATGTATTTTTTCTTTATTTCCTCTGAGCCGTAACGATAGATGGTAAAGGCGCAACCCAGGGTCTGCATGTTGATCTGAACCCTCAGGGAGCTGGATGCCCTGGCTATCTCTTCCGTCAATATCATGGCGGCAAGCCATCCCATGTTATTGCCGCCGTATTCCTCCGGGATAACGGTTCCGAAGAAGCCCAGTTCGCCCATGGGCCTCATAACCTCTTTATATGGGAAATAGTGTTCCTCATCCCATTTGTCGGCATTGGGAGCGATCTTTTCCGCAGCGAAATCCCTTGCCATATCCCTCAACATCTGAAGCTCTTCACTTAATCCAAAATCCATAAAAACCCTCCTTGAAAGATTGTAGAGGCGGGGGCCATAACCCTCTCATACTTCATGGCCATTCTTATAGACGAAACAAAGAGCTATGGCAATATGTTTATCCTGATTCCATTTAAAGGTCACCCAAAGAAGTGTGGTCAAATTCTCCAGGTTCCATATGCCCTTGCCGGCTGTTTTGTTCAATTTTATCATTTGACTTTGCTGCCCAAACAGGTTAAAAGGTGGCGCTGCGATTAAAAAATCAGAGGTTCATAGACACACAGAGGAGGTTATTGAATGGAGCCCATAACAATAAACAGAAAGGAGAGCAGGCTGAGGGTTGCGCCTGAGTGGGCCGACGTCTGCTTTACCTGCGGTACCTGTGCAGGCGGGTGTCCGGTGACCGGTGTTGACGGCATGGACCCGAGAAAGGCGGTTCGTATGGCGGCCCTGGGATTGGACCAGGAGCTTATAGACTCCCGCTTTCCGTGGGTGTGTACTCTGTGCGGCCGGTGCGAATATGCATGCCCTCAGGGCGTTGAGATACTGAAGATGATGAGGCGTGCAAGAGGACTGCGAGAAAGAGATAAGGTGCCAGGCCCCATACACAAGGGAGTGGTGATGGATCTTCAGAGGGGCAATAACTTGGGCATCCCCAGGACCGATTTTCTCTTCCTTCTGGCGGACCTGGCTAAGGAAATGGAAGAGGAGGGCTTCCCCGGTTTTTATGTCCCGGTTGACAAGAAGGGCGCCAACGTTTTTGTGACCATCAATTCCAAGGAGCCGTTTGGAGAGCCTGACGACATGAAGTTCTGGTGGCGCATCTTTTACGCCGCCAAGGAGGACTGGACCACCGCATCCACAAACTGGGAAGGCGTCAACTGGGGCCTTTTTTCAGGAGACGACGCCTCCATGAAGACCCTGGTGGGAAGGATAGTAGAGCACATGGAGCGCCTGGAGTGTAAGACGCTCCTCTTGCCCGAGTGAGGCCACGCATATTATGCGACCAGGCTTGGTCTGCAAATGTGGTTCCCCGAAGTATTCAAGAAATACAAAGTCGTATCCGTCCACCAGCTCTTGAAGGAATACATAGAGACAGGAAGGATCAAACTGGATCAATCCATACATGAGGAATTAACAACGGTTCATGATCCCTGCAACTACGGCCGCAAGAGCCAGAAGGCATTTGGCCAGGCATTCTTTGAAGAGCCAAGATGGGTTACCCAACAATGCTGCGAGCACTATGTGGAGATGCACCCCAACCGGATGAACAACTTCTGCTGCGGTGCGGGAGGCGGTGCTTGGGCCATGCCCTATTCCAACGAAAGGATCTACTACGGAAGGGTCAAGGCAAAGCAGATCATGGACACAGGGGCCAAGATGGTCATAGCCCCGTGTCACAACTGCCGGGATCAGATCATGAAATCCCTTAACAAGGAGTTCAATCTGGGTATAGAGGTCAAGTACCTTTGGGAACTCGTGGCCGACTCTTTGGTCGTGGAGCCCTGGAACGAAGAGGAGATAGAACGGGGCCATGCCATGCGTGACGCCCAGTATGAGCGTGACGACATAGTTCTGGACGAAGAGGAAGAAGAAGAGGAGTAGAGAAAGGCCCTCGGGGGTTCTCAAAGATGTATTCATGAAGAGGATTGAAGGCGCGGAGAGGCGGATTTGCCTATGTGTTATGCCTCCCGCGCCTTTTTCTCTGGCTGTGTGTGCAGGAAAATTATGAGGACTTGATTCCGTCCTTTCCGGTCACCTTGATCTCAAACATGGCGCGGTCGGCCAGGGCGAGGATGCCCTCTGCGTCGCCGGCGTCTTCCGGATATGAGGCTACACCGAAACTTGCCGTTATTCTTATGTCATGTCCTTCTCC
This sequence comes from Desulfobacteraceae bacterium, assembly GCA_003599015.1. GTDB lineage: Bacteria > Desulfobacterota > DSM-4660 > Desulfatiglandales > Desulfatiglandaceae > CG2-30-51-40. Next base: position 12,649 of record QZIK01000132.1, on the reverse strand, counting down.
GGCAAGATACCTTGAGGAGCTTATCTTTTCTCTTATGTCCATGGCGGTTTCAATGGCCTCTGCCTTTCCAGCGCCCGGCAGGACAGCCACAAACTCATCCCCTCCGTATGCTACCGCGAAGCCCTTATCATGGACCGCATCCTTGATGGTCTTCGCCAGTTCCTGGAGTGTCTTGCTTCCCTTGAGGTGCCCGTAGGTGTCAACAACCTTTTTGAAGTTATCAACGTCCATGAAGATAAGTGAAAGTCTTTCTGCCCTTGTTGCTGGGTTTTTAATCATCTCATCAAGAGAGCGGTAGAGATATCGTGTATTGTAAAGACCGGTGAGCCCATCCTTGACGGCCAGACTTTCTATGTACTTATATCGCCTCATGTTTTCAACCGCAATGGCTGCATAATCCGCTATGACGCCCAGAAGGGGGAGGGTCCTTTCCTCAAGTCTTTTTAGGTTTACAAGCTCTATCACTCCTATTGATTTTCCTGCGAAAAGAAGCGGGACGGCAATAACGGATTTTGTTTTTTTGCCGCTCAATTGATCCACGCGGCTGCAGAAGTAATCGCAATCAGTGGCTTCGTCCACCACAAGCGTCTTCTGTTGAAGGGCGGCCTGTCCTGCAATTCCTTCTCCGATCTTAAGCCTTACGTTTTTAAGGAGGGTTACGTCAAGGTCAACGGCTACCTCGAAATAGAGCTCGCTTGTGTCTTCGTCAACAAGCAAAAGAGACCAGTTTTCCGCTGGGAGCAGTTCCGATACCTTTTGTACGATTCTGGTGAAAAGGTTTTTGGGCTCAAGCTCAGAGGTAAGGGCCTTTCCGAGTTCCACGCAGGAGAGGAGATCCTCTCTGGTCAGGGGGCGTTTTCCCTCGTGCATAGTCATGTCATGGTTTTCTTTTATCAAATCCTGAGAATCCATCGGGACGTTCCTCTAATTCTCTTGTTTGTTTCAGTTTTCGTAGCTGACCAGTCTTACACCAGGGGCGGGAGGCTCCTGGGGAACACCTGCAAATGCCTGGGCAATGGAGAGCCATTTCCCGGCGTTGGGGCCCTGACAGGAAAGCGAGGTGTCGGCAACGTTTCTCCTCTGCGTAACCACAAGACAGAAGTCTTCAGCGCTTCCGATTACCCTGTCCCGAGCACCTTCTTTGCCCCAAACCCAGATCTCACCCTCAGTGCCCCTGAGCTCCAGCCGCGGTCCCGGATCAGGCGGTGTCATCCCTCTTACAAAAAAACTCCAGGCAAAGGTCGTGAACCCAATATGAGCCACGTGGCGCAGCCGGGAGGAGGGAGATCTCCGCTTTTGAAGGCTGTCGAATACATCCTGGCTGTGCGCCCAAGCCTCCATGAGCCTTGCGGTAGCAAATGACTTTGCGCTCATGTCAGGCCCGTACCAGGGGAGTCTGTCCTGAGGGGAAAGAGTCTGGAGCCTTTCAATGAGGCGACTTCTTGTGTCTCGCCACAATAAAAGCAGACCTTGAGGGTCCTTAACTCCCAGCATGGGATTGGTGCCCTTTGGCCATGATTCTGAAACGGCAAGAAGTGAAACGACATCATCGGCCTGTTTTTTGAAACGATCAGGTTCTTCGGCTGCAAGCAGGGCCTGCTGATCAAAAAAGGCAATATGTGCAACCTCGTCGAATATGGTCCAGGAGAAGAAGGGAGTTTTTTGAAACCATATTGCATCGGTCAATCCGCTAACCAGTTCGTCAAGTTCCCGGTACTGATCCCTGAGGTCTGAACATATTGGTTTCATTTGGTTTAATCCCTCCTGAAAAGATGCTTTATCTCCGGCGGAAGCAGCCGGGGATTCTGGAAACCACCCAGACCGTGCAGTTGTCTGCATGGCTTACGATCTTGCTTGAAATGCCTCCGAAAAGTAATCGCTCCTTTCTGGAAAGACCCTAGCCAGGACTCCTTTTCCGCCGGGGTCGGAAAATAGTCCTCGTGTTCTATTTCCAGTCCTTTGACGTAAGCGGATAATGATTCTCCGTTGATGACGTCCAGGATGCGAACTATGTTGTCCCAGAATTTGGGCTCATCTTCGAGTCCGAATCGAAGCTCCTTGGCGTTATGTCGGATCAGGCAAGGTTTACCGTTAAGCACGGCCACATCGTCGTACTCCATAAGGAAAAAATCGGTTGTGTCCGTGTGGACTCTCATGCTGCGAGGCACCTGGTGAGGAGGAAGCCATCGGGAGGCCATCTCCACAAGTTTTTCAGGGGAGAGGAGGGGTATCATGGCTTGTGGTACCTCATCCTTGATTCGTTTTCCGTAAGGGATCTGCCGGTCGGCGCCGGAGTGTACGGAAGTTTGGCTGGTGGGTCAAGGAAGAAAGTAATCTTCCGAGCCCCCTTAGAGAAGGCTTCACCGTGATTCCCGGTAAGCATGATATTTGTCTCTGCTCAAGCCAAAGGCGGCGGAGGGGGAGGCAGTTCGTTTCGCTCCAGAGCCTCTCTTGCGGCCTTAACCGGTATGCCGGCCTCGCAGGGAACGCCGACCTGGCATAGCCCGCATCCATAGCCCTCGAACCTGTATGTCTTTTTTACATACTCTCTGGATCTAAGAAGGTGCTGCCTGCACTTCTCCTTGTCATGGCCATCTTCTGTAATAGCACGGGCCGGGCAGCGATCAATACACTTTCCGCACGTCCCCTCGGCAAAGAACAGGCAATATGCCCTGTGATCAGAATAGGGTCTTGGTGTCGGTTCAAGAGATACCTTGGCAACCACCGATCCGGCCCTCATGGCCTTGCCTTTTGCAGTGATGAGACCGTCGCAGAGTCCAAATGTGCCGAGACCCGCTGCATGGGCCGCATGTCTTTCGGACCAGGAAGAGGCATAGGAAAATCGCTGCGATTTGACGATTGTCCAGTTTGAGGCAAGCATCGGCGCCACTGCAGGAAACCCCTTTTCTTCAAGGCTTTTGACCACATGCCGGCGCAGGGCTACGTTGAACGCCTCGCCGTACACCCTGATTCTGGCCCACTCCTCTGCAGGGTATTTCTTTGCCCTTAGATTGGCTTTGCGCACCATAGCCCGCTGGGGTAAAATCCACGAAATAACCGTCAGCTCAGCCGGAGTTACTCTTTCTTTTGGGCAATGCTGGCTGAATACCTCCCAGGGAGTCCAGTGAAATGCCCCCACATATTCCTTGTACTGCTGCCATATTGGATCTTCGCCTGAAGCGAACCCAACCAGCGCTTCATCCCAGGCAGGGTCAGCGGCAACATTTTTCATGGTATTGAGGGGGGAAGTCTTAATGAAACCGTCTATTAACTCCCTGATCCAATCCCTTGAAATATCAACGATCTTTTTCAATGAAAAACTCCTTATCCATGAAAGCTGAGGCCAAAAAATCGAACCACATTTTACAGCAAGTCACATTATTGATCAATTGTCATCTTTGACGGTTTCGTAAAAAGTCCTGCTGCCGTCACCGGAATGACAAATCTGGGGCTTTCTCGACTTGTTACGAGTCCATCATCTTTGACGGTCGTTTTGTTGCGGCTCAGCTCTTTGTGGTCTATAATGCTTTCTTAAAATGACTTGAATTGTTGTCGAGACTCCTGCGGAGAATGAAAACTCAAAGATGAATACACTAAAGCTCTTCACGCGCGAAAACCTTTTTGCACTGGCATTCTTTTTTATACTGGTAACGCTGCTGTGGCTTGTTGTTTCTATCCTGAGCCCTTTTTTGCCGGATTTTATCTGGGCCCTTATTATCTCTATGACCTTTTACCCTGTTTACGAAAGGGTTATTCGTATTGTGGGATCGCGAGCCAATCTTTCGGCTTTTATCGTCACCGGCCTTGTTATGGTCGTCTTGATCCTGCCTGGTTTTTTTATCCTTATGAATCTTACCCAGGAGGCCAAGGGCCTTTACGAGACCCTCACAAAAACCCCCATGGAAGAAAAGACCCAGTGGATAATCCAGAAATACAGGACCCTTGAACTCCAGGACATACTTGAGCGATGGGGTGTTGAACCGGAGCATGCCGAAAACCTCCTCCGCGACAGCATCACCGAGGGACTCAGGGGGCTTTCCAAGCTTATGGTGGACAAGGTCTCAAATCTTATAAAAAACTTCGCTGCATTTTCCCTGCATGTTCTCTTTGTGGTTGTGGCGATATTTTTTTTCTTCAGGGACGGGGCGCGCTATGCCCGTTTCATGCTCCAGTTTCTTCCTCTGGAACCTAACCATCAGGAAACGGTGGTTTCCACTTTTTCAAGAACCGTCAGCGCGGTGATGAGAGGGATGTTCGTGACAGCGCTGGTTCAGGGGATTCTCGCAGGCGCCGGTTTTGCCGTGGCCGGCCTTCCTGTCCCCATTCTCCTTGGCGTTATGACCTTCATTACCTCTTTCATCCCTTTTCTGGGTGCCGCCTCAGTGTGGGTATTGGCCTCCATATGGCTGCTTGTCCACGGGCAGCTCCTGGCGGGATTCGGGCTTGCCCTTTATGGCGCTTTGATAATCAGTTCATCGGACAATATCATCAAGCCCCTCCTGATAGGTGAAGGCACAAAGCTGCCCGTCTTTTTGCTTTTCTTTACCATATTGGGCGGACTCAATCTTTATGGATTTCTGGGAATCTTTCTGGGCCCTATTATTCTTTCCCTGGGCATGGCCTTTCTCACGATATACAGGACAGTTTATCTGGAAAAGCCTCTTGAAGGTGCCGGTGTTGACCGGGGGGAAGGTTCAGGTGATGCCCCCCCGGACTCCAACGACAGATCCGGAAAAGATAAAGGCCGGTCAATCGGTTAAGGAGGCATCCGCTCCTGCCTAGAAGAATTTCTCCTGCAGACCGTATGGGTCCTTGAACTCCAGTTCCGGCTTGAACCGGAGCTTTTTTTGACCGCGCAGATCCACGTACTTCATGATTTCCAGATCAACCTTGAGAGGCACATCAATGCCCGCCTTGGTCAAGGCCTGGCGGAGATAGGCTTCCGCTCTGGTTCCGAAGGCCAATGAATCACTAAGGATGCGCAGACCCTCAGGCGGATTATGGAATCCTACGGAGTTCTCGGCGCCCATGAAAAGGGATCGGTAAAAGGCCTCCTCGTAGAATTCCTTTGCCTTTTGATAAAGCAGACCGTCTATAGTCTTTCCTTCCGCCTGGGCCTTGTGGGTCATCTCAAAAAGCTTGGCTACTGTGGCACACTGGTACCCTGCACGGATCATTATGGACACCGTGCGGTCCTGGATTGAGAAAACCCTCTCCCTCAGCCAGTCGGGACTTTCAGCGTGGCATTGCTTGCAGGATTTCATATCCGCCTGCACCGGGCTCATCACCCGGTGGTCGGAAACCTTATAGACGCCGGCAATCGTGTAAGGCATGTGGCAGTCAGCGCAGGATGCCCCTGCCTTGAAATGGGTGCTGTTATTGGTCCAGAACTCGTATTCCGGATGGCGGATAAAGGCCATCTTGAATCCTGTTACCGACTGTTTCCACTCCTTCACGCTCTCGTCGCTTCGGATCTGCTGAATTATGTTTTCGATAGTGATGGCTCCGAATTTGGACTTCTGCCATGGGAAATACAGACCGATGGATTTGCCTTCCTTGTCTTTGGGTATATTGTAAGTCACATGACACTGCGCGCAGACGGCGGAGCGCATCTCCTGGCGTGTCAACCTGGCCGGGTCAACTCCCATGGAACGGAACGCCTCTATCAGGGTAAACCCGCGGGATATCTTTAAACCTAGGTCGCGGTTGTCGTGGCAGTCTATGCAGGCAACGCCAAGGTCGCGATTTTTTTCGGGAATCTTGCCGAGCACCTCTTTGAAAGGCTTTCTGTAATAATCAACCCCCATCTCCTTCTGGAGTCCCGGCGCGTAAGGGGTTTTACAGCTCAGGCAAACTCCTCCGGACCCAAGGCGGGAGGAGTCTATCTCCAGTTGGTCGCGAACCATGTATGCATGTCCTCGTGGTTCGTTGTACTCAACCCCGAATCCCCATCCGTTGAAAAGCAATGCCATGTAAGGGAAATGGGACAATTTGTCCATCGTCACCGGACCGCTGTCCATGCCGGTTTTGTATTTACTTCGCCGTGCGGGAACGGGTTCCTCGGTTTTTTTCCACAACTCATATTCTTCGGGGTAGGCCTTGCCCCAGACAGCAGGGTCAATCTCCCCATCCGGAATCGTAACTGTCTGCCGCGGCTGAGGTTTGGTCGGTTCGCATCCGGCGAGAAAAGCCGCCAGGCCAGCAAACAGACAAAGCGCCAGAATCTGCTTGAAAAGGTGTGTCATCTCTTCCCCCCTTATCTCATCATCGAATTGTCGTTCCGGCCAAGCCGGGTTTCAATTCGTCAATCGAACGCCGGCAAGCCGGTGCTGCAGAAATCTGTGACAGGCCCAGCATTCGCGTTCCTGGTTGATCATTGCCACGCGTTCGGAATGACAGCGAATGCAGTTGGCCTGCACAAACCTTTTGCCTCGATCTGAAAGAACGATATTTTCCGGGGTTTGGCCGGAATAGAAAACAACGACGTCTTTCATGCCGTCAATGGATTTCCAAACATAATAAACAGGCAGGTTTTCGTGGGGCAGATGGCAGTCCACGCAACGGATTGAGCGGTGTGCGCCGACGTTGAACCATGCCTCAAACTGGGATTGCATGGCGTGGCACGAGGAACAAAAGAGGGTCGTTTCGGTCCTGGCCATTAGCTGGGGAGGTCCGAAAGCCAGAAAACCGGCTCCTGCGCCGGCCAGAACGATCAAGGTGACGGCAATCTTCCAATTGATCTTCTTGAGGAGAGTCATAGTTTCGGTGCCTCGAAGGATTTGTTTTTGCCGGAGATCTACGACACCCATGTCTTTAATGTACTCTATATATAAACTATAGTACAGGCTGCTGGCAAGAGAATGTTTTAAAGGAAAGGTTGAATAGATTATCCCAGAGCTGTATAGGACTATAAGATAAATTCCAGTTCGGTGATCATAGCTGCTAACCGATCCGTATCCTGTTTCAACTCATTTAAAAGCTTTCTTTTTCTCTCAGGAGTTGCGTTTTCATCTGGTCGAGTCTTATCTCTTTGAGGGGACGTCTTCTCCTTTTCTTCAGGGTATCTGTATCCCTGCTCAAGTATGGAAATGAACTGATCGGCGATTTCATCCGGCGTAAAAGGACTTGAATCGGGTCTATACCAGCGGTAGAGCCAGTTGCACATGCCTATTATCGCATAGGCAAGAAGTTTAGGTTTTAGGGTCCTGAAACAGCCTTGGGAAATTCCTTCTTCTATGATTTCTTCAACCACCCTTGTAAATTTCTTTTTCTCCTCGCGAATCTTTTGAAAATCCTCCTCCGGGAGTTGACCTTCCTCACTGAAAAAGACTGAAAAAATTGCAAGATTCTCGATGACTACGGTCTTGAGATGACGTCTGATAAAAAGCCTCAGTTTCTCAGCAGGGGAGATCTTCATGCTTGAGATTTCATATACATAGCCAAAAAAGGTCTCAAGGGCCTGCATGTAAATCTGAAAAAGGAGATTTTCTTTGGAAGACACGTAGTGGTACAGGGCAGGCTTGGTAAGGCCAAGATCTTCCGCCACGTCATCGAGTGTGGCTGTTCGATATCCTTTCTGATGAAATATCTTAACCGCTGAGTCAATAATCATCTGCCTGCGCAGTGTTTTTGTCTGTGTCTTGAAATCAAGCTGCTGTTTCATTTTTTATCTGCCTCAAATTTATGGACACGGCACAACCGATCTAAGCGTTATTGAATCGCCCCTCCTGCCTTTTTAAATGTTGCTTGCCGCGGGGAATAACTTTTATCTTAACCTTGTTCAGCCTGTTAAAAAATTATTGACATATATTGATATCCGGATTAAAGCTACTGACTGGTAAGATAAAATGACTGACTGGTAAGTATAATCTATTATGTGATCAGTGTCAAGGAAAACCCAATAGGCAATACACAGGTACAGATATCTGAAGAGATTACAAGGAGGAAAAAATGCTTGAGGATGCTGAAGCGAGACCCGCGCTTGAACAAGCTAATAAGGAAGACTGGGATGATTTTTTGAAAACCTATTATGAAAAACCTCAAAGCACGAAAACATGGTCGGGTTTTGATTTAAAGGAGATCTACACCCCGGATGATAGAAAAGTTAGTGACTATCATAAAGAAGTAGGGGACGCGGGGAAATTTCCCTTTACGCGCGGAATTCATCGCAACATGTTCCGGGGAAGGTATTGGACGCGACGGGAGGTTGTCGGCATAGGATCTCCTTCCGACACCCATGAACGGGCGGCCTGCTGCTTCAAGCAGGGTGCCATGGGCATGAACACCATTGCTGATGTGACATATGAAATGGGTCTAGACCCTGATCATCCGAGGGCCAGAGATGAAATAGGGTTGACTGGGGTAAATGTCTCATCTCTAAAGGACATGGAAACGCTCGTAGGCGATATACCCCTGGATAAGGTAAGCTGGTCGCTCATAACGGCTTCAACGGTTGCAGCGGCAACAATGGCCCAGTATGTGGCGGTTGCTCAGAACAAAGGATACGATATCGCTCGCCTCAGGGGCTCCATTCAGAACGACCCTATCCATTTTAGATATTGCGGTTTCAAACCGGCTTGTCCCCTGGATCTCTCCGTCAAGCTTGGATCTGACGTTATGGAATACTGCTCAAGGAATATGCCCAAATGGTACTACACTACCGTCAACATGTATGATCTGAGGGAGCAGGGCATAACTGCACCGCAGGAAATCGCTTTCGGATTCGGGATCGCCATGTGCTACATTGACGAACTGATCCGCCGCGGTCTGGATATAGATGAATTTGCCCCACGTTTCACCTTTTACGTCTCATGCCATATTGATTTCTTTGAAGAGATAGCCAAGATACGCGCCGCAAGGCGCATGTGGGCAAGGCTATTGAAAGACAAATACGGTGCAAGAGATCCGCGGTCCATGCAGTTTCGTTTTGCGGTGCATACAGCTGGATGCTCACTTCTTCCACAGCAGCCTCTCAACAATCTGGTACGCATCTCGTTTGAGGCGCTTGCGGCTGTTCTCGGAGGGGTTCAGTCATTGCACTGCTGTTCCTACGATGAACCCATGTGTCTTCCTACCGAGAAAGGGCATATTCAGGCGCTCAGAACCCAGCAAATCATAGCCTATGAAACAGGAGTGACCAGCGTGGCTGATCCTCTCGGGGGGTCCTATTTTGTGGAATCCCTTACCGATAAAGTGGAGGAAGAGGCTCTTATGATAATGAGTGAAGTTGATAAGCTGGGCGGCATGGAAGAGGCTATAAGAAGCGAGTGGCTGGACCGGAAGTTTGACGAGGAGGCGGTTAAACGCCAGGCTGAGGTAGATGGAGGTGAAAAACTCTTAGTGGGTGTGAACATCTTTACATCCGAACCTGAGACTGAAACTCCGTTGGGTGTGCAGCGTGTCTCAAGGCTTTCAACCCGCCAGCAGATTGCTGACTGCATAAAGCTGAAAAAAACCAGAGACCATTCAAAACTTATAGATGCAATAAAGCGTCTCAGGGAAGATGCAGAAGAGAATCGTAATACCATACCGGCCATGATCGAGGCCACCAGGGCATTTGCCACAACAGCCGAAATGATGGGCACAATACGTGAGGCATACGGTTATTCTTATGACCCCATGAATGTAATAGAGTCACCCTTTACTTTTCTGTCGGGAGTAAAAAAGGGGAAGGCTTTATAGAGGGATGGGATGAACCAGAGAAAAATAAGAGTTGTTGTCAGCAAAGTAGGCCTGGACGGCCATGACCGGGGCGCAAAGGTGGTGGCCTCGCTTCTCCAGAAGGCCGGAATGGAAGTTGTCTACCTTGGCATGTACCAGACCGTTGAAGGGATCGTAAATGCAGCCGTGGCTGAAGACGCCGACGTTATAGGAGTAAGCTATCTATCGGGCGAGCACCTGGTATTTACCCCCCAGATTGTTGCCGAGATGAAAAAGGAGGGACTGGATGACGTTCTTTTTCTGGTCGGCGGCTCTTTTCCCCCGGAGGATATACCGGTTATGAAAGAGATGGGTGTGCATCAGGTTTTCAGAGGGGGATCGCTGGGGGAGGATATAGTTCGTTACATCAGGGAAAACGTGCGCACCAAAATGCAAAGGGAGGAAGGATCGTAGTGAAAGTTTCAGGAGGACCGGCCGGAAAGTGAAACAGGTTCCCTTTTAGATGCTCCGGGCTTTACGTGATCAATTGAGTATCCTCATGGGAGTATGCCGGTGCGCAGCAGCAGAGTATCCTTAGAGGAGTCGGTCCTGTGTTAAATATCTTATGTGGCGTTCCGGGCAGGATGCAGATAGTGTCTCCTGCTGTAACCTCGAATATCTCGTCTCCCAGTGTCATTATACCTTTTCCCTCTTTTATGTGATAGATCTCCTCTGAAACAATATGCCTGTGAAAGAAGGTCGTTCCACCTTCAGGGACCGTTGCCTCCGCAAGGCTTTGGTTAAGGTTCCCATGTTGGTTTGGATGCATGAGTTCACGCACCTCTGATCCATCTTTCGTGCTATATGGCTTTATGCTATGATATGTTGTCTTGAGTATGCCAATCATCATTTTTCATAATAAACTTTAGCCGGTCTTGATGAATCTAAGCCAAGATTGAAATCTTCCAGTATGCCTTTTCGTTTTTTTAACCTGGAGAGTTTAATTGCCTGATAATTGATTCCACAATTCATTGCTGAGGTCATCCTAAAATCTTGCATCTGTGTTGGTCAGCGCACATATAAGCGATATGTGAGATGGCCCTTTCAGTGATGGGTCTTCTAGCCCGCAGGGCTGTCATTGGATATTTCATAAGGGGCTTCCCCTTTGCATCCCAGGCAGAAAGGGCCGTCTTCGGCGGGATAAGCCTCTCTGCAGATAGGGCATCTAGCTATTTTGCTCATGTGACTGCGGCCAATGAATCCTGATGCGACCCTGACCCGGTTTACTGTGCAGATAGAATTGCCTGCCTCTTTAATCTCTGCAAGAAGCCTTTCAGGATCCTGGCGTTCTTTTTCAATGAGCTTCATGAACCATCCCTTTATGTGGGGCCACCTGTCCAGTTTGTCCAGGTCCAGAAAAGCTCTGTATCCAATTCCGGTTGTCTTGTCGAATAGAATAAGCGCATATCTTCCCAGGTTGATTACCTTAAGTCTCTGATTGCCTATGCTGCATACCGTTAGGAGTTGAACCGCGTCGGGCAGGCACTTTGGGGTTTCCACAATTGCCTCAAAAAGAGTTCCTTCGCTAAGCCTTGCACGGGCTGCCTCAACCATATACCCTCCCGCAAGGAGCCCGGGGGAAGGATAGCCGTGGAATGCAGCAGCCCTTTCCTTAAATTCCTCGAAGCTGTATTTCCCAATCTTCATTCAATCTGATCCAAAAGATGCAGCACCAATTCTATTTAACGGGAATGACCTTTGAAAGGCAGCCTCCTTATAGTCTGATTCGTAAAGGGATTTCAATTGAAATAACTCTGCAGATCCTTTGTTGCCTTTGCTACATTCCTACCCTTTCTTTCGGAGACAATTTCTGTTCCAGAAAACATCGGGTTGATACGCATTGCAATATCATTTTTGAATTATTAGCGTATTAGGAGAGTAACCCTTCAGGCTTGAGAATCTATAGACCGAGATCCCTGTCTATAATGATAACCTTTATGCGCCCTTTTGGATGGGATCTCTCGGTAATGGACCAGACATTGCAGATCCTGTCATGGCTTGAGCAATCCATGCAAAATGCCGCTTTCATGCAGGGGGTTCTGAATTGGTCATGTCGGATAGCGTTCATGGGCGCGGCAATACGTTTGATGCGTCCCACGGCCTCTGTCAGGTCTTTTACAATCTTGTTCCGTCCGATCAGTACTATTACCGTCTCAGGTCCGAATGAGACGGCGGATACTCGGTTTCCCACCATATCCAGATTGACAAGTTCCCCTTTTTCGGTGACTGCATTGCAGCCCATAAAAAAGATATCAGAGAGGAGGGCATGTCTGCGACGCTCTATAATCTCATCCCTGGGCACACCTGTCTCAAAGGTTTCTATGAGTCTTATTTCAGGATTTTTTCTTATTTCATCCAGGATCCCTGTTGAGTGAAGGGTCATGGAGTCTCCCCACGAGACAACCTTAGGCCTGACTGAATTAAGGATATTTTCCAGAACAAGGTTCCTGGCCTCATGGGTATCTTTTACCAGAAAGACCTCAAAAAGGTTTTTTTCAAGTTGTCTCTTGCAGTTTTCAAGCCTCAGCCTCCAGTACTCTCTCGGTTGATCTTTCATTGAAATGCCAGATTCCGGAGAAATTTCTCCATCAAGATGATTTCCAATCATAATTCATGCAACCGTAAACCACCGGGGGAGATATCAGGAGGCGTTATTTTAAAGCGATTTTCCTCTAGGAAAGAACCTCTCTTAACTTTTTATCCAGGTCCTGCAAAGAGAATGGCTTTTGAATAAAGTGTATGCCTTCATTGAGCACCCCGTGCCGTGCTATTACATTGGCTGTATAGCCAGAGGTAAAAAGAACCTTAACGTCTTGGTGCAATGATGAAATATGTCCTGCAAGCTCTTTTCCGTTCATGCCCGGCATTACCACGTCGGTCATGAGAATGTGGATTTTTTCCGGATGTTCTTTAGCTATCTGAAGGGCCTCATCAGGCGTTCCTGTAGCCA
>QZIK01000134.1 GCA_003599015.1 Desulfobacteraceae bacterium | reverse complement strand
GGCACGCATTCGAAGACGATGGTGGTCCCCAGGACCATGCTCGATAACAGCCTCTTCGTTTCTGTGCTGAATGCCGTAAGATCCGAAAGCTTCAGGGCAAGGGTTGACGCCCTTGGCGGTTATGATGCATCCCGGAGTGGAGAACTCTGGAAAGAGGTTGGATAGAAGGGATACAGGTGAAAAAAATGAACCGTAGACCTTTTGTCGTGTCCTTTGTCGGGCACTCAGGGTCAGGGAAAACCACAGTGCTGGAAAAACTGATTCCTGAGCTTAAAAACAGAGGGCTTAAGGTAGGCACCATAAAGCATCATTTGGGAAAGTTAACCCTTGACCAGCCTGGAAAAGACAGCTTCAGACACAGACAGGCAGGGGCCGATGTCAGCATGATCGCCACCCCTGGTGAGGTGGGCATGGTAATTGGCTGGGATAGTGACCCCCGGGTTGAAGAGCTTGTTCTACTGATGCGAGGAATTGATATCGTGCTCTGTGAGGGATACAAGCACAGCAGCATTGATAAGATAGAGGTCTTCAGGGCGGATCTGGGCCAGGAACCTGTTTGCCGTGGAGAGGTTTCCATCATGGCCATTGTGAGTGACTCTGAGACGGATTGTGGAGTTCCCCGTTTTTCTCCATCCGATACGGCAGGGCTGGCGGATTTTCTGGAAGGTCATATTGAAACGGCCGAACCTATCTTCTCCTTGCAACCGGCTTGAGAAAGGAATAATCTTAAAAGGTTTTGCTATAACCTGCGGGTTGGAAAGTCGCGGGGGATATTTTTTTGATTAGAGGTTTTCATGACACCATCAACATCGCTTTTTACCGCTGATTTCACAGGCATCTCTTTTTTTGGAAATGACATATTACAGCTGATCCTTCATGCAGGGCCGATGGTTAAGTTTATCCTTTTGATTCTACTAGGATTTTCTGTGGTATCATGGGCCATTATACTCATGAAATTTCGTCTCTTCCGTAAGGCTCGCATGGAAAATATGACCTTTTTTGAGCTTTTTTCACAGATGCGGGACATGAAGCAGCTTAGCAGCTCTTCCGAAAGTCTGGCCTTCAGTCCTGTTGCCAATCTTTTCAGGTCAGGTCATGCAGAGTTTCTAAGGCTCAAGGGCATTCAGTCCTCAGTGGAACAGGCTGATAGATCGAGTGCCGATGCAGACAGAGATGTCTGGTCCCAGAAAGCCATCATGGAAAATCTGGAGCGGTCCTTGCGCAAGGCTACCATAGATCAGTCGGACCGCTTGGAAAGGTCTTTGAGTTTTCTGGCCACATCCGGCAACACAGCCCCATTTATAGGTCTTTTTGGTACTGTTTGGGGGATAATGGATGCCTTCAGGGGCATAGGGCTCAAAGGGGCGGCAAGCCTTGCTGTTGTCGCCCCCGGTATCTCCGAGGCGCTGGTTGCAACCGCCGCCGGACTTGCAGCGGCCATACCGGCCGTTGTTGCCTTCAACTATTTCACCCACAGGGCTGCCGGTTTCAGGGCTGAGATGGATATATTCACATCTGATTTCCTCAGCACCGCTGAGAGGCAGTTGTACAAAAAACACCTTTCCGGCAAGGCGGTTTCCTGAGGTTCTTATGCAACAGTCAGGCGGCAACAAGAGGTTAATGTCCGATATCAACGTCACGCCTTTTGTGGATGTGATGCTGGTGCTGCTCGTGATCTTCATGGTGACTGCACCGATGATGCTGCAGGGGGTGGAGGTTACCCTCCCCAAGACAGCCACAAAACACCTCAAGACCCGGGAAGACCCCCTGGTGGTTTCCATAAACAAGAAGCAGGAGATATATCTCGAGAACCAGGCGATTGAGATTAAAGACCTGGAGGAGAAGATAAGAAAGGTTTTCGAGTACCGACGGGAAAAGGAAGTTCTCCTTAGGGCGGATGAAAACGTGCCGTATGGCGCGGTTATAAAGGTTATCTCAAGGATCAAACAGGCCGGCATAGAAAAGCTGGGCATGGTCACGGAGCCGGTTGAGTGAGGTTCTGCCAATGACTTCTTCGCGCACCTTTTTTGATCCAAGGGGCGAGCTCAGGCTTGGAAAGATGATAGCCATTTCCGCAGCCATTCATGTGGCGGCCTTTGCCGTTTTGTTGGCCGGTCAGGGAATCGGACCATCAAGAAGTATAACCGGCCAGATCTATGAGGTTAACCTTGTGGAATTTTCCAGCATACAAGGCAGGGCATCCAGCCAGTCGTCGCATGAGCCGCACAAAGAGATCGCACCGGTGCGGGCTGAGGAACCGGCAAAGATGATTGAGGTGCCTCAGACGGCAAAGGAAAAGCCTGTCACCCTTGCAAAGAAGGTTTTGGAGACACCAAAAGACAAGGTTGATAAGCCCAAAACCCCGCCATCCAAACTTATTGAGGATGCCCTTTCAAGGATAGAAAAAAAAGTTGAAGGACAACGCAAAGCTGCAAAAGAAAAGGAAGCCCTTGCAAAGGCCGTCTCAGAGATAGGTGCCCAGGCTAGGAAGGAGGTTGAAGATGGCGTTCCGGGCCGCGGAGGCGGAGCGGTACAGGGTGTTGCCATTCAAATTTATCAGGCAGAGGTGGCAAGCACCATCAAGCGTAACTGGTCATTCCCGGCTACTCATCTGGATCCCAGGACCAAAAAGGAGCTTGAGGCGATTGTAGTCGTGACGGTAAGGAGCGATGGAAGCATCGTTAATTCGCGTTTCACCAGACGCTCCCCCAGTCCGGCTTTTGATGAATCTGCCATGAGGGCTATTGATCGTTCAAACCCTCTGCCGCCTTTTCCAGAAGGTTACCGAATGACGGTGGATGAATTTGAAATAAGGTTCAACCTCATGGATCTTGACAACAACTAATGGAGGAATCATTAAAAATGCGAGGGTCTTTACTCTCCCTCATTTCAGTATTGGCGACCCTTTTTATCTTTTATCCAATGGAAGCATCGGCCCGCATCTTCATTGATATCAACTCCCCTTTTTCAAGGAAATTTGCCGTTGCCATCCCGGAATTCAGGAATACCAGCCCCCAGGGCAGTTCCCAGGACCTTGGGGAAAAGCTTTCCAGGGTAATATCCAATGATCTTGATCTGAGCGGGTATTTCAGCCTTATGGACAAGGGGGCATTTCTGGAGGGGAACAGGGAAGGGGAAGCGCTTAACTTCAAGAACTGGTCCGTCATAGGTGCCGAACTCCTTATCAAAGCATCTTATTCCAGCGTTGGACAAAGCCTGGAGGTGGATCTCAAGCTCTATGACGTCTACTGGGGAAGGCAGATCTTAGGCAAAAGGGTGCTGGGGGAGACACATCGCCACCGGGAGCTTATGCACAGGCTTTCCAACGATATTATCCGTCTCCTTACGGGCTACGACGGTATAACCATGACAAGGCTTGCCTTTGTGGGAGACGCGACCGGCAACAAGGAGATCTATCTTTCCGATTACGATGGGCACAACGCGGCGCAGCTTACCTCGGACAAGAGTATTGTGCTCTCGCCGAGATGGTCGCCGGACGGAAAGAGGATCATCTATAATTCTTACAGGGATAACAAGGGCCCCAAACTTTACATGAGGGATTTGTCCACCGGGGCTGTCAGGACCGTGTCCGGACGGTCGGGTCTTAACATAGGTGCAACATGGTCACCGGACGGCACAAGGGTGGCCCTTACCTTGAGCGAGAAGGGAGATTCGGATATATTTCTGATTGATCTAAATGGAAATATTGTCCAGAAATTGACAGACCACTGGGCCATAGATGTCTCTCCCTCCTTTTCACCCGACGGCTCCCGCATGGCATTCGTATCAAACCGTGCCGGAGGGACTCCGCAGATCTACGTAATGAACATATCAGACGGAGCCGTGGAAAGGATAACCTTTGAAAGCAAGTACTGCACATCCCCGTCATGGTCTTCTAGAAACCGGATCGCCTTTGCGGCAGTTTCCCAGGGCCTTCTGGACATCTATACCATAGCTCCCGACGGCAGCCGGATGCGACGTGTCACCTCCGGCACCGGAAACAACGAAGATCCCTGCTGGTCACCGGACGGCAGGTACATAGTATTCAGCAGCAATAGAAACGGTCGTTATCATTTGTACCTTACCAATGAGGGTGGAGATCATCAGCGGCTGCTAACAAACCTTCCAGGCAACCAGACGGCGCCTTCCTGGGCGCCATGATAAAAACCAAAGCCGCCTCTTGAAAATTAAAGGAATATGTGTTAAAGTCCCCCGACTATAGCGTGGGAAGTAGGTCTTCCCCAAGGGTCCCTTAGGGATAAGGCATGTTAGATTGAGATATTTAGAGGATTGAGGAGGAGGAAAAGGGTATGTCAAAACGTTTTTCAAGTTTGTGTGTCATGTTTGCTTTTCTTGGGTTATTTTTGTTCCTGGGTGCTTCTTGTGCAAAAAAGCAGGTACAGGTTACAGAGCCGCCCAAGGCAGCGCCTGAGGTGAAGCCGGAGCAGGCTCCCGCCCCGAAGGCGGAAGGCGAGGATGCAGCTGCAAAAGAGGCAAGGCTTCGTGCGGAGAAGGAGCAGCAACTGGAAAAGCAGAGGAAGGCATTTGAATCGGAAAACATCTACTTTGATTTCGACAAGTATGAGATCAAGCCCGAGGCAAAGACAGTGCTGCAGAAGAAGGCGGAGTGGCTTTTGGCAAATACCCGTTACAGTGTTCGCATTGAAGGACACTGCGACGAGAGGGGCACTAACGAATACAACCTGGCCCTGGGCGAGAGAAGGGCTAATGCAGCTAAGGAATTCCTCACGGCCCTGGGCGTTCCAGGAGCCAGAATCTCCATTATATCCTATGGAGAGGAGAGACCCGCGGTACAAGGCGCCAATGAGGAAGCCTGGGCAAAGAACCGGCGTGACGAGTTCAAGTTGATCTATTAGCTTCAACTCATCATCTAATGCAGATCTGACGGTAAGGATCATCTGATCTGCCTAAGGTGTGGATACGCCAAACCGGGGCCGACCTCACAAAAGGTCGGCCCTTTCATTCTGGAGGTAGAGGAAATGGTTTTACGGAGTATACGGCGGGATGTTTTTGGCTGCTTAATGCTGACTGTTGCATTGCTGCTTATGTCATCCTGCGTAACAACCAAGCAGGATATGATGTATTTGAACGACCAGATCAAAGCCCTAAACGACCAGGTTGTAAGGATCAATGAACGTGTAAACTCCATTCAGAGTTCCCAGGAGTCATTAGAGAAAAAGATCTCCGGCAGTTCGGGTTCTGATCTTGGAACTATTCGAAAAGACCAAGTGCAGATCAAGGCTGATCTCTTGTCCACCAGGGAGACCATAAGGGATCTGTCAAGCAAGGTGGAAGACAACCGAACTCTTGTCAAAAGGGCTGTGGAAAGGGATACCACAGGAGAGGATGCATTGAAAGCCACCCTGGCTGATTTGTCCAACCGCATGGCGCAGCTTGAGGCCAAGGCAGCTGAACTGGAAAGCAGACAGGGTTCAGGTGCGGTAAGCCCGGTGAAAAAAACTACGGGAGCTGCTTCTCAGCCCCCAAAGGAGGCGCATGTTACGCCTTCCGGATCGGCTCCCCAACAGGTGGCAGATTCCCAACGTATTGATCCTGCAGAAAAAAAAGCATATGATGAAGCCTACTCCCTCTATAACAGGAAGGTTTACAAAGATGCAATTTCAGGATTCAAGTCCTTTGC
Source organism: Desulfobacteraceae bacterium (assembly GCA_003599015.1). Taxonomy (GTDB): domain Bacteria; phylum Desulfobacterota; class DSM-4660; order Desulfatiglandales; family Desulfatiglandaceae; genus CG2-30-51-40. The sequence goes on along the minus strand of QZIK01000134.1, from coordinate 12,821 downwards.
CCAGAAATATCCTTCCTCTTCTCTGGGAGACAACGCATTTTTCTGGATGGGCGAATCCCATTTCGCACTCAAAGAATACGAGCAGGCGATCCTGGCCTATCAGGAAGTAATAAAGAAATACCCGAACGGCAACAAGGTTCCAAACGCAATGCTGAGGCAGGCCCTTGCCTTTAGTGAGATAAAGGATAATGTAAGCGCAAAGGTGCTCTTGAGGAGATTGATAGAAAAGTATCCCAACTCAAGCGAAGCCTCCATTGCCAAGGGAAGGCTACAGACCATCAAGTGATATGTCCAGAATGAAAAATCCGGGCGTGGTATTTTGAACCACGCCCGGAAGAATTGCAGCATGTAATCTGTAATCTATTTCGAGAACACAGGCTTTCTTTTCTGAAGAAAGGAGCCTATTCCCTCTTTTGCGGCATCTGTGCACGCTGTCTCCCCGAATCCCCTGTAACCGGCGGCAAGCGCCTCATCCAGGCTGTTGGCTGCAGCTCCTTCCTCTATTGTTTTTGCTATTATTGAGATGGTTTCTTTGCTGAGGTTGAGACTTCCGGCCTTCGGCTCTTGGGGAATGACTACCTGGGGGAGCTCGATTTTCCCTTCGGGAATTCTATTGATGGAATTTTTCATGGCCATGACCTCCCCCACAGCAGCCTCTATTAGGTCCGGATATGAATCAACCAGTTTGCTGACCATCCCTGTTTCCAGGGCCTCGAGTGCAGTCATGGGCCTTCCGAGGCAGAGCATTTCATGGAACATTTTAGCGCCCTTGGGCCAGTTTCTGTATGGAACAACGCATCCTCCTATCGCCGGCAAAATCCCCAGAGTAACCTCAGGAAACTGGAAGGAAGCTCTTTTTACAGCCACAATTCTGTGACATCTTATTGCAAGTTCAAGGCCTCCTCCGAGGGCGATTCCGTTTACTGCGGCCACGACAGGCTTTTGCATCTTGTCCATGAAGACCTGAACCCTGGCACAGTCCATGGCGTAACGGATGGATGCATCTTTGTCGCCCAACATCTGAGGAAACTTGCCTATATCAGCGCCTGCCGAAAAGGCGCTTGTTCCATAGCCCGTTAACACGAAACCTTCCACGGAGGGATCGTCCGAGTATCTCATCAGAACCGACAGGATCTCGTCATTCACCTCGTCGCTGAGGGCATTCATGGCCTGGGGTCTTCTTATTGTTATGATTTTGGTCCCTTTGTGGTCATCAACCAAAATAAAACGATTGAACCGCTGATAAAAGGAAAAATCATTTTTTGAAGTTGGGAATCCCGGCCTTTCGGAAATAAACCGTCCCATGATCCTTTGGACCTCGGATGCGCCTATTTCACGCATGATATCAAAGGGGCCTTTCCTGAATCCAAGGGCTATCTGGCAGCCGAAATTGAGATCCTCCATGGTGCCTATGTTCCTGTCAATTATGTCGAAGGACTGGGAAAAAAGTATCCCAAGGAGCCTGTCCCTCACAAGGGATCTCACCTTTTCCGGTACCTCCACCTTTGAGCCGGGCCTCTGGGTGTGCCATCTGTCCACGGAAGCCAGAATGCCTGCCGGTCTGTAGTGAGATCCCTCTTCCATCTGAAGGGTGTTGGTCTCTATGATGATAGGATTCCCATTGGCCATGTTGAGGACGTAAAAGGGGCCTGCAAAGACGAATTCCTCGGCAACCTTGTCTATCTGACTGGCGGTTGCATGTTCAAGCAGGTAGGCAGCCTCGTTGCACCAGTTATCAAAAATCCTGTCCAGCATGAAGCAGATGGCGTCATCAGTTGCAAGGGGAACCTTGCCGGTAGCCGCGAACATTTGAAACAGATAGTCCAGCACTTCCTGATCCACCTTTTCCCACACTATCACCTCAACCGGGAGACTTCTCCACGCAGGGGCGAAAAAATGTGTAACCGTGGCCCGCTGTGGCGCTTTCATTTTTGAGAAGATCCGTGAAGCAGGAATGGAACTGGTGTTGGAGGTGATGATAGTATCCCGGCTTACGAGGGATTCCACTGTTTCAAAGATGCGCTGTTTGAGGGAGAGATTTTCGGTGGCAGCCTCTATTACAAGCTGGCAGTTTTTTACGGAGCCGTAGTCAAGGGTGTAATTGATATTGGAAAGGATTGCCCTGGCCTTGTCCTCCTTAAACTTTTTCTTTTCAACGGCCTTTTGAACATATCCTGCAAACCTCTTCTCGGCGTTTTTCAGCTGCGCCTCCACCACATCCACCAGGTGAAGAGTGATATCCGGCAGGGCAGTCTTGAGATAATAACCGATATCCGGACCGATGGTTCCGGCGCCTATAACTGCAATCTCCTTCGGCATTGGTTTTGAAGGGGTGGAGATCAGGGGATTGTAACTTTTTCGGTATAGGGTATTTCTTGATTCCATTTGCCTTTTCATGCTCCTTTCCCTTTAGTGTTGCTTCTATTTTATGAGAGCTATAATACTAGGTGGAGGGTTTGCGGCGGTCAAGAGAAAACGCCCCGGCGTTTCAGCATATAAAGATGTCAACCGGCGCCTTGCTTATAAGCCTTGAGCCATCCTCTGTGACCAGAACCACGCTTTCTATGCCCGCCGTGAATTCACCGGGGAACAAAAACTTGGGTTCAAGGGCAAGGGTCATTCCTGGCTCAAAGATATCCTTTCTGCCTGCTGCGATAAACGGCGGCTCTATCATCTCATGTCCTATGCCGTGAGCAACAAATTGAACCTTGTGGCCCGGCGGACCCAGGTAGTTTTCTTCATAGCCAAGGTCACGCGCAAGTTTTATGGAGAAGTCAAATAAATCGTCGGACCTCATGCCCGGGGCGAGCCTTTCGATTAACCTGTTGTGGATCTCAATGGCTGCCTCGCTTGCCCTCCTGGCGCTCTCCGGCATCCATTCCATCGCAAGCATTCGGGTTTCATCAAGGTGAAAGCCGTTCAGGGCCGTTGCAAGATCAGCCATAACAGGCTCGCCTTTGCCTATGGCCCTAAAGCCGGCTCCACAAGGAAATGCCGGAGAGGTTCCCATGCCGCTTGCAGGTGCGTCAAGCAGTCCAACCATTCCCCCGCTTTTTCCTCCAAGCACATGCCAGAAATAACCTTCGGTCTGGAAATCCCTCACCCTCAGCTTTCCTGCGTGTCCGTGCCTCCTGGCAAAGGCCTCGGCCTCGACGGCAAGCTCGACCTCACTCATCCCGGGACTTATAATCTGTTTCATGTAAAGGAAGACCTTCATGGTGAGTTCGGCAGTCTTTTCCATCTGATCTATCTCCCATGCGGATTTCCTTGAACGGACCTTCAGGATGAGCCCGGAGCCGTCCATTAAACGGCTGCCGGGGAAGAGTTGCTGGTAAAATAAAAAAGAATTGACCGGCAGGACATCCAGCTCAAGGCCCATTACGGCTGGAACGCTCCCGTAGAAATCATAGATAAAATCATTCATATCGCGAATGGAGTTTATTTGAACAATGTTTGGTAGAAAAGACTCTTCCCTTGCCCTGGGATAATATTTTCTGACCATAAGAAGCGGTTCTCCCTCAGCGGGCATGAAAAGAAAGGAGTTCTGGGAGGTACCTGAGAAATAAAAGAGATCAACCCTCTGTATGATAAGCAGGGCAGGTATGCCGGCTGCCTGGAGCTCCCTTTGAATACGTTTCTTTCGAGAAACCAGCTCAGTCAGTGGGACCTTGAAGGCGGTACATTTGTCTGTCATTTCATTTAAATCGTATGGTTTGCTGTTCATGATTTCCTTAAAGTCTTTGGTGGGGATTGGCCGGAAAAGATTCCGGCGCAATCTTCATATGTTGAGAATTTGTTCTACTAGGGCTTCTCCGAACTGGGAACACCTTAGTTCAATGGCTCCTTGCATCTGTCGCGCAAGATCATAGGTGACCTTTTTCCTCGCGATGGTTTGTGTGAGCGCCGCTACAACAATCTCCGCAGCCTCCCTCCAGCCCATGAACCGAAGCATCTCGGCCCCGGAAAGAATAAGCGATCCGGGGTTTACCTTGTCCTGTCCTGCATAGCGGGGGGCGCTTCCGTGGGTTGCCTCGAAAACGGCGCATTTCTCACCCATATTCCACCCGGGGGCCATCCCCAGTCCGCCCACCTGAGCCGCTGCCGCATCTGAAAGATAATCACCATTAAGGTTCGGGGTCGCCAGGACACCGAATTCTTCAGGCCTCAGGAGAAGCTGCTGGAACATGGCATCGGCTATCCGGTCCTTTATAACCATGAGCTTTTTAGTGTCTCTTTGAGGAATTTCATCCTCCCTGACAGTGAGCCCCGGGAAATCATCCTGGGCAGTCTTGTAGCCCCAGTCCCTGAATCCGCCCTCTGTGTATTTCATGATGTTCCCCTTGTGCACTAGGGTCACACTTGCGTACCCGTTTTCAATGGCATATCGTATGGCTTTCCTGACAAGGCGGCGTGTGTTTGCTTCGCTCATGGGTTTGATACCTACGGCGCAGTCCAGGGAAAGAGGCGCACTGCCGGATCCGGTTAATGTGGCGTTCAGAAAAGCGAGCACCTCCCTTGCCTTCAGAGAACCGGCCTCCCACTCAATACCTGCATAAAGATCCTCCGTGTTTTCCCTGAAGATCACAACGTTTACCCGCTCGGGATGACGGACAGGAGAGGGGACCCCAGGGATATATCTTACGGGCCTTACACAGGCATAGAGATCCAGCCTCTGGCGGATAGCGACGTTAAGCGAACGGAATCCTGTTCCCACAGGAGTTGTAAGAGGGCCCTTGATGCCTATGCCGAACCTGGATAACGCTTCAAGGGTTTCATCCGGAAGGGGGTTTTCCTCTCCATGTCGCCGCTGCGCCTTTTCTCCTGCAAGAACCTCAAGCCAGTGAATCCTTCTTTTGCCCCCATAGGCGGATTCAACTGCCGCATCCAGGACAGGCCTGGTTGCAGCCCATATGTCGGGACCTGTGCCGTCCCCTTCTATGTAAGGTATAATCGGATCATCTGGAACAATGGGCGATCCGTCAGGAGTCCATTGTATGATATTTCCGCTTTCTTTCATCTGGACTGAATTCATAAGCAAATTAAACCTCGCCGTTTTCCAGCGGCCGTTTCGGTCAACAGCTTGCCGGACTATTGTTTTCGTGCATGCATCCCGGGCTTTGTCAACCCCTCCCGGACAAGGTTGAGAAGCCCTCCTGCAAGAATGATTCTTCTCTCACGGGATGTAAGGTCCATGCCGGCCTTTAGAGCAAGGCTTTTAGCAGGGATCATAACGGAAATTTCCGAGTTCTTTTCAAGACCTTCTCTCAGATATTTTATTTCCAGCGTGTCTCCCTGATCAATCTTCCCATAGTCATTAAAGGAGATGATCAAGGGAAGGACTCCGAAATTGATCAGATTGGCCCTGTGGAGTCTTGCAAAGGAGCGCGCCAGAACCGCCCTCAGCCCCAGAAAGCGTGGGGCAAGGGCAGCATGTTCGCGGCTGGATCCCTGCCCGTAGTTTTCTCCTCCAACGACTGCAAACGGTGCGGCGGTCTTTGCCTTGACGGAAAATTCAGGGTCTTTACCTGCAAAAACGAATCTGGATATGGCTGATATGTTTGATCTGAGGGGAAGGATCTTTGCCCCGCCCGGCAGTATATCGTCGGTTGTGATATTGTCCCCGGTCTTGAGTATCGCGGCAAGAGAAAGGCTTTCGGGCAAGGGCTCCAGCTCAGGAAGAGGCTTGATGTTGGGCCCCATGCGCAACCTCGAGGGGGATGGGTCTTTTGGGGGCGCAATAATCATTGAATCATCAATGAGGAATTCTTTCGGCTCACCAACGCTGGGCTCCATGCCAAGTATCCGGGGATGAGCTATGCGTCCTGTTATGGCTGCTGCTGCCGCCACCTGAGGTCCTGAGAGGTAGACCTTGGCATCCTTTGTGCCGCTTCTTCCCTCAAAGTTGCGATTAAAGGTTCGCACGCTGACTCCGCCTGACGGGGGAGCCTGGTTCATTCCAATACACGGCCCGCATGCGACCTCAAGTATCCTCGCGCCTGCCTCGATAAGCCTCGCAAGGCTTCCGTCCCTTGCAAGCATGGCCATGACCTGTCTGGAGCCGGGGGCTATGACGAGGCTTACGTCGGGATGAACCTTTTTTCCGGCAAGAAGATCAGCCGCGAGTCTCAGATCCCTGTATGACGAGTTGGTGCAGCTTCCAATGGCCACCTGATCCACGTGTATTTTGTCTAAATCTTCCACCCTTACCACGGCATCAGGGCTGTGGGGGCATGCAACCATGGGCTCAAGCCTTGAAAGATCAATTTCAAGAGCTTCCCGGTAGTCTACTCCTTCTGCATTTGAAATAGGTCTCCATGCCTCAACCCTTCCCTGGGCTTTCATGAAACGCCTCGTTACCTCGTCCGATGGAAATATCGAGGTCCATGCGCCCAGCTCAGCACCCATATTGGTGATGGTGGACCTTTCAGGTACGGTGAGGCCGGCCAGACCCGCGCCGGAGTATTCAAGTATCCTTCCCAGCCCGCCTTTCACAGTCAGCCTTTGGAGCAGAGAGAGAATAACGTCTTTCGCCCCTACCCAGGGGGGAAAAGCGCCCTTCAGGATTATTCCGGTCAGGTCAGGAACCTTCATGGTGAATGGCTCGCCTGCCATGGCCAGGGCTACGTCCAGCCCCCCAGCACCCATGGCGAGCATTCCCATTCCCCCTGCCGTTGGGGTGTGGCTGTCGGAGCCTAGAAGTGTCTCACCCGGAACCCCGAACCGTTCCAGGTGCACCTGATGGCTTATTCCGTTTCCGGGTCTGGAAAAATAAAGCCCGTATCGCGCGGCCGCATCCTGGAGAAAGAGGTGGTCGTCTGCGTTCTCAAAGCTTGTCTGCACAGTATTATGGTCCACATAAGAAACGGAAAGCCTCGCTTTGACCCTTTCTATCCCCAGTGACATGAACTCAAGATATGCAAGCGTCCCTGTGGCGTCCTGGGTCAGGGTCTGATCTATCCTTATTCTTATTTCCTCTCCAGGGACAAGAGAGCCTTCCACCAGATGTTCCGAGAGAATTTGACTCGTCAGATGCTTCTCATAAGACATTCCCTGAAACTCCTCCTTTTGATCAGCTATTATTTCCACAACCGGGATGGAAAATCAATTCCATACCGAACAAAATGGGTTTAGCAGCCATAAGACCATGTGGTAAGAGTTCCATCTTCATTTCCGTCCGGGCCAAAGAAGAAAGATTTGTCGGTCCCCGATACTATTCTATCTACCGCCAGACATCATTAGTAAAAGCATTCAAATCCTTTATTGGCACCCCGGAGCCTTTCAGTTATACTGAGTTGAACGAGACAAAAAAGACGGAAGGGGTGTGGGTAAGATGGCAAAAACAGTTACACTTACAGTAGATGGAAAGTCCTATGAACTTCCCCTGGTGGAAGGGACAGAAGGAGAGCGCGCAATAGACATAGCCAATCTTCGAAGGGATACAGGACTGATAACCCTGGACCCCGGATTTGCTAATACAGGGAGCTGCCAGAGCAGCATCACCTTCATGGACGGTGAAAGAGGGATCTTAAGATACAGGGGCATTCCCGTTGAGCAGCTGGCTGAGCACTCAACCTTTGTTGAAACCTCCTATCTTCTCATTAACGGGGAACTTCCTGAAAGGACACAGCTCAACCGTTTCTCGGTAATGCTCAACGACCACTCCCTGGTACATGAAGACATGCGTTCCTTTTTCGAAAACTTTCCCCGGAGGGCTCACCCAATGGGCATCCTCAGCTCGATGGTGAGCGCCCTTCGTGCTTTTTATCCGGAGCTTCCTGAAAGAACGGAAGAAGAGGAGATAAATATCACATTCGCGAGGCTTCTTTCCAAGGTGCGTACCATGGCAGCCATGTCATACAAGATTTCCCTGGGCCACAAGGTGGTTTATCCAAGGCATGATCTCTCTTACTGCGCCAATTTTCTCAACATGATGTTTGACTCGCCTGTAAGACCTTACAGGATAGATGAGGATCTTGTTCGCGCCCTGAACGCCTTCTGGATACTGCATGCGGATCACGAACAGAACTGCTCCACAGCCGCCGTGCGTCTGGTGGGAAGCGCCAAGGTTAATCTGTATGCGGCTATTTCAGCGGGCATATGCGCACTTTGGGGTCCTTTGCACGGTGGAGCCAATCAGTCGGTTGTGGAGATGCTCCAGAGGATTTACGACAGCGGTGGAGACCCCACCCCCTTCATAGCAAGGGCCAAGGACCGGGAGGACCCTTTCAGACTTATGGGTTTCGGCCATAGGGTCTACAAGACCTATGATCCCAGGGCAAGGATACTTGAAAAGATGGTTAATAATGTGCTCAAGAAACTTCAGCGCCACGATCCGTTGCTGGATATAGCAAAGAGACTGGAGGAGGTTGCCATGAAAGACTCCTACTTCATTGATCACCACCTCTACCCGAATCTGGATTTTTACAGCGGCATTCTCCTAAGGGCGCTTGGAATTCCCCTCAACATGTTTACTGTCATGTTTGCAATCGGAAGGCTCCCCGGATGGATAAGCCAGTGGAAGGAGAGTCTGGATGACCCAAACTGGAAGCTGCACCGCCCCAGGCAGATATATACAGGACCAAAGTGCAGGGACTATATAACCATGGATAAAAGGTGATTAGCTGATCAGGCAAGTGCCCGGCCATAGTGCCTCAAAATTCCCTCTAGGACTCCGCCTGCTATGGCAAGGGCCTTGTCTGAGACAGTAAAGCAGTTTTCAACTATCCCCCTCGGATCTATGTCTCCCATCTTAAGGCCTTTGCTTACCCTGATTCCCGGGCGTATAAGGCCACGGATCACCCCGTCTATCGAGGCAATGAGAGGCCTGCCGGAAACATTGCCCAACATGTCTCCCTTCCTGACAATTCTCCCGATGTCCTCAGAGCTTTCCCACAACCCATCAGCCGGGGACCTCAGAACCCTTTCGCTGCCTATGCCCATTACTTTGCCAGGGACGCCGGTATCTGGCTCGGCAGATCCCCGGGTCAGGATCCTTCCAAGGCAGTGGCCCCTGTTGGTTTCCACCACAAAGTGGGCGTCTTTCCCTGCCTCAAAACCGGGACCCAGGGCAATGACGAGGGGAGCCAGACCAATGGAGGTTCCAAGGTTTTTTTTGGCAAGGATCGCATCCACCAGAACCTGAGGTGAGGCATGCAAAACGATTTGTAACTCTGGATCAACAAAGACAGGGATCTGGCCTTTCTCCCAGCAGAGACCTGCATCATCAAGTCTCTGGACAAGAACTGCCTTTGTCCCTTCCACCGAGGCAGTGCCTTCGTAAACAGCCTCACAGAAAGATACCTTTCGCCTGACGCAAAGAGGCTGAGATGTCTCTGCGATAAGGACCCTGAATCCACACATATGAAGCCGCCAGGCAACACCGGATCCTATGTCGCCGCCACCCCTTATAAGAACAGTCATATCAATTAGTTTCATATTCATCATGATTCATAAAAGCTTAGATTATTATCAAAGGATTATCTCTATCTCATAGCGCCCAAGCGCTCGCCATGTACCTTTCCTCATGTGTTGGAGGGCGATGGGAAGTTTTTCTAGGATGTCCCTTGCAACTATTCCGTCTGGGCCCTTTTCAGCAGCAGCAAGGTCTCCTGCAATTCCGTGAGCGAATACGCCGTTTCTAGCGGCTTGCTCCACAGGGAGCCCCAGTCCGTACATGGCGGCTATAGCCCCCGTGAGGACGTCTCCAGACCCTGCTGTGGCCATTCCAGAGTTGCCGCTGAGGTTCAGATAAGCGGTTCCATCAGGATGGCCGATAATGGAGCGGGCTCCCTTGAGGACTATGGTGGCCTTAAGCCTTTTGCACATCTCTCTTACTATGTTTATGGGATTATCCTTAATATCCTTTATGCTTAGACCCGTAAGCCTGGACATCTCACCAGGGTGAGGAGTCATGATAGTTGGATCATTTCGGGCACCGATGATGTCGGGATCGGAAGAAACGGCTGTCAGTCCGTCTCCGTCAATCAAAAGAGGCCTTCTTATTTCACTTGAAAGATATCTGATAAGATCCTGTGTCTCTTTTGCAAGGGAGACACCAGGTCCCATAACAACCATATCGGCACTGTTTCCCATCTCAAGAAGCCCTTGACGGTTTTCAAAGGACAGAGCGCCGGCAGGGGTTTCCTTTTGGGGCACAAAGACCACTTCAGCCGCTGTGTTGGCAAGGTAGGGCACAATCGAGCAAGGAGCTGCTAGCCGGGAATAGCCTCCTCCGGCCTTTAAAAAAGAAAGGGCTGCAAGGCTTGGAGCCCCATAATAGCCGGATGCTCCGGCAATGAAAAGGACATCCCCGAAGCTGCCTTTGTGCCCGGCTGGATCTCTTTCAGGTAGAGGCAGAGGGTCGTTTGTCTGGATTTTTATCGCCTCGGAGGCATGGAGGGCCGGGGGAAATGATATATGGGTTACAAGAAGCCTGCCGCAGAACAAAGACCCGGGATAAAGGACATTTCCAAGCTTTGGAAGGCCGAATGTGACAGTATAGTCCGCTTTTACTGCAGCGCCAAGTATCCCGCCGGTATCACCGTTTACTCCTGAGGGAGTGTCAACCGAAAAAACTGTTTTCCCGCTTTTGTTAATTAGCTCTATAGTTTGAGCGTAGTTGCCGCTTATATCTCTGTCAAGACCGGTCCCAAAAAGCGCGTCCACTACGGCATCACATCGCTCCAGTTCACCGTTCAGGGAGGATGGGTCAGAAAGCTCTATTATCTCGATTGGAAGCCGTCGTGCAATGGAGAGGTTCAACCTTGCAGCTCCCTTATATTTCTCGCCGGTTCCCATAAGAAAAATCTTAACCGCTGCTCCAAGGGAAAAAAGCTTTCTTGCTATGACAAGCCCATCTCCTCCATTATTGCCTGCACCGCAAAAAACAAGGAAAGACCTTCCTGAGATTCCCAACTCCTTATCAATGGCTGTGCATACAGCAATTCCGGCATTTTCCATCAGGATCTCCTCGGGGATCCCAAAATGCTCTATTGCAGCCCTGTCCATGTCTCTTATTTCAGATACCGTGCAAATCCTCATGGCAACCCTCCAAAAAAAGGCGTCCTGTCCCTTAATAAATTCTTGCGGGAAATATACTTACGATTGGATATCACAAAAAGATCCTCAGGCAAATGGAAGAGTTTGAAGAGAAGATTTCTTGTGCGCCGCCTGCCCATGATGTTATAGATTCCCATCTGAGATGAAATTATGTGAGATTATCCCATCCGATTTTTCAGTCAGGAGGTCCATATGGCGGAGCAGGAAACAGCCTTGTTGAGGGATGAAGGAGATGTATCAACCATATTGATCAATCGGCCCCACAAGAAAAACTCATTGACGGCGTCCTGCCTTAAAGCTGTTGCACAGATGCTTGAGGAGCTGTCCTCAAGAACTACGGTTCCCGTAGTCGTCCTGAGGGGGGCAGGAGATGAGGCTTTTTCGGCAGGATATGACATAACGGCTCTTCCTGTTCCCTCAAATGACAGGGATACGATCGAGGATACACCTCCCTTGGAGGATACCCTTCAGGCTATAGAGAGGTTTCCTTATCCGGTAATAGCAATGGTGAAAGGGCAGGCACTGGGAGGTGGATGTGAGCTTGCGATTGCCTGCGACATTCGTATAGCAGGCCGCAGCGTTGTAATGGGGATGCCCCCGGCCAAACTGGGATTAGTTTATCCTTATCAGGGCTACCGGCGTTTCCTGAGGATAATAGGGTTTTCCCGTTCTGCAGAGATGTTTTTTACAGGAAGGAGATATAAGAGTATGGAGTGCCTTGCCATGGGTCTTGTAAACCATGTGATGGATGATTCTGAGCTGGAGGATTTTACATATGCCATGGCAAGGGAGATAGCTCAAAATGCACCCATGTCGGTTAAGGGAACAAAGCAGGCCCTGAGGGTTATTTCAGGTTATCCCCGCCTGGAGCAGGAAGACGAGAATAGTCTGCACGCCCTTTTTCTCCGCTCCCTTGAGAGTGAAGACATGGCCGAGGCGAAAAAGGCCTTTGCGGAAAAGAGAAAACCAAGGTTCCGCGGCTGCTGACCGGATTTTGGATCCTGTTTAAAGCCTGCAAAATTTACAATCAGCCACCGCGGTGATAAAAAATAGATAGAGGAGCCCTGCAATGACTCCGGGATACTTAGCCTACAAGACACTTGTGTCTTTGCTGTGTTTAAAGGTCCTGCCACTGTTTCTGCTTTATTCAAGGATCTCGGGACGGTATTACAGGCAGTTTGGAGAACGCATGGGATATGTGCGTTCCTCTGTGAGAGATGTGGATGAGAATCCTGTATCCTTTTGGGTACACGCCGTTTCCCTTGGGGAGGTTAAGGTTGCCGCCTCGATTGTGGATGCCCTCAAGATCCGATTTCCAGATGCCCGGTTTGTAATTTCAACCTTTACGGAGCACGGACGAAGACTTGCTGAGGAGACATTCGGCTTGGGGATTCCGGTGATTTATGCCCCGCTGGATGTACCATGGGCCGTCGGAAGGGCACTTGATACCATAAGGCCAAAGGCCATGGTGTTTCTGGAGACGGAGCTGTGGCCAACATGGATCATGGAAACAAAGAGTCGCCATATAAAGACAATCATAGCCAACGGAAGGATATCCTCAAGATCTGTGGGCCGATATCGGATAATAAGGCCCATGCTGCGTGAAGTGCTTTCGGGTATTGATGCCTTCAGCATGATAGGGGATACGGATGCCGAAAGGATCATTTATCTTGGGGCATCGAGAGAAAAGGTATCCGTCAATGGAAACGCGAAGTACGACCTGCTTTCAAGGGCTGTGGATTCGGATTCAGAATCTGATGTGA
>QZIK01000035.1 GCA_003599015.1 Desulfobacteraceae bacterium | reverse complement strand
AAACATGCGAGGATTACAGGGATATTTCTCCTGAACGGCGAGTATCTGAAGTGTTCATCCATTTCAAAGGCCCCTGCGAGGAGCTCTTCAAAGTTTTCAAAGCCTATGGTGCAGGCGATGGAAAGCCCTATTGCCGACCAGAGGGAGTAACGGCCTCCCACCCAGTCCCGGAACACAAACATGTTCTCAGGGCTTATCCCGAATTCCCTTACCTTTTTTTCGTTGGTCGAGATGGCGACAAAATGGCGGGGCACGTCAGAGGGGCTTGCACCCTTTGAAAGAAACCATTCCCTGGCAGAGAAGGCGTTGGTCATGGTCTCCTGGGTGGTGAATGTTTTTGACGCTATCATGAAAAGGGTTGTCTCAGGAGAAAGCCCTTTCAGTGTCTCGGTCAAATGGGTCCCATCCACGTTGGATACAAAATGGGCTGAGATGCCCTCAAGCCAGTATGGCCTCAGACACTGAGTCACCATGAAAGGCCCCAGATCAGAGCCTCCTATGCCGATATTGACTATATCCGTTATCTTCCTTCCGCTGAAACCCAGCCATGATCCTGCGGAGATGCTTTTGGAGAAATCCCTCATCCTTGCAAGTATTGAGAAGACCTCAGGCATGACATCGCGGCCGTTGACATAAACCGGTGTCCCCTTGCGGTTGCGCAGGGCTGTGTGAAGTACGGCCCTGCCTTCTGTCTCATTGATGGCCATGCCCTCGAACATCTGTTCTACGGCATCTGAAAGCCGAACCTCTTCAGCAAGGGAAATCAAAAGGCTGAGAGTTTCCTCGGAGATCCTGTTTTTGGAGCAGTCAACAAGTATATCTCCTAATCTGAATGAGAGTCTGTCAAATCTCGCGGGATCGTTTTGGAAAAGATCCTTCATGTGAACCTTTTCCATGACCTTGAAATGTTCCGTGAGTTTTTTCCAGCTTTCCGTCCTTGTGGGGTTTATCTTCTGGAGCAAGTGCGCACCTCTGAAAAACCGCTCAGCCTTGCTGAGGTTGTTTTGTTTCCCGAAAAGACGTCATTCTTTCCTGTCAGTGGGGCATCTCGTTGAGCATTCTTTTTACAAGGCGCATCGCCACATCAGTAAGATTCGGTCTGATAAAGAGATAGTCTTCCACCTCGTGATGCCCTGCCTTCCAGACTATGGAGCCACTGGAGGCATCAACGAGCTTCATGGCAAGACCCACCTTGGCGACCTTCTCATCAGCTTCTCTTGAGTAATTCCAGAAGTCCACGTAGGTGATGAGGAATGCGTCCACACGGGCGGTTTCACCTATCTGGCTTGCCAGGGAAGGATCCGAATAATTGACTGTGGCCATCTTGGTTATGTATTCAGCCACTGCCTGCCTGAGGGCTTCGTTGCCGGAGATCTGCCGCTTGATGGTTTCACCTGCAACCACGTCCGAGTACCATCCCCTTTTCACAAGATCCCCTGCAATTATCTCATCAATGATATCCCTCGCCTCCTCGTAGGAGCCTGGATCCACCGGCAGAACGCCGATCTTTTGCGGGTGAAAGTTTTTTGCGGAAGGAGAGATCTGAGAATATCGCAGGCCGCCGCAGGCCTGTAACATAAAAAAAATGAAAACAATCATGGAAAGCTTAATAACGTATTTTTTCATATAACCCTCCGTAGCAGTCTTTTAAAAAAAGCCCCTCTGCCGCGTTTCATTCATCCCTCGTAATGAAAAAAATCCCCTTATCAGTCGACAGACGGAAATGTGAGCATCCAGCGTGATGCCCTCTCCCTGTCGGGCAATTCCCATACTGCCCTGTGGAGCCCTGAAAGTTCATCGGGCCTTCTCAGGAGCCATATCTTTTCATCGGATGAAAGTTCATTGGGCCCTGAATCCATGGCCTTGTCCAGGAGACCCCTCAGTTCCGCTCTCGGCTTTTTGGTTTTTCCTCCCCGGTAGGTCAGAAGTAGGGACATGTGGAGGGCATGTACGAATGGATCCACTACGGCCCGGAGAAATCCCATCCTTCTGGAGATGGGAAAGGGTGAATAGGGAGGAGGTATGCTGAGGTTTTCCTTAAGCTCTTTGAGTTCTTCCGGTGGCCGGGATTCCTCTGGGGTCAGAAGAAGTCCCCATTTTCTGAGTCGTTCACCCACTTGAGGTCTTGATGTCAACACGGAAACCGCGCCGGAGAATGCAAGAGGGAATATTACAGGCGTCATCCAAAGGAAAAAGGTGGGGCTAAAAAAATCAAGGATAATCCCCCATACAAAACCGATAAGCATGCCCCCCCAGTGAAATTGCATGGCCACCTTCCAGGAGGTTCCCTCGTCCTTTCTTGACTGGGGAAGCCATCCGGTCCTTTTGCCGAGGAGGGTTTCAACAACGAATCTGCTGTGAAACAGCATGCGTATGGGAGCAAAAAAGGTTGAAAATACGGCCTCCATAAATATGCTGAGAACAAGCCTGGGGTAACCGCCGTAAAGCCTTGCCTGCCCCTTTTTGGCAATGAGGAATATGCTTAAAAGTTTAGGCAGAAAGAGAACGACGGCGGTGGATGCCAGAAGCGCTATCACCCAGTGGGGGTACCACACGGGCCAACTCGGGAAAAGGCTCCTTGCGCCTGTGAAATATGAAGGGACCTGAACGGCCTCCAGAACTGCCTCTGTGCTGCTGAGCACAAGAAAGAGAAGCCATAGAAGGGCTGAACCGTATGACATGATTCCGTTCATGAAAAGCGCCCTGTGAACGGGAAAGACCCCCTTTGAGAAAACGAACTTCATGTGCTGGAGATTGCCCTGACACCACCTTCTCTCTCTCTTGAGTTCATCAAGAAGGGTGGGAGGGGTCTCCTCGAAACTCCCTTCCAGTTCATAGGCGAGCCACACCCCGTATCCCGCCCTTCTCATGAGGGCTGATTCCACGAAGTCATGGCTCAGGATGTCGCCTGCAAGGGGTCCCTTACCCTTAAGTCTCGGCAGGGCGCAGTGTTTCATGAAAGGTTCGGTTCTGATTATGGCGTTATGGCCCCAGTACTGGGCGTCTCCGAGAAGCCAGAAATGTACGCCGGCCGCAAACATAGGGCCGTAAACGTGGTTTATGAACTGCTGGATTCTGCCTGTAAGGCTGTGGCGGTTGACGGCTGAAGGCAGGGTCTGGAGTATTCCAATGTCGGGTCTTGCATCCATGATCCTTACCATCTTTACCATGGTGGAACCGGCCATTATGCTGTCAGCGTCAAATACTATTATGTAAGGGTAGTTTTTTCCCCATCTTCTGCAGAAATCCGCCACGTTTCCGCTTTTTCTCTTGGTGTTGCTCCTGCGCTTGCGGTAGAAGATCCGTCCGAAGGCGTCCTCGTCCCGGCACAGATGGAACCAGGCAACCTCCTCCTCCACCCACTTGTCCGGGTCAGTGGAGTCACTCAGGATGAAAAAGTCAAAACTGTCCAGGTGGCCTGTCCTCCCCAGTGATCTGTAAACCGTTCGTATTCCCGCCATTACACGGTCCACATCCTCTCCAAAAATAGGTATCAGAATGGCTGTCTTTGGGAGGGGGGAGTTTTTATCTTCACTATCCCTGCTGTAGTCGCGGGACGGTGAATAACGGTGGTAACCGAAAAGCAGCGCCAGCAGCCCCATGAATGCCGTCCAGAACCCTATGGATATCCAGGCGAAGAGGACTCCGAAGACTGAAACAAGCATCATCTCCAGAACAGTTCCTCCCTTGTGGGGAAGTACCTGGGACATATAGTGGGTTGTGATTATTGTGGGGATAAGAACGAGAACGATCATCAGGATCCGCCTGAGCCTTGCGGTTTTTGTCCAGGAGGGGCGCACGGACAGGTCCTTGTCTTTTTTGGAGCTTGTAACGCCGGAGAGATCCTCAGGGATCATCACCCCCCGGTTCATGGGAGGCATCGATGAGATATAGTCGCCCTCATCGTTGAGCACTCCCCTGTCAAGGCCCTGCTCGTTGAGGAGGGTCCTCAGGGTCTTTATTGCAACAGGTATTTCAGTCGGGCCGGTTCTTTTAAGGGCATCCAGACCCAGTTCCATGGCCTTGAAAGGCGGGAGGTTGAGTGCCCTTAGGTAAAGAAGTACCCTGTCTCTGGCAAGTTGCCAGGCGGTTTCTTCCCTTCTTGCAGGTCTTGTTTCCACCGGAGGAGTTCTCTCTTAAGGCTGCAGGTGATAAGTCCAGGTTACAGAAAGCGGATCCGGAATGTTGTCGCCCTTCTTAATCAAGGCTGAAAGCTTGATTACCCGCTGGGTGTCTATGAAGGCGCTTTTTAGGTCTTCCCTCTGTTCCAGAAGGATCTCAAAGGCCAGACGCCAGCCTCCTGTGACCTCATTTTTCTGGAGTTGCTTCTCAACAAGCCTTGCGCCTTCGCCCACCGTTACCTCACTTGCCAGGCCTGTCTCAGCCGGCAGGGCGTTTATGTCGGCTCCTTCGAAATCAATGATGAATCTCCTGTATTTATCACCCTTTCCCTTTGCAAGGCGGGTCGCCACAGCCGTTGCGACCGGCAGAGATTCATCCGAGTGCTTCATCCACCTCATGACATATGAAAAACGCTTGGGCTCCTTAAAGGCATCAGGCTTGACCGGCAGAGGTTTTCCGTCAGGTCCAGTCTCAACCTTTTTAGCCGGAACCCAAAATGCAACTATATTGTCGTTGATTTCCTTATCTGACGGTATCTCTATCAATTCCACGTGGCCTCCACCCCATTTGCCGGTAGGCTCTATCCACAGACTGGGCCTCATCTCGTATCTTGCCTCAAGATCCTGGTAATGATCAAAGACCTGATCACGCTGAAGGAGGCCAAATCCCTGCAAGTTGTTTCCCTTGAATTTGGATATCCCCAGCCGCCTCTGGTTTGCCAGAGGCCTCCAGAAATATGTTCCGTCAGATGCCTTGACCAACAGTCCGTCCGAATCATGCACCTCAGGACGATAGTCACCCGGCATGCCGTTCTCTGTTTCGCCGAACATGAACATGCTTGTCAGCGGGGCAATCCCCACCTTGGCTACATCCTTCCTGAGGAATACGGTAGAGTTTACGATCAGGACAGTCTCAGTGCCTGGAATGATAAGGAACTTATAAGCTCCTGTGCAGCTCGGGCTGTTGAGAAGGGCATATATTGTAAGTTTGGTGGACTTATTTCCAGGCTTGACTATCCAGAACTCCTGGAAAAAAGGGAACTCCTCTCCTGAGGGAAGTGCTGTATCCAGGGCAATACCGCGGGCGGACAGGCCGTATTGAAGTCCCTTGCCGACAGCCCTGAAATAACTTGCACCGAGAAAAACCGCCACCTCGTCTTTGTAGTCGGGCTTGTTGAGCGGATAGTGGACTCTGAATCCTGCAAAGGAGAGTTTGGCCGATGCTACTCTGGCCTGAAAATCATTTTCGCCGTAATTAAAGAACTCCGTGGAGAAGGGCAACTCCTTTACCCCTTCCTGGGTTACGATATTTATTGAGACCATCTTGTTGTAAAAAAGACCCGGATGAAAGAACTGCAATTCAAATGGGAGCCCCTCTTTTCTCCAGAGTGATTTCTCCGGCTTGAAGCGTATATCCCTCCACTGGTCATAGCTTATGCGGAGAAGATACTCAGGAACGCCTCCTGCAGTATCCTGGAAGGGCCTGCTTGCAAGATCCCTTGCCCTGGCTTCCACATGGCTCATGCCAAAATCAATTACCGGTTCAGGCTCCCCGAGTTCCTCTACGGTTGGGTCCATTCCGTCCAAGGCGGCTCTAGCAATGCCTTGAAAAAAGGCCAGGGCCGTGAAAGCCATCAATACATAAAAAAATAAGATAAGCTTCCATTCGGGCCTGGGCCCTGAAAATCGAAGCATGATTCCCCTCCGAATAATACGACACCCATCCGGCTAATAATAAAGCGCATGGTTTGTATCCAACAAAATCAAATAATGATATTCACTAAGCGTTTGAAAATCAAGCAATGAGTTGCCGCCGGCCTGCCGGCCATTCGAGCTTTCACGGCGTTTCAACTGTGATGTGCATATCAAATCAGGGGTTCTATATTTGCAAAAGATACATGTTGGTATATAGTTATTACTCGTTAAAATAGATTCCTTGAATAATAGTCTGCTACAGCTTCAAAGGGCTAGCTTTTATTAGTATTTGCCGGCTTTCAAAAGAGGAGATCGGAGCATGAAAGGTTCTTCGGACGCAGATCACGGACGGCCCGCCTTCAGGAAGTTCCTTCCCTATGCTGCACTGGCAGTTCTGCTTTCCTGCACCATCCTGGTCTGGCGGATTTGGAACAACACAAACGAGGAAAGAGAGAAGCTGAGATATGGAGAATATACCGAGCAGATTGTAAATGCCGTAACCGGCAGACTGAACAATTACAGCATGATCCTCCAAGGCGGCGCCGGTCTCTTTGCGGCGTCAGGGGAGATTACCAGGGAAGAATGGAGGGCTTACTATAATTATAGGAAAATCGAAGAAAATTACCCTGGAATTCATGGGGTCGGGTTTTGTGAAATCATAAAGCCTTCGGAACTGGACCATCATATCCAAAAGATAAGGGCTGAAGGGTTTCCTGAGTATACGGTAAGGCCGGGAGGAATACGGGATCAATACACAGCCATAATATTTATGGAGCCTTTTAAGGATCGCAGAACACGCGTATTGGGCTATGACATGTTTCAAGATCCGGTCCGGAGGGCTGCAATGGAGAAGGCCGGAGATACAGGGTCTGTTTCCATCTCGGGCAAGGTCAGACTTATCCAGGAAAAAGACGAAGACTGCCAGGCCGGTTTCCTTATTTATGTCCCTGTTTACTCCATGGGAATGGAGGTGCGTGGAGTTGAAGAACGGAGGGCGGCTCTCAAGGGATATGTCTTCGGAGTCTTTCGAATGGGGGACTTTATGTCCGGGATCTTTCATGAACCCCTGAACAAGGTTTTATTTAGAACATACGACGGTGCCGAGGTTTCCAGGAAGACCTTGATGTACGAAAGTCATAGCTCAGACAGTGACAAAGATCCAAAATATAACCCTATGTTTTCCAGCCGAAAAAACATTGATCTTTACGGTCATCAATGGACGCTGACCTTTGAGACCAGGCAGTCATTCGAAACCGTCGTTGATCGTTACACATCAATGGGCATCCTTGCTGCAGGCTGTCTCATCAGTATCCTGGCGTTCCTTTTTTTCCGTTCCGAAGAAAGTACCCGTGCAAGGGCCCTTTTGCTGGCAGAGGAGATGACTTCAGCGCTGAGAAAAAGCGAGCAGAAATATCGTCTCCTGGCGGAAAATTCCAGGGATGTAATCTGGACTGCCGACCTGGAAGGCCGCCTCACATATATCAGCCCTTCTATTAAGGATATGATAGGATTTGCGGCCGACGAGGTGATGGCCATGCCCATGACGGAATATATTGTCAGGGAAGACTATGAATCGCTAATGGAAAGACTTGTCCAGGAGATGGCCAAACCTGTTTCAGAGAGGACTTTTTCGGAGACCTTTCAGCTCAGATATAAGACAAAGAGCGGAAACATTGTGCATGCGGAGTTCAACGCATCCTGGCTGCAGAATGAGCAGGGCCATATCATCGGCATACAGGGGAACACCAGGGACATAACAGAGCGCAAACAGGTGATGAATGAACTCCTGCTTGAGCGTGCCAAGCTTTCGGCGGCCTTGGAAAACATGGATTTTGGAGTAGTCACCTGCGACAGGGAAGGGGCCAATATCTGGATGAATGAAGCTGCGCTTAGGTTTCACGGCTTTGTCACAAAAGATGATATCCTTTGTCGAATAGATGAGTTCAAATCCGAATGGGAGCTTTACTATCCTGACGGCCGGATCATGCCTTTTGATGAGTGGCCGCTTCCTCGCGCCATCAGAGGTGACTACGTTCGGGAATATGAGGCACATTTGCGCCATGTTAAGAGTGATCTGGAATGGGACTGCAGTTACACCAGTGTTCCGGTTAGAGACAGGGATGGTGAGGTCACGCTTATTGTATTGACGTTACAGAATATCACCGAGCGAAAACAGGCGGAATTGGACAGGATAGCCCTGAAAGCGGCTGAAGAAGCCAGCCGGGCAAAAAGTGTCTTTGTGTCCAGCATGAGCCACGAAATCCGAACGCCGCTTAATGCCATCCTGGGTTTTGCGCAGGTCATGGAACGTGATTCTTCGCTCAACTCCAAGCAGGTCGGCCATGTCCGGACTATCCTTCGCAGCGGTTCCCATCTGCTTAAACTCATTAACGATATACTGGATATGTCAAAGATAGAGTCCGGGCAGACAACCCTTAACCAGGTCGCTTTTTCACTTCGACAGCTGCTGGACGATCTGGAGATGATGTTCCGATCCAGGGCGGATGCGAAAGGTTTGGAACTGATAATAGATCGAGATGAAAGGCTTCCCCTCTATGTTGTCGGAGATGAGGGCAAGCTGAGGCAGATATTTATCAATTTGATCGGAAACGCGGTCAAGTTTACGGAACTTGGAGGAGTAGCCGTGCGTGTACGCGCAGAACCCTCAGAACAACAGGCTGATGGGAAAAAGGAAGTCCTTAAGCTCCTGGCCGAAGTGGAAGATACAGGACCCGGCATTCCCGGTGAAGAGTTGGACCATATATTTGATGCGTTTCGGCAGGCAGAGGCCGGCTTGAAGGAAGGTGGGACCGGGCTCGGGCTGACCATAAGCCGAAGGTTTGCTCAGATGATGGGGGGTGAACTTAATGTAAGAAGCGAGGTGGATAAAGGGAGTTGTTTCTATTTTAATGTACTGGTTGAGCATGCTGAAGTGATATTGACTGAGGAGAAACAGGAATCACGGAGGGTCATCGGACTTGAACGTGGCGCCGGATCATGTAGAATCCTGGTGGTTGACGACGTTAAGGCCAACCGTGCACTTGTAGCTGCAATACTTGAACCTGCAGGGATAGAGGTCAGGGAGGCGACCAACGGTTTAGAAGCCCTGGAGGTATTTGAGAGCTGGACTCCCCATGCAGTGCTGATGGATCTGCGCATGCCGGTAATGGACGGCTACGAAGCAACAAAGCGTATCAAAGCTGCGGATGCAGGGCGCACCACACCTGTGATTGCAGTTACTGCAAGCGCCTTTGGAAACGATGAAGAACGTTGCCTTGCAACAGGCGCGGATGCATATTTGCGAAAGCCGTTCCGGCCTGCAGAGCTCTTCCATGTGCTAGGAAAATGTCTCGGCCTTAAGTATGTCTTTGCCCATGAGACAGAGAGAAGCTTAGACCATAAAAGACTTCCACTCAATCAAGATGCCCTCACTGCACTGCCCAAGGAACTGATCTTGGCTATGGGTGAGGCTGTGGAGCAAGGAGATATGGCGACTCTTGCCGAGTTGATATCTCAGGTGGAAAAGATTGACAAAGCGACAGCGGAGGGCATTAGAATTCTGGCTGATAACTACGACTATAAGAACCTCAAGCAGTGGTTTGAGAAAGGAGGGATTAATAATGGATAACGCCCTCGAAAAGGCAACCATCATGGTTGTGGATGATACCCCTTCCGATCTTAAGCTTCTGGAGGAAATGCTCGAGTGTAAGGGCTATCGAGTCCTGTCATTTCCCATGGGGAACATGGCCCTCAAGGCGGCTGCCAAAAATCCGCCTGATTTGATTCTGCTCGACATAATGATGCCTGATATGGACGGTTTCGAGGTATGCAGGCGCCTGAAGGCTGATGAGTCCCTCAGGGAAATCCCGGTTCTCTTTATCAGCGCCTTGACGGATCTCAATGAAAAAATTAAGGCCTTTAGCCTGGGCGGTGTTGACTACGTAACCAAACCGTTCCAGTTCGAAGAGGTCAATGCACGCGTTGGCACACATCTGCGTCTCCGAGCTCTTCAAGGAAAGCTTAAGGAGCGCAACCTTAATCTCGAAAAGCTGGTAGCCGAGCGGACCCGCGAACTGGAAAAGGCGTATGCGCGGTTAGAATACCTGGATCAGGTCAAAAGCAACTTACTGGCCATGATTTCCCATGAGATAAGGACCCCGCTTAACGGTATCCTGGGTATCGGGGAACTTGCATTTGATCTGGTGCCGGACAGCCGGGAGCGCAGCGAACTCAGGGAAAGCTTTCAGAGCAGCCGCGGGCGCATGGAGTGCCTGCTCGACGATGCCGAGACGTTGAATACAATTGATTCGCTTGGGGAAAAGGGGTGCCTTTCTGCTGTCGCCGTTCTGGAGGTATTGAGGGAAGCACAGAGGCAGATGCCTCACATCAGTATCAAGACGGATTTTCCTGACGGTTTTGCCGATATTTGCGTGCTGGGTGAGCATGCCCTCTTCAGACGGGGATTTGAGACGCTCATTCAGGTGGCGGCATCTTTTACCGCAGGAGAAAAGCCATTGAATCTTAATGCGGTCGTTGAAAAAAAACAGGTTGCCTTGCTTTTCAATTTGGACAAATTGCACCTTTCGGACTCGCAGGCAAAGGATTTCTTTGAAATCACCTCTTCAGCCCGTTCGGCATCTCATGCGGAATCACTAGGGTTGGCGCCGGTGGTAGCCCATCGGATCTTTGCCCTGTTCAAAGGAGATGTCAGTCTTCTCAAAACGGATGCCACCACAGGAATCATGCGCATACTGCTTGAGCTCGCCAAATAAGGGGTCCAGAATTCCGGCTACTGTCATCCCATAAATGATTCGTCACTGATGTGATGAAAAAGCACTTGTCTGTTTAACCGATAAAAGTAATAAAAAGTTATTTTTAGTAATTTAAAATCCAAAAATACATCTTTCTAGCAATAAACATCTTATTGAAAATATTTTATTGACACTAAATAACTTATTATGTATAGGCCAGGAGGCTTGTGGGCTTGAGGCCGGTGAAGCAATAAGGATAAAAAGAGGGTTCAGGATCATGAAAAAACAATGGATCGCTTTGGTCGTAATGATTTTTATAACCATATGCGCCTGGAGTCCCGCGATATGGGCAGGCCAGAGCGCCATAGAGAAACTTATAGAGATCTTTGAGCAAAGGGGTGCACTTACTCCCTCCGAAGCAGCAGCCATAAAGGCATCACTTGTTTCAGAACAGGAGGAATTAAGGCAGATCAAGAAGCAGCTTGAGCAAAAACAAAAAGAACTTGATGAAAGGGAGATCAAACTTAAGGCAGGCGAGAGAACTCCAACTCCGGCACAACAGATCTCCGGCGGGGAAGGGGCAGGTCTCAGCGCTGTTTCTGAGCGAAAGGAGACACCGGTCCCAAAGGAGGAAGCTAAAAAGGAGACACAAGAAAAAGAGTCAATACGTCTTGAGCCTGTATACCGGGACGGTTTCTGCCTTGAATCAGGCGACGGGAATCTTTTCTCCATGTGTCTGGGGGGGGCTCTACAAAGCGATTACCGCTACTACGACTACCAGGATGCCGACCCCGACAAGAACAGATTCGATATACGCAGGGCTCGCCTTCTTCTTTCCGGAAAGATGCTCCGCAATTTCGGATATAAATTCCAATACGAGTTTCAGGGCGCAGGAAGCCGGAGGCTTCTTGATGCATACGTTGACACTGAACT
The DNA here is from genome assembly GCA_003599015.1 of Desulfobacteraceae bacterium. GTDB lineage: Bacteria > Desulfobacterota > DSM-4660 > Desulfatiglandales > Desulfatiglandaceae > CG2-30-51-40. Next base: position 6,960 of record QZIK01000035.1, on the reverse strand, counting down.
CATGCCTTTCGTCTCATTAAAGGCTGGCCAGTTCAAGGAGCCCTTCGGCCTGGAGCATATGACTGATGATGAGGAAATACCTTTTGCCGAAAGGTCCATGGGTTTTTATCTGACCCCCCAGAGGGATGTCGGAGCTTCCGCCCATGGCTCAGTGTGGAACGGTCGCATTCACTATGGATTTGGTCTTTTCAATGGGGACGGCCAGGATGACGCCACCGGAGGAGATGTTGATTCACCGGAATTTGCAGGTCGCCTGGTGCTGGAACCTTTCAAGGGCCTGGGGCTGACACTTCTTGAGGGCCTCCAGTTAGGCGGGTCTTTAAGCTACGCATCCATTGATAGAAACAATGTGCAGATTGGAGTCAAGACAGCGGGGCTTACGACATTCTTTGATGTGGCTTCAATGGCCAAGTTCAACATCATCCGGCAGGCCGACAGCAGGAGGCGTTATGGAGTCGAACTGGGTTGGACTTATGGTCCTCTCATGCTAATGGGGGAATATTTCAGCCTTAACTATTACGATGTAGCGACAAGCTCCAGTAGTTTTGACATAAAAATCGAGGATTACTATGTCTCGCTGCTCTGGATGATAACCGGAGAAAAACCGCGTTTTAAAGACGGGGTCTTTCAGCGAATCGAACCGGGCAAAAAGGTCTTTTTCAATGGCTGGGGAGGGCTTGGACTTGCATTGCGTTATGATGTGTTTGAGGCGGATGAATCGGTTTACGACACCCTGATCAGGACAGGGGATTCTGTCCGGAAGGCTGAGGCCTACTCCATTGCCCTTAACTGGTTCCTGAATGAGTATGCCAGGTTGATACTCGATTTTACCCGGACAGAGTTTGATTTGCCTCTCCTGATACTCCGAGATCCGCTTACCGGAACCTCGATTTACAGCGATAAAGAGGATGTTATCACAGCCCGCTTTCAGATTGGTTTTTAGCGCGTGGAGCTGCGTTACGAAGCTATATTAAAAAAAGCAATTGAACGAAATCAAACAGGAGGAAGAAGTCTAATGGCAGGAAAAAAATACTTACTGATAGTAATGTGCTTCATGTGGCTTGCAGGGACATGCGGTATGGCTGCTGCCGCTTATCACCATGAAGGGGAAAAGGATTCGGATAATTTTGTAAATACCTACCTGCAGAAAAAAGGAACCAAACTGGACCACTGCGCATTATGCCACAGCGGCGGGCAGTATCAGAGCGGAGGGAAGACAACCACCCTGGGTAGCTGTCAGTGGTGCCATTACACATACGGCTACGATGGAAAGGGAAACATCCTGGAGACCATGAACCAGTATGGAAAGGACTATCACGACCATGGCCGAAATGCCGCAGCGATAAAGGCCATTGAGGCACTGGATTCAGATGGAGACGGCTATACCAATATTCAGGAGATAGATGCCGATCGTTTTCCAGGGGACCCCAATGATGATCCCAGCAAGGTAGAGGCTCCATCTAGAATATACACTAAAGCCCAACTGCAGGCACTGGGAAAGCACTCGCAGTTTCTTCTCATGAACACCTCACGCTCAGGCGATTTCTACGCTCAATATACAGGCGTTCCTGTGGAGACCCTCCTGGACGATTCAGGCGTCCTGCCTTCAGCCACAGGAATACTGGTATATGCGCCTGACGGATGGTCCCAGTATCATCCATTGCAGATGGAGGCTGATCCCGAGCTTTACCATGCAAGAGGCGTTTATCCCGAAGCGGTCTATTACTATGATGAACAGGCGGATGTGGCAGTGAATTCCGTTGACGGATGGTGCGATTACAGCGCCCCCAGTTGTGCAGGGCGAAAGCATCTGGACCCCGTAGCTGTCCCGGGGGGGCTCAAGATGATCCTGGCTTACAGCAGGGAGGGTCAGGCCATGGATCCGGGAGTGCTGAACCTCGACAACAAGCTTGACGGAGAAGGTCCATTTCGTGTGGTACCTCCCCAGAAATCCCCCAATCCGCCCGATCAGTCAAGCAGGGCAAAAAACCAGAATGTAATATGGCCCTATAACTTTAACTGGGACCATAACGCGGGGGCATCAAGCAGAACAGTTACGATCATAAAGGTTCAGCCTCTTCCCGCCGGGACCACTGACATAAATGTGTACGAGGCAGGATGGGCATTCGTAGACCAGGAAAAGATCATCATCTATGGCTCCATCGACGGCACTGATTCAAACGGAAACGGGGTGCTTGACAGCGAGGAGGGAACTGATGTCAACCAGGACTTTGACGGAGACGGTATCCCCGATTTCCAGGACACCGACACTGCGCAGGTCCGGCAGGCTAACGGCGGAAATAAAGTCCTTGTCCATACCTCAGATGGAGACTTTGCAAACGTTCAGGCGCTCAACGCGGACGACCCGGCAGTTCCTCAGACAGGAAAGCCTGCCTTTAGTTTCCCATATGGGACTGTAAAGTTTGATGTAGTTGGGATAAATCCAGGCTCCAGTGTGACTGTGACAATAAAATTTTCAGGAAACATTCCTATTGATGCTCGGTACTACAAGATTGACTCTGCCGACGGGTGGCACCAGATACCCTTCGGAGATAATGACGGTGACGAGACAATTACCCTTGTGCTTACTGATGGCGATCCCTCAACCGATGCGGACAGGGTTGCCAACGGCACCATAAGGGACCCCGGGGCAATAGCAGTTGCAACGGATTCCTCCGGTGGCGGCGGCGGAGGCGGGGGGGGATGTTTCATCGCAACAGCCGCCTACGGAACCGCCATGGACGGCAAAGTGGATATTCTGCGAAGCTTCAGGGACTCTTGCCTTGTGACTAACCGGATCGGCAGCGCCTTTGTAGAGGCATACTATAAATTTTCTCCCCCGCTGGCTCGGTTTATCCGGGAGAATGAATGGGCTGGGTCCTTTGTCCGTGCCGGGCTTCTACCGTTTGTCGGTTTCAGTTGGGTTGCCGTTAACTGGGGTCCCTGGGCCGCGCTTATGATTGCAGGGCTTCTGTTATTTTCCGCAGGCGCAGGAATAAGGTTTATAGCGGTTAGAAGGCGCGACTAGCATGTACATCTTCTTAGAAAGCACCTAACCAATTTTACGCTGCTTCCAAATGGTCGCGGCCGAGTTCTGGATTATGCCGAGAAAATGAGAGATAAAAGGGCGGGAATTTTATCCCGCCCTTTTATTTTAAGGGAATGGGAACGGTATGTTAATTTTTTCACTTTTCAATTAGGGGGTTGTCATGATGCACAGACGTATTTTTTTTGTTTTGCTTCTTGTCTGTATAATGGGCGGCGGGACTTTGTTGGCTGCGGATGAATCAAAAACCATCAAGATGTCTACAACAACCAGCACTGAAAATTCAGGACTTTTGGATGTTCTTTTGCCTGCTTTCAAGAAGGCAACAGGGATAGAGGTCAAGGTTATCGCAAAGGGGACAGGGGCAGCCATAAGAGATGGCATTGATGGAAATGTTGATGTAATATTCGTACACGACAGGGACCGCGAGGAGCAATTCGTGGCCGAGGGATACGGTGCTTATAGGATGGCAGTGATGCACAACGACTTCGTTATAGTCGGCCCTTCCGCGGACCCTGCAGGGATAAAGGGATTGAATGATGCTGTTTCAGCATTGAAAAAGATTGCCGATGGAGGATTTTTGTTTGCTTCCAGAGGAGACGACAGCGGGACGCACTCCAAGGAGCAGGAGCTCTGGAGATTGACTGGGTTACGGCTTGTAAGGGATTCCATGGAGTTTGTTGTGGGAGGCGGGAAAAAAACGGTTGTCTTTGAACGACCTGAGACTCAAGGGAATTGGTATCTTTCGATAGGACAGGGTATGGGAAAAACTCTAACTTTTGCTGAAGAAAAACAGGCTTATACAATCTCTGACAGGGGTACTTTCCTCGAATATAAAGCGGGCAGATCTCAGGGGCTCGATCTGGTGCTTCTTTGCGAAGGCGATGCCAGGCTGTTTAATCCCTACGGCATAGTCCCGGTAAGTCCGAAAAAACATCCACACGTAAGATTTGAATGGGCGGATAAGTTCGCAAAATGGGTTGTTTCCAAAGAGGGACAGTCCCTGATAGCAGGGTATAGGATTAAGGGGCAACAGGCCTTTTTCCCTGATGCCATGGTTAAACCTTGAAAGGCCATGATTAAGGAGCGATCCGACTGGTGGCGGCATTGCTCGGCCGGAAGGATGCAAGCCTTTAAAGTGACAAGAGAGGGCTTATGAAAATTAAAGAAGAGTCGAAGAAATCAACATGTAATCATCAGGCAAGAGAAACTCTTGCAGTTGGGCGGAAGAAATTTATGAACACCAGAGAAGTTGCTGAATTCCTGGATCTCAACGAAAAGATGATCTACTCTCTTGTTTCAGAAAAGGGGCTTCCTGCCACCAAAGTTACAGGCAAATGGCTTTTCCCCAGCAATCTGGTGGAACAGTGGATTGAGAACAATACAATAAACTATCCAAAGGTATCGGACGCCCTTCCTCCCTATCATGGTCTTTTGATTGTATGCGGAAGCAATGATATACTTCTTGACAGAACCATCGCTCTTTTCAACAAGGTGTACACAGAAAACGTGGCTGTTTTTGGCAACCTCGGGAGCCTGGGCGGCATCAGAGCGCTCAGAAGAAATCTCTGCCATATCGCATCCAGTCACCTGATGGAAGGGGATGGACAGGAATATAACTTCATGTCTGCCAGGGAAGAACTCGGTCAGCTTCCGGCAATGGTAAATTTTTGCAGGAGGGAGCAGGGTCTTTTGGTTGCCAGGGGAAATCCCAAAGGGATAAGGGAGATGGCTGATCTCGCGAGGGATGATATAAAAATGGTCAATCGTGCCGTGGGAACCGGAACAAGGCTGCTTCTGGAAAGGGAACTGGCAAGGCTCGGAATAGTAGGACGCAGGATCAAGGGATTTGACAGGGAGGTTCAGCGCCATATTGATGTCGGTATAGAAATCCTGTCAGGGAGGGCAGATGTCGGACTGGCAATAAGGCCTGCTGCCGTGCTGCTTGATCTTGATTTCATTCCGCTTCGCTGGGAGCGTTTTGATCTCATGGTAATGCGGGAGAGATTTTTTGAAAAAGGGGTTCAACTCTTCCTGGGTCTTCTGCACGAACCCCAGTTCAAGGCCCTTGTTGAATCCATGGCAGGATATGACCTTGAGATGTGCGGAAAGATGGTTTTCCCGCAGTGATGCCGGCTGCCATGGAGGCGATTGAAATTTTGAGGTAGACATTGGTTTTTTCCAAGGGGGGTATCTGACATGGATGGAGGAAAAAGGGCGCTTGTGGCTGTCTTCAGGCCGGAAAAGCCATGGAAAACCATAGAGATGCAGGAGATGTTCAAAGGGAGCTATCCTGTATTTAGAGACATGGAGACGGTTCAGTTCAAGTCCTGGTGGTGCGATGAGGAGAAGGGAGAATGGGGGGCCTTTTATCTTTTTGAAACAGAGGATGCATTGAGAGATTATGTGACCTCGGAAAGATGGACAAAGGTCATACCGGCAAAATATGGATGCGCTCCCACCTGGAGGGCGGTTGAGCCCGGTCCGGTGCTTTCTAAAAAGATAGTGACGGATTTTTCTGATAATAAGGCGGGAGACTCAACGTCGAAGGGCATTACAGGCATTGAGACAGCCCTTGCCCCAAAGGCGATCGGTCCCTACTCACAGGCGGTATCTGCCAACGGGTTTCTTTTTGTCTCAGGTCAGCTCGGTATTGATCCGGGAACCGGAGAGATGGTTAAGGGGGATGTGAAAGAACAGACGGCCAGGGTTCTTGACAACATCTCCGCAATATTGGCGGCAAGGGGACTCGGGTTTGAGCATGTGGTCAAGGTGGAGGTATTTCTCAAAAGTATGGCAGACTTTCAGGTGATGAACCAGGTATATGAGAAGAGGTTTAAAGGGCCTGTGAGACCGGCTCGGCAGGCCTTTGCTGTTGCGGCCCTTCCAAAGGAAGCCTTGGTGGAGATTTCATGCATTGCATTTACTACATCTATTTTGACGGATACGGGAACTGCAGGAAGGCAGTAACCGGGCAGGAGCTTGAGCTTAAATACGGAAATGATCCTGAAGTATTTCGCATGGCTGTGGCACGGGAGTTTTCTGAATCAGGCGAAGGGTGCACCCGCGGGCATGTGAGCGTCGTTTCCTGTGACGGGGAAAAGGGTCTAGCGGAGTTTCTGGAATCCATCGGCGATGATACAGCTGCCGGGTTTTTCGACTGCAGGGCAGATTCAAGACCTTATAATTTCTGAGTCATTTTTCGACATCGGAGATGATTTTGATAAGAGAGGCAGGATCTTCAGGGGTCGGTCAAGCAGTTGCGGCAGCTGAGAGGCTTGATTCCATCCTTGGGAAAAGGATAAAAAAAGATCCGTTGTTGTCTTCTCTCCTGGAAGAATACAGAGCTGCCATCGCCCGATCCAGGCTGGCGATGGAAAAATCCGGCATGGTGGGTATCTGCGCCTCCTGCGCCCTGGATGAGCCAGGAGGTTGCTGCTTCAGGGATGTGGAGGAGTGGTACGATCCCGTGCTTCTGCTGGTCAACCGCCTGTTGGGGGTCGCCTTGCCTGATCGGCGAGAGGTAGCCGGCAACTGCATGTTCCTAGGCAGGCGGGGATGCAGGATACAGGCCCGTTATCATTTCTGTGTCAATTTTCTTTGCCCGGGAATCAAAGAGACAATTACCGGTCCCATGATGGAGGAGGTGATGCGCACTTCCGGAGAGGAACTTCTGAAAGGCGCTGAGCTTGAATACACATTAAGGATTTGGGTTAAACAACATGGGCTTGCTCCTGATTCTGGGCTTCCCCTGGCATGAGGAAGTTTTTTCTAAGGGGGCCGGGGGTAAAGGAACAAGCCCCCGACCAATCATGTCCGAATCTGGATTTTTCTGCCTCTATCCTTTTATGATCCTTGGGAGCATCATATGGTTGTGGGGGCAGATGGATATTGGATTTTGATAGGCGCACCCT
>QZIK01000067.1 GCA_003599015.1 Desulfobacteraceae bacterium | reverse complement strand
ATCCAGGACATAGCGCATGGGAAATGCAAATTCATGAGGAAGGTAGGCTGCCTTGATGTTGTCTATCCCGTAGTTAAAAGGATTGGATATTTCTGTCTCGCAAACCTCGGCACATTTGCCGCAGCAAGTGCACTTTTCATTGACGTAACGGGGAGACAGCTTGACCGTCACATCATAGTCGCCGGGTCCTCCTGATATCTTGCTGACCTCGGCCATGGTGAAAAACCTTATCCTCGGGTTTATTTTCATCCGCTTGAAATTGATTTCAAGTCCGCAGTTGGGGGGACACAACTTAGGAAAATACTGGTGAAGCTGAGTCACCCTCCCTCCCAGGTAAGGGTTCTTTTCCAGCAGAACAACATCGTAGCCTGCTTCAGAGGCCTCAAGAGCGGCTGTAATACCGCTCATGCCCCCGCCAACCACCAAAATCGTCTGGTTTGTAGTACGTGCATCCGCCATCAGTTTCCTCCAAATTATAGTTGTCAGGCAATTAATAATCAGCAAAAGCGTACTTCGTCAATAGTCATTTCCGACCTGCTCTTAAGGAGCCCCGAGAATGGCTATTGACCAACTACGCCCCTTTTTAAAGAAATGCTCCAGACACCCTTCACGGGCATCTGGAGCATTGTCTTACCTTAATGATTTATCAGACACCGGGCATGGTCCAGATGTCTTTCTTGAAAACATCCCATTTGCCGGCGGCTGGATCCCACTTGCAGTTCACGAAACACAGCCACTTGTCATTGTCCATCTTGGGTGTGTCCGCCCTGAAGTAGTAACCGGGCCACCTTGTCTCCTCACGGAACAGGATGGTGCGGATATGGGCTTCGCCCTGCCACATCCTGTGGACGTTCTCCCAGCACCTCTCAAGAGAGTAGATGTCGGCTGCCGCCAGCTTCTCTGAGTCTTCCTTCAGGAAAACAAAGAGTTCCAGCGCTCTTTCAAGAAGGGCCTTGCTGGTCTTGAAGGCTGCAGTTACGCCACCGGCATACTCGTCCATTATCTTCTGGAGTCTTTCCATGAACTGTCTCCAGAGCAGATAATTGGGGTTGATGGCCGGATCAGTGGTGAGTCCCTTGTACTGCTGATACCTGTCAATAGGAGCAAGTATCTTGGCCTTGAGGGCCTCGACCTTTGCATTATCAACCTGAGGCTCCTTGCCCTTTTCAATGATGTATTTAATGGCGGCCTTGCCGGCGATTCTACCCTCGGCATGGGAGCCGGAGGAGAACTTGTGGCTGGATGCACCGGATGCATCGCCGATTGCAAAGAGGCCGTCCACTGTCGTCATGTTGGCATAGCCCCATTTGTAGGGGGTATTGAGATCCTCGGGACCGCTTACCCATGCGCCCGAAGCTCCGGAATGTGAGCCGATGAAGTAGGGCTCGCAAGCCGCGATTTCAGAGTGTTTCTCTTCGGGCTTAACATTCTGAGCCGCCCAAAGGTGAGCCTGGGAAATGGTCATATCCAGGAAGTCTTCCCATGCCTCTGACTCCAGTTCCTTCATCTTTTTCTTGAAGGCCTTTGGATCATCCTTATACTGATCGGCCAGTTTACCGATGGCTTCCGCCGTCTCCATATAGAGAGGACCAAGACCTGCTTCCACATCCAGCATTCCAAGATAGTTTCTCAGGTTGGCCGGAATAGGCTTAGCAAGGCCATAGGGCTTCCAGTTGTCAAGCTCAGCCTTCCTTACAGCCATGTACTCGCCGCCGCCGGAGCTGATTGCCCTGGACTTAAACAGCAGGAACCATGCGCCGACCGGACCGTAGGCATCCTTGAAACGGACGGGAATAAAGCGGACTTCCTGGCAGGTCATCTCAGCGCCAGCCTTAATGGTAAAATAGGCGCTTGAACCGGTGTTGAACGGGGGATACCAGGAACGGCCGAAACCTTCACCTACCGACCGCGGGCGGAACACGTGCACGGCGCCGCCCATGGCGCATATAACGGCCTTGGCCTTGAATACATAGAACTTCTCTTCGCGGGTGCTGAAGCCTACTGCGCCCACTATCTTGTTGTTTTCAACAATGGGATCAACTATGAAGATTCTTTCAAAGATCTCGCCGCCTGCTTCCTTGAGTGCATTCTTGGCAGCCTCTGCGATGAGGATTTTGTAAGACTCGCCGTTGATCATGAGCTGCCACCGGCCTTCATGGACGTACTTGCCCTTCTCATCCAGCCAGATCTTGAGGCCCCACTTCTCAAAGAGATGAACCGTGGAATCAACGTGACGGGCAATGTTATAAACCAGGTCTTCCCTCGAAACACCCATCAGGTCCTGACGCACATATCGGACATAGTCTTCACAGGTATTCTCGCCGTCCCTGATACCGATGTACTGGTTGATGGCCGAAAGACCCATGGCCACGGCGCCGCTTCTGTCAAGTGCCGCCTTGTCAACGAGAGTAATCTTTAGGTTGTGCTTCTTGGCCCAGTAAGCCGCCTCTGTGGCCGCGCCGCACGCTGAAAATCCCCCACCTACGATCAGGAGGTCGGTCTTAACTTCTACTGTCTGAAAATTTGCCATCTTTACACCTCCTCATTTACTTTCTAGTGGGAACTGCCTGGAGTCCCAGGGATGCGGGTTCAGTAGCCAGAGCCTCACTCTTGATGTCGTCATGTGCAGGATATCCAGCCAGAGGTTTGGCAGTCCCTTCCTCAGTCGTCCTTGTGGGGAACTTGAACCGCTTCATGCTGCCGTCACGGAACTTGACCGTCCACATGATGTCCTGTGACCCGCGAAGGGGCACACAGCTTGCTCCCAGAGGAATAAAGTCAGCATATCCGCGGACGTCCATGGCCTGCTGGGGGCAGATCTTGACGCAGCACTGGCATTCCCAGCACATGGATGGATCACGGTTATAGGCCTTCATTCTCTCCTTATCCAGAATCATCAGGTCGTTCGGGCAGATATACATACAGGCTGTCTTGTCCTGCCCTTTGCAACCATCGCACTTCTCAACCATAACAAAACTTGGCATTGTTTCACCTCCTAATGTTAATAATTAAAGGATTTAGTCACATTCAAGCAATTTTATAATATTACCTTTTCTGCACCCCCTTTCTTTTTGGGTATGGGTTGTCTTTGGCCCGAGACGTAATTTTTAAAAATAAAAGGGGCGTTTCCTTTTCTCAGGGAAACGACCCTCTTACCTAATCTTCCGCCTCAAGCTTTTTTCCTGTGGGGAAAAATAAGCCGTATCCTTTCCGATCGTATATTGCTCCAATCAGATCTAACCCCAAAAGCTCCTCCCCACTTTATTGGCTCCCTGTGCCAAATACACCGGACTCCTCATCCTGTCAAACGTCAACGCAGGCACTTTGTGCATTTTTTAACAAGCGTATTTATATCCCATTCTGATGGGGTGTCAAGAAAAAAGTTATGCACCATCTGTTCCAGAGCCATCAAGCCATTACATCGAGCAAAATGCAATAAAGGCCTGCATCTACACCCATACCACAGTTACCCGTACAGCTCAAATCCGGCCAGGATGTCAGGCTATTTTACACCTTGGAAATAATCGCGACATACCTTATAAGATCCCATGATAAGCGGCTAACTGCCGAATTCGGGCTTATCTAATGTTACAGCCGGTAAATCCGGAAGGAGACAATAAATGGCTAGCAAATACAGGTCTTCATCATACTCGGTTACAATAGAGGATTCCGTGGGAAAGGTCCTGGCCCACGACATTACTGAGATAAGGCCTGCCCAGTTCAAGGGCCCTGCATTTAAAAAAGGCTATATTGTAAAGAAAGAAGACCTCCCCCATCTCAGGCGGCTTGGAAAGGAGCATCTCTATGTCCTGAACCTAGGTCCGGGAGAGGTGCATGAAGACGATGCAGCCTTAAAGCTCTCCGAAGCCATTGCCGGCCCGGGAGTTACAAGGGCGCTGCCTCCTTCTGAGGGAAAGATATCACTTAAGGCGGCCTTCCGGGGGCTGCTCAAGGTAGATGTTGGCACTCTTACGGAACTCAACATGGTTCCGGATATATGCTGCGCCTCGCTACACAACAACACCATAGTTGAAGAGGGTGAAATCATCTCCGCCACTCGAGCGATACCGCTCATAATAGACCAGGAAATACTTGACAAAGCAGTATCTATTGCCAGGTCCCGCGGGGGAATCTTTTCGGTTGTCCCCCTATCGAGCCCTCCTGCAGGTATTGTTATTACAGGAAACGAGGTCTTTAACGGACTCATAGAGGACAAGTTTGCACCTATCCTGAGAAAAAAACTTGAGACATTCGGATGCCCGGTCCTTGATATAAGCTTTGCACCCGACGACCGAGAATTAATATCGGCCGCCGTCAAGAGACAAATGGCAATGGGCGCAGGGTTACTCATGGTAGCCGGAGGAATGAGCGTTGACCCTGACGACGTAAGCAGGCTGGCCATAGCTGACTCCGGGGCGAAGGAGGTGGTTTACGGCACTCCGGTACTTCCTGGGGCAATGTTTCTCGTTGGTCGGATCGGAAACGTACCTGTAGTGGGCATACCTGCCTGTGTTTTATACTTCAAGGCAACGGTGCTTGACCTTGTTCTTCCACGTATCCTTGCTGGAGATAAAATCACCAGAAAGGACCTTGCCGAACTGGCTCACGGAGGTCTTTGCATGGTTTGCAAAGAGTGCCGTTACCCGGTCTGTCCTTTTGGGAAATAGGATTCCCCTCAGAAGTCTCTGTCTATAAGATATTGGTTAAGTTCAAGGAGATGTTCACGGGCCCTGCCGTGAGGAAAGTCTTCAAGGGAGTGGGCTGCCCTTCCAAGATAGAGCCCTGCCTCTTTGCGGACCTTTTCTATGGCCCCTCCCTTTCGTACAAGGGATATGACTTCTGTCAGGGCCTCTTTACCGGGATCACAGGATGAAAAAACCTCCTTAAATCTCATCCTCTCCTCCCTCTCAAGACCATCCAAAGTATAAATAAGCGGCAGAGTGATCTTCCCTTCCTTGAGATCCTTGCCTACGGGTTTTCCAAAAACCTCCTCGGTTGAAACATAATCCAGGATATCGTCAATAAGCTGAAAGGCCATGCCGACGTTTAAACCAAAGACACCTAAAGAATGTATGGCGCTCTCCTGAGCCCCGGCAATTATCCCTGCGGATGAGCTTGCCGCAGAGATTAGAACTGCGGTCTTTCCTTTTATGATTTCCATGTATTTATCGGCACTCAGGCCCCAGTCATTCTGGTGGGCCAGTTCAAGTACCTGCCCCTCTGCCATCTGAACTGTGGCGTCGGTAAGGACCCTAAGAAATTCAAGGCTATGCGTCTCAACAGCCAAAGTCATTGCCTTGGAATAAAGAAAATCCCCTTCAAGAACCGCCGCATGATTTCCCCAGAGATAATTGGCGGTAGGCTTCTTGCGTCTCACCTGCGAGTTGTCTATTACATCGTCGTGCAAAAGGGATGCTGCGTGGATATACTCAAAGATGGTTGAGATCCTGTAAAGATCACCTCTCCAGAAATCAAGAAGACGGCAGGACATCAGAAAAAGAAGCGGCCTCAACCTCTTTCCCTCCCCCAGAAGCGCGTGATTGCCCATATCTTCCACAAGGGAAACCCTGGAATGCAGAAAAGCCTCAAGCTCTTCATTTATCCTCGCAAAGTCCTCTCTGTATTCAGCAAGAATATTCCGGGCGCGCGTCATAACAGTCCTTTGGTTCAAACGGTGTTCTTACAAAACTTTTTAGTATAAAAACAATATGAGATGCATTGTCAAAACAATTATGTTCCTTCTCCCTTCAACACTCCTGAACTACCTCGCCGATCAGATCATATGTGTGAGCCTCTGTTATAAGCACAGATGCAAACTCTCCCACCCTTGCCGTACCGCTGTTGATGAGCACCTGAACATCAACGTCAGGCGCCATTGCGGCGGTCCTTCCTTTGAGCAGGAGATCCGTGTCATCGCTTGTCCCTTCCACCAGGACCTTCAATGACCGGCCCAGAAGTTGAGAATTTATTTCTTTTGAAATCCTGGCCTGCATTGACATGATCTCTCTGAGTCTGGACTCTGCGACGGCAGGAGACACCTTGGTTGGAATCCTTTCCGAGGCCGTACCCTTTTCCGGGCTATAGGCAAAGGCGCCCAGGTAATCAAAGCGCACCTCCCCAATAAATTTCCTTAGTTCCAGAAAATTTTCTTCGGTTTCACCCGGGAATCCCACCATTACCGTTGTCCTTAAGGCTATTTTTCGCCTCCTGGACCGAATCCGGCTGATCAGATCAATGAGCATTCCCCTGTCGTAATGCCTTCCCATGGCTCTCAGAATAGAGCTGTTTACATGCTGAACGGGAATATCAATATATGGGCAGATCCTCTCCTCTGAATCCATGAGGTCCAGCAGCCGATCGGAAACCCCGGCAGGATTGCTGTAAAGTATCCTTATCCAGGGGATCCCACCAACGGCGACAAGCTTTTCAAGAAGGTCCGCGAGGCATGGTCCTTTGAGATCGCTGCCATACATGGTGGTGTCCTGGGCAATAAGGTTTATCTCCTTAACGCCCTCATCCCTGAGCATCTCTGCCTCAGACACAAGGCTCTGTATGGTCCTGCTCCTGAACTGACCCCTGATGGCTGGAATGGTGCAGTAGGTGCACCGGTGAGAACATCCTTCAGCTATCTTCAAGTAGGCGGTGTAAAACGGTGTGCTTCTAGCCCTTTTAATATCGCTGCAAAAAATTCGCGAGGGTCTTGAAATGTAAAAGGCTGAATCATCATGATCAGCAGGTGTCCGAACCATCTCGGCAATACGATGAAGCTCAGAGGTCCCCAGCCACGCATCCACTTCAGGAATCTCTCTCTTAAGCTTGTATCCGTAACGCTGGACAAGGCAGCCTGTTACCACAAGCCTTTCCAGATTGCCCTCAGGCCTCTTCATCCTCGCAAAGTCAAGGATGGCGTCCAGGGCCTCCTCAACTGCCGACTCAATGAATCCGCATGTATTTATTACGGCTACGCCTGCATCAAGGGGATCAGAGCAGATCTTGAATCCGGCATCCCTGAGAATTCCGAGCATAAGCTCGCTGTCAACAAGATTTTTGGCGCAGCCCAGGCTGACAAGGAAAACCGATTCCTTGCCTACTTTGAGCATATCAAACGCCCGCCTCACGGAACAGGCGCCTCAGATCAAGGCGATTTATCAGATCCGTTACCATCTCTCCCATAACCTCGTCAGCCCCCTGACGGCCAACCAGCCTGGTGCGCTCAGCCTGACCGCTTATACTCTCCCTTGAGCTCACACGGCCGTCATCTGTTATTTTGGCCTCATAACTCATCTTTCCTCTCCACATGCGGCTCTGCAGGTCAAGGGAAAGCTCCTCAAGGGATATCACAAGCCGCTTGCCTCCCTTGTCTTTATCGTCGCCCAAAACAACCCCTTCTGATTCAAGTCTTCTCTTGAAGGCCTCTCTTATCATGCCTGCTGCATCATAGGGACCCAGCCTGAATCCGGACTCTCCCGGTCTGGCTATGCTGAAGGTAATCTTGCCTGTGAATCTTTCGAATTCCCCCTGAGCGCCGCTTCCTAGAAGTTCAGAGCTTTTTCTCCTGTCCTCAACGACAAGAACTATCTTCTTTCCCTTGAGCTCTCCGCCGGGCACCGGGATGCGGTAGTGCGTATTGAGCTCGGGTACCGAAGCGCATGATACGATAAAGAAAAGGCAAAAGGTACTCATCGAAAATCTCTTAAAATTCTTCAGCATCGTTTCAACCTCTTTTCTAAAATCAAAAAAGTTTCATCCTCCCTGCCCTCAACTCCTGCGCTGGTTCAAGAAAAAGACGCATGGACCTTCCCTGTGAGCGAGCAAAAAATCCCCTCTACACTATTCCAACTGAACGCCATGTCAAGAGAAAGGATGAATGCAATTAAATATTTCATGCGGGCATTAATTGAGTGTTTTGACATAAAGGACAAGGTCTTGTATATTGGCGAATATTTTAAAAAGGCGGCGACGGAATGCCCAGCCATTGAATTAGGAGAGGGGATATGGAAAAGGTTGTCTACAGTCTTTGTTTCATGTGTTCGGTGCGTTGCCCTATCAAGGTCTGCGTTGAGGACGACGCTGTTACCTGGGTTGAGGGGAATCCCCATGTTCCGGGGATGGAAGGAAGTCTTTGCCCCAGGGGTGCTGCGGGGATCGCCCTTCTGAAGGATCACGAAAGGCTGCAATCTCCCTTGATCAGAACAGGTCCCAGGGGATCCGGCAAATGGAAAAAGGCATCATGGAGGGAGGCCCTTGATTTTGTCGGTGAAAGGTTAAAGGAAATTATAAAGGAACATGGAGGACGAAGTGTGGTCCTGGGAGAAAGGACGCAGCTCAGCACACATGTGAGCCAGACATTCCTTAAGGCCATAGGCTCTCCAAACCACTTCACCCACGATGCCCTGTGCAAAGGCTCTGTAAATACCGCATGCCGTTCTCTTTTCGGCCACACAGATGCCCAGATGGGTTTTGATTACAAGAACACAAAACATATCATATTCTACGGCAGGAACTTCTTTGAGGCAATAGAGGTAAAGGCGGTAAACAGCCTGCTGGAGGCCATGGAAAACGGAGCCAGGGTTACATACGTTGATCCCAGGGTCACCGTTACCGCCACCAAGGCGAACCGCTATTGGATGATAAGACCCGGAACGGATCTCGCCCTCAATTACGCCCTTATTAATGTGATCCTCAGGGAACGCCTGTACGACAAGAGCTTCACCGACAGGTGGGTTACAGGAATCCAGGAACTGGAATCCTTTATTCAGCCTTACACCGCCGAGTGGGCAGAAAATGAAACAGGAATTTCCGCATCCGAGATACTAACCCTGGCCCGTGAGGTCAGCCGTGACAAGCCTTCCGTTATATTCCACTTCGGCTATCGAGGAGCCAGCCATACAAATGAAATTTTCATGAGGAGATCCATATTAATTCTCAACATACTCATGGGCTCCATTGAGGCAAAAGGAGGGCTTTTCTTCAAGAAAGGGCCTGGAGAGGCCGGCGGCAAGCCTCCCCGCAAACTAACAGACCAGAAGTTCCCTCCCATTGAGTCCCCCCGTTTTGACAAGGTGGGCACCCCGGGATTTCCACTCCCTGATCCTGCCCATGGCGTACCCCAGATGCTACCCCATGCAATCCTGAATGAAGATCCTTACCCCCTCAAGGCATTAATCGCCTACAGGTTTGACCCCCTCATGTCCATACCGGAAGCGAACCTTACGCTCAAGGCATTGGAAAAACTGGATCTTATTGTCACGATTGACATCAATTTCAGCGATATCGCCTGGTATTCAGATGTGGTGCTGCCTGAATCCATCTATTTTGAGCGCACTGACTGCATACAGCAGGCCAATGGACTTAAGCCCCAGCTTTTTCTGCGAACCCAGGCAGTCACTCCCCGTTATAATACACTCCCAGGGGCCGTAATCCTTAAGGAACTGGCCGAACGAATCGGGGTGGGAAGCTACTTCCCCTATAATGCCATGGAAGAGCTGGTTCAATGGCAGTTGGAGGGAACAGGTTTTTCAATGACTGACTTTAATTCCAGGGGATTTGTCTCTTATACGGATAAACAGATCTTCTGGGACAGAAAGGATGGTCTCAAGTTCAAGACTCCTTCGGGAAAAATTGAGCTCTTGTCCTCTCTTCTTGAGAAGGCAGGCTTTGAGTCATTTCCACCATATGAGACAATGCCTGTCCCACCTGCCGGCCAGTTTCGCCTGACGGTCGGTCGCTGCGCTGCCCATACCCACGTATCTACACAGAATAACCCCTACCTGAGCGAGCTTGTTCCTGAAAACAAACTCTGGATAAACACCAAGGCGGCAGAAAGGATCGGAATAAAAGACGGTGCCATGGTTACAGTTTCATCTGATAAAGGTTCCGGAACCATAAAGGCCCATGTCACCGACCTGATTCATCCTGAAGCAGTATTTATGCTCCATGGCTTCGGGCACAGGGCTGAACTGGCTACACGCACATTTAACAGGGGCGTATCAGACAGTCTTCTCATGGAAAATATATCGGACCTAATCGGAGGAAGCCCAGCGCTGCACCACACCTTTGTGAAGGTGACGCCGGCCTGAACGGGAAAAAGCTCTTTTCGGGAGGAATAAAATGAGCAGTTATTACCTTTTCCAGGATGTCAAAAAATGCATAGGTTGCCACAGTTGCGAGGTTGCATGCAAAAGCAACAAGGGGCTTCCAGCAGGACCAAAGATATGCGAAGTTATTACGGTCGGTCCCAGACTCGTGGACAAACAGCCCAGGGCTGCATATACCTTTATGCCCTGTTACCATTGCGAAGATCCCTGGTGTGTTGCTGCATGCCCCACAGGCGCCATGCAGAAAAGAAAAAAAGACGGAATCGTCTTTGTTGATCACCAACTTTGCGTGGGATGCAAGACCTGCATGTCGGCCTGTCCCTGGGGAGCACCACAGTGGAATTCAGCCATAGGAAAGGTTGTAAAATGCGATTACTGTATGGATCGTATAGACAGGGGACTGAAGCCGGCCTGTGTCACCCTCTGCACCACCCATTGCCTTCATTTTGAAAAACCGGAGGCAGTAAGGCCTATAAGAAGAGAACGTTACGCAAGGGCCATGGCCGCGCTGGATTAGAAAATGAAAGAAGCTCAAACAAGCAATAGCGCACAGTGCCCCGTAAAGGAGACGAGGGCCAAGCTCTTCTCCATGCTGGAAGGGGGGGGACTCCCTGTCGCTCGATTCAGGAGATGGGGCGAGGAAATCATAACCCTCCTCGACGACATCATCAACGGCAGGGCGGGCAGGGATCACCTGATAACAATAGAGTCGCTGGCCCGCCGAATCGCCGTGTGGGGAGAAGAAAACGGTTGCTCCGAATGGGGGAAAACCGCCCTCGATGCCGTTTATTCCAGCAGAGAGCTTTTTGAAAGTCACATAAGGACCCGCAACTGCCCCGTAACGGACTGTGTGGTCCTGACCCCTGCCCCATGCCAGACGGCATGCCCGGCCGGAATTGATGTCCCGGGTTACGTGACCCTAGTGGGGCTTGGAAATGATGAGGAGGCCATTGAGCTCATCCGCAAGGACAACCCCTTTCCCTGGGTCTGCGGGCTGATCTGCACCAACCCGTGCGAATTCATGTGCGTTAGAGGCCGCATGGACAAACCCATCTCCATCAAATACCTAAAGGCCTTTGCAGCGGAGAGGGCCATATCCCAGGGCAGATATAAGAACCCCTATCGAGAAACCGACAACGAACAAAAGGTATGCGTCATCGGGGCAGGCCCGGCCGGAATGACGGCTGCCTATTATCTGGCGATAAAAGGATACGGAGTTACAGTGATCGAGTCGCTCCCGATGGCAGGGGGCATGATGATGGTGGGAATACCGCGCTACAGGCTCCCCAGGGAGGTAATTGACCGTGAGGTTGCTATGCTCGAGGAGCTTGGGGTGGAGTTCAGGTTTAACACCAGCCTGGGAAGAGATGTCTCAATCGAAAAGCTCAGAAATGAGGGATTCAGCGCCTTTCTCATCTCAATAGGCGCTCATGCCAGCCACAAGATGGCTGTGCCCGGAGAGGAGAACTTCCCACAGGTTACGGACGCGATCCAATTGCTCAAGAGGGTCGCTATGGGAGACAGAAGGATGCCTGGCAGGCGAGTGGCGGTCGTGGGAGGCGGAAACGTGGCCATGGACGCTGCCCGGACCTCCATAAGGCTAGGCTGCGAGGAAGTTACGGTGGTATATCGCAGGACCCACGCCGAGATGCCTGCCAACAGGGAAGAGGTGGAGCAGGCAGAGGAAGAAGGGGTGCGTTTTCTTTTCCTGACGGTTCCGGTTGAGGTAGTGGGTAGAGAAGGAAAGGTTACGGCTCTTAAGTGCATCAGGACAGAACTAAGCCGGCCGGATGAATCCGGGCGAAGAAGGCCGGTTCCGGTTGAGGGAAGCGATTTTATCCTCGAAGTTGATGCAGTAATACCAGCCATAGGGCAGGCAGTGGAGTCGGCATGTCTGGACGAGATTCCTGAGCTTTCCTGGTCTAGAAGAAAGACCATCACGGTGAAAGGCTCGACTATGGAGTCTTCCCTTGAAGGGATCTTCGCGGCAGGAGACGCCGTTACAGGCCCCGCAACCGTGGTGGAGGCCATAGGAGGAGGAAAGAGGGCTGCGGAGGCCATAGACAGGTATCTTTCAGGAATACCTCAACCTGAACTCCCACCTGTGCCGGTGAGAAGAACAAGGCTTCCCGTCTTCGAAACTTCCGCCTCAGAAAAAACTAAGCTATCAAGACCCGAAATGCCCCTCCTCAACCGCGACAGAAGAAGGATAACCTTCCAGCAGGTGGAACTGGGCTTTGACGAAAAAGTGGCCAGAAACGAGGCAAAGAGGTGCCTCAGATGCGATATCTGCGTCAGATGCGGAAGGTGCGTGGATATTTGCCGAAACCAGATGAAAGTGGACGCCCTCCGGTTGGGGTATCTGTCCGCCAACGGGGACCGTGCGACAGACCTCCGGATCACCGCCGAAAGATGCATCCTGTGCGGTGCCTGCGCTGCCAATTGCCCCACCGGCGCGATGAGGATAGAAGACAGGGGAGACGAGAGAATCCTGAGTCTTTGCGGGACCATCCTGAACAGGATGAAGATGGAGAGATGCGCTTTTTGCGGGGAGGTTTTGGGTCCTGAGCGCTATCACGACTTCATAAGGAAAAACGTCATTGGGATTGCACCCCCAGCAGGGGATAAACCAATTTGCAGCAACTGCGCGAGGAGAAGAGCTGCCGCGGCAGGCTCAGAGGCCTTTCCCGCAGGCAAACCATCCTAGAGTCGCAGCCGGGAGGTTAGGATTATGGCTTTCAGAAGGGGTCAAAGGGTGGAGATATTCAGGAAGTCAAATGATGAAAGCTGGGGCAAATACATGGACGGCTTTGTAGGACTAAGGGGGGTAGTTACCGATCCCGATACAGAGAAAAACGACCCCGACGCCCTCATTGAAGTAAGCATAGACGACAAGGGAACCCACCGCTTTCCGCAGGATTGTCTGCGCACAGCTTCGGAGAAGTGATGCTCCTGCAGGATATCCTTGGGGAAGCCGGCCGCAGGGCCTTTACCATTGAGGAGGACAGAAATATTGAGGAGGCGGCAAAACTCATGGCAGACCTTCCCACAAGCAGCCTCCTTGTCATTCGAAGCAAAAAAACAACAGGAATCATAACGGAGCACGATATTGTAAGGGCCTTTAAAAAGGCCGGGCAAAGGCCCATATCTGAGATGAGCATACCGGAGGTCATGACCAACAAGGTCATAGTTGCAACACCGCAGGACGATCTGGACTCCTCAATAGCCCTTATGCTCAAGGCGGATATAAGGCATCTGCCGGTCATCAGGGGTGAAGAGATAGTGGCAATGCTTCATCTGTGCGATCTGGCGCATTACAAGGTAGAGATACTTTCCTCCGAGGTCAGGTATCTGGAAGACTACGTAAGAGACCTGCACGGAGCGATCACGGATTGATGAGCAGCCATGGATAAAAAAGTCACAGTAACGATAAACGGAAATACATATGAAACTGAAGAGGGCAGGTCGGTTCTTGAACTGGCCCTGCTATATGGAGTTGAAATACCCTTCATCTGCTTTCACAAGGCCCTGAGGCCGATCGGGGCCTGCAAGCTATGCGCGGTAGAAGTTGAAGGAAAAAGCAGCCGCCCCATGACCATGCTGTCCTGTATCCTCAAGGTCCGGGATGGCCTGATCATAAAAACGGACACGGACCTTGTCAAAACCGCCCGTTCCGCAGCCATGCAGAGGCTTCTTGCCATGGCTCCGCAAAGCAGGACCCTTCTCAGCCTTTCGGAAAGGTTCGGAATTGAAACAGGCCCTGTCCCCGACGGGTGCATAAGGTGCAGGCTTTGCATCAGGGTGTGCAGCGAGGTGGTGGGGGCAAGCGCGCTCAAAATGGAAAAAAGGGGCACAGCCGGCTACGTTGTTCCGGCTGAAAAGCAGTGCATAGGGTGCGGAACCTGCGCCAACATCTGCCCTACAGGGGCAATCCATCTTATAGACAAAGAAGGCATAAGGACAATCTCCATAAGGGATGAAATAATCGGCGTACATCCGCTGCTTAGGTGCGAGGCCTGCGGGAGATACTTTGCCTCACAGAGATTCATGATCCATGTGGCAGAGGCTACAACCTCACACACCGACACAAAGGAACACCGCCTGTACTGCCCCGTGTGCGCCAAGCTTCTTTCATCCAGGATCAAGGCCTCCGGAAAGTTCAAACGAATTTAGCTTGCCTGCCGGATGGCGCAACAATCATTTCGTAACCCATGAGTAAACTTCCCTTGCTGCATATGTCCCTGAACATAGCCTCTTTATAGCGAATTTTTAGCTGAAGAAAAGTCAAAGTTACCGGAGATACCGGAGGATTTAAGTACAGTTCATCCTCCGGCATCCCCGGCCATGAAAATAACTATGGCAGGACCCACTCGCTCGCCATTATGGCGTTTATCCATAGCCCGTATCCTGGTTCAACCACCGTCAGGTTGCTCATCCCCGGATTGGATGGATCATAGAGCTTCCACGCCCCTCCCTTGTAAGCCCATACTGAAAGATATCTCCCCGCTATGGTGGAAAAGGCGTCCTGCGGCAGATTGGCAATTGTGGAGTTGTAGCCTGCAAAGTTCCATCCCTGAACAAGATTGACAGGCCTTTTCTCAACCCCCGTGCCCAGGACAAATAGATTGCCTGCCTGGTTCATCTTTATCCAGTAGGCATTCCCCGGTTCCATGGTGGAAAGATCACTGAATCCAGGATTTGCAGGATCATAGAGTTTCCAGGCGCCTCCTGAATATGCCCAGACACTTCCGTATTTCCCTGCAACCGCTGCAAGCACGGATGTTATTGCAGTATTGGACGGCTGGACCGGAAGCGAGATCATGTACCAGCCTGCAGATGCAAAACGATAGTTCTCCAGCACGAGCACCCGGAAGGTGTCCAGCATTCTTATGCCGTCCGTATCCTTGGCCTCTATCGTCACATCCGTATACCCGTTGAAACCCTGGTTGGGGGCAACATTCAGGGTGCGGGTGTTGCTTATAGTTACTCCTGCTCCTGGGTTGGTGTTAATAAGTATCTTCCATGTAAGGGTGTTTACATTGTACTGGCTGTGGGTGGCGTAATTATCGAGATTGATTATGCTCGGATTATTTGAATTAACGGCCACGACAATATCAGGAAACTGCGTGAGTCTCAGCACCGAGTAAAACTCGTTGGCCTTGTATGCGTATGTCCAGTAGCTCCCCGGATAGGAATAATACCTCCCTGAGTTCCATTGGTCATATACATAGATATTGGTTGCCTGGTATGGGCCGTCCACACCCCGTCCGGCAATCTTGTTGCCGTCAAAAGCTATCTCCATCACGTAAACGCCAGGCTGTGAGAAGTTCTGTGAAACGGACTTCCACTCTATATCGTCTCCGGTCTTGTCCTTGAGCTGGCAGTTGAGATTATAGTTGCCCGAGGCCTTAACCTCCACAAGAAAGCTGATAACGAGTTCGTCATAGAGTCCGTCTCCGTTTTTGTCCTTTCCCTGGTCGGACAGCACCTTGACTATCCTTACCCACTGGAAGGTCTCTTTTCCCGTGGTGAACTTCCATGTATAGGCGCTTTCAAGCGGCAGCCCCTGCTGGTTCTGGATACCCGTGGTAAGAGTGGCCGTATAGGTGGTATCCTGGGCGAGATCAGCGCCGGGCGTAAAAAGGGCGCTTTTGTTTGTGGCGTTATAGCTCACAGTCCCCGCCACGGCCTGACCGCCTCCATTTGCCAGGGTAAATGTCGTAGCGTTTACCGTTGATGCATTAAGGGCATTGGCAAAGGTTGCCTGTACAAGAGTACTGACCGGAACCTTGGCAGCCCCGTCAGGCGGTGAGACAAGTATCACCTGGGGGTTTGCGGCAGGAGTCCTGGTGGTGAAGGTCCATTCGTAGTTGGATGCAAGGGTCTTCCCTGAGCTGTCCTTAATTCCGCTTGCTCCGCCCGTGAGTCTTGCAGTGTAAACCGTGTTTGCTTCAAGTCTGTTTAAGGGCTTTAAAAGGGCCATGCGGGCTGAGGAGTCATAATAGACTTTGGCAGGAACAGAGGCCCCGGATTTCAGCAATTGAAATGTGGTTCCGCTCAATGTGCTCCCATCCATCGGGCTTACAAAGAAGGCCGACACGATCTGATCCAGGCTCACCCCGGTCGCCCCTGCCGGTGGCTCTGTTGACTTGACTGTAACCCCGTTTCCCAGGGTTACGTTTATCTCCACCCTGGTGGTATTGAAGCCGTCATAGGCAATAAGGGCAAGCTTCTTGCCAGATCCGGCTGTATACCTTGTGGTATCGAAACTGAAGCTGTTCATATTGGTCATCTGACCCGACAGAGGAATCCAGTTGGTTCCGTCCGGGCTGAACTCAAGGCGATAGTGAACCGTCCCGCCGTCATCCGACCCAGTCCATGTGACGTTCACCACTCCGTTTATGGTAGACCCATTTGCAGGGCTTGTAATGGCTGCTGTTGGAAAACCCGCTCCCTTATCCCCTTTGTTTATGGTGACGCTCCCGCCTCCGGTCTTCCTGACCACAAGGCTCTGGGCTGCATCGTCAAAGGGAATAGAGAAGGCAAACATCCTGCTGGGAAGTTCCACTATATCCCCGTTATTCCTGTCCACGCTCACCTTGAAGGCGTCAGGGCTGAAATTGAAAAGCCCCAGAGAAGATCCCGTGCCGTTGGGCCCGGAGAAGAGCTGTGCAGTGTAACCAGTGCCTGTGGGCGCCGCAACGTGACGCTGCTTTGTCCGATACAGGGGATTAACGAATTGTATGGTCCCTGCGTTGTCCAGCGAACCTGTAACAATCATAAAATCCCCTGTAAGCGCAGGCGAGGACGCAGCGGCCGCCACTCCGACAACCGTCATGAGACGCTTGTAGTTATCAGGTCTGATCCACCTGAAGGCAGTTGGCTCTCCCCATTTGTTCATCAAAGGAACGACAGGTGTGTTGTAACTGCCGCCGCCGCAGAAGTTATGGGCAACCTTGGCGTGGTCCGCGTTACCCTCCTCATAGGACTTGTTGTCCATCCTGTAAGGGTTGAAGCCCTCTATGACCCTTCCGTCATTGTTGTGCTCATTGGTGCATCCTGCCTCTGTCGCAACCGCTATGTCGTATTGATGACCTATTTCGTGGGCTACGGTGCTCGCATTGAAGTTGCCGTGCGCAAGCAAAATCACGGAACCCGAACTGAGGCCGTTGGCTCCAGGTATTCCGTCGCCCGGAATAAGGCCTATAATAAACTTGTCCGCAGCAGGTTTTAGGGTGGTAAGATGATCGATGACCTGGAGCATTTCCTCCTGTTCCACATTGGAGGTCAGGTCTTTCACATAACGCACGTTTTCATCAACACTGTTTCCTGCCACATTATCATCGTCCCACCATGCCGATCTCTTAGTGGTGGTGTACTCCATGTTAAAGCCGCCGTTTCCTCTGGCAATGGTCCCCTTCTCTGTTTCAAACACCGAATTCAGCGGATATATAAGTCTGGTATATTCTTTTCCCGCAAGGAACTCGGCCTTAGCTGCGGCCAGGTCCGCTGCCACAGGCCCCCCGTACCAGCCGGCCATGGAGCAGACCGCATAATCAAATGATAGGTTTCTGATGTTGGCCTTGACCGTTGCGGCCGCGTTCTTCTGGAAGACCTTGTTTGTTCCGCTCTGGGGCACAGGCTCAACCTTCACATTGTAAGCCTCCTGCGCGGCGGTTCCCCCCTGGCGATCAAAATTGACGGTGTTCTGGGCAAGTTTTTTCTCGTTTTCCGTGTAGCGGTCGGGCCTTTTTATGGTGCAGTCCCTTGTCTCGGATGTGCCATTGACACTCAGGGCGACCTTTGCTTTTATCTCCTTTACCTCATCATCGTCAAAAACGCCTGCCTTGGGTTCCCACAGAACATAGATCCTGTTGGCGACCCACCTGTAAGGAATCAGGTCTTCGTTTCTGCTTACGTTGAACCAGGTTATCTGAAGTTTATCTTTTGTGGTATTGGGCTTGAAGACATTGGCGGTCTGGCCGTCCAGATTCACCATGGTCCAGAAATACCACTCAGCCCCTTCCTCAAGCTCCGCATCCCCTTTGGCAAGGACCCCCTGGGGACCGTCCACCACCTTCATCCGGTACCGTACGCCGTCCAGAAGATTCCCCGACGGAGTGACCTGGGCCTTGGTGGCCGATGCCATCTTCACTTCGGCGTTCACCTTTGTCCAGTTACCCAGTTGGTCGCGGTACTCGAGTATGATCGTATCCTTGCCTTCTACCGACTCTTTTTTAACCTCGTTGCTGAAGTTAACCGTGATGCCGGGGGCATTCCAGAGGACATTTTCCTGCCCGTCTTCAGGCGTAAAAGACGTCACCCTGAAGCCCACCTTCCCGGATATCTCCACGTAGCCCACGCCGACGCACCAGCATTGGTAACCGGAAGAATTTTTGGTCTTATCTGTTACAATCAATATACGATTAGATCCTTTAATAAGGTAGTTAGGTGGGAAACCGAAGATATTGGTACTGCAAGAATCATCCGCACCCAGAAGTCGACCCACGAAATTG